>JAUIDD010000035.1 GCA_030429175.1 Gammaproteobacteria bacterium
TGTTCATAAGCATAATGTCACTTTTTATTGTGATAAGTATTTACAAGAGAATGCATGGGCTTATCCTATTATTGATATCCCAAACGGTAAGCTCTCTAACGTTATTATGCTGCCATTTAAAGAAGGTTGGTCTGATGAAGTGCCAGCGTCAACTCAAGTATTTTTATTAAACCATGAGCTAGGTCATGTTAAACATCATCATGGTATCAAGAAAATAGCGAGTTTAGAGCTACTATCAGGCGCAAAGTTTGGTTTAACGGCTTATACGACAGTAACATGTGTGCAGACTTTACGTTTAGCTTTTACGCCAGCAGCAGCCATTGCTGGTTACATGGCATATAAGGGTTTGGGTCTGGCGAGTCGAGTGATCCACTCAGCTGTATCGAGACATTTAGAACGACAAGCAGATACGTTTGCGGTTGAGCAAATATGTGAAAACAATACACATGAGGCGACTATAGAAGCGCTTAGCGGTGCAGTTCAATATTTTAAGGTGAAGCAGGCGCGTATTGATAAGGAAGCATCAAGCGCTAATGAAGGCAAGTCTCATATGAAGTCTTCATTTGTAAGTGGACTGTTTGCATCACATCCAGCTCCAGCAGAAAGAGCAGCAGCAGTTAAAGCAACTTTAGACCGAATAACGTTGGCATAGGAGTCTTGCTTTTTTGGCATCAGTTTGATGTTGAACTGGTTTTATTTTACACTATTCATTTGTTGTGTTTATAAGGCTAAAGCTATGCTTGATAAATATCTTAATACTGAGTTAGATCAACTTGAGTATAATGCGGCATTTTTTGAGAAAGTACTTTCAAGTGTATACACAGATGTTGATGTGAGTTCAGTCGCATTTTTATCGCATTATGGCGAGCCAGGTGTTGCGACACTAAAAAATAGCAGCGCCGATGATCGTCATTTATACGGCCTCGCATCTTATGCAGTTACGTTTAGTGTTGCAGGGGAGGTTAAGACTGTATCTATTTTAGTAAAGACAAAAACCAGTGCGTTGATGTTACTCGATATGTATACGCAAATTTTAGAGCAAGTTGGACTCGATTTACCACAACCAGTTCGTACTTATTTATCAATATGGCCAGAAGCGTGGCAACGTGATGTGCGTGAAATTGAAATTTACAAATTTACCCAAACGTATCCAGCCTATAAAAAATATCTCCCCAAGTTTTATGGTAGCTATTGTGATGAGGCGGCAGGTGACTATGTAATCTTAGAGGCATTATTACCAACTGATATCTTATATAATCGGCGTAATACGCAGCAGTCTTTACCTTCAGATGATTTATCAATAGTAATCGATGGCATGGCTGAATTACATGCAACTTTTTATCAGCAGGTCGCTGGGTTATTGGCAAAACCAATGTTTTTGAAAATTACTGATATGGGCTATCTAACCAAATTTAAGCCTGTGTATTCTTGCTATTTATCACGATTAGTAGATAGAAAAGATAATTTTATAGCAAATCGAGATATGCAACTGTTACAGCAATTAATGGCGAGTTATGATAGTTGGAGTAAGCAATTATCAGAGTTACCAACAACTTTAGCTAATCTTGATTTTCATCTCTTAAACTTTGGGATACGTCGACCAGAAAACACAATCTGTATTTACGATTGGGAATGTAGTAATGTTGCGCCACCACAGTGGGATAGTATTGAGTTTATCGCTCATGCTACAGTCGATGTAACACGTGATACATTTTTTGATTTAATGGAGTTGCATCGTCAGCAGTTGTCCGAGTATGCTCAAGTGCCTATTGATAAGCAACAATGGTTGGTACTAAGCTAACACTTCAATTTTATCTATTTCAGAGATTTTTGTTTTTAGCAACATTAACAGCGGGCTTAACTACTTCAGCAGATATTGCGACATTGTATCGTTCGCTAATAAATATGCTGTATTATTGTGAAGAGATCACAATCTAGGAGCGTTATGGATATTCAATGTTTAGTCGAGTTAAATAATGATGTTGGTGAGGTACCCTTTTGGGATTTAGTAAGCCAATCATTATATTGGGTGGATATGACCCAAAATTGTATTTATTGTTTTGATACACGTTCGAAAAAATTAACACAATGGGCGACACCTAAAAATGTGGCAGGGGTGTTTACAACAAATGACCCGCATCATTTACTGGTGTTGCTTGCTGATGGACTCACTTTGTTTCATAAAGATAAGCAGAGTTTTGAGTATGTGTGCCAGCCTAATATTACGCAAGGTAGTGTTTTTAATGAATCCAAGCAAGATCGTTATGGTCGTGTGTGGGCGCTCACAAAAGCTGCTAACCATAAAGACCCTATTGCTGGGCTCTATTATTTTGATAGTGGCTATCAGTGTCATCAGTTAGATGATGGATTTACTATTGGTAATGGGGTTGGTTTTAGTCTTGATGAAAAGTGGTTTTACACAGGCTGTTCAGTCAAGCGTGAGATTTATCGTTATCCTTTGGAAATGGCGCAAGCACAACTAGGTCAACGTGAAGTATTGATTACTATTGCAGTGGAAGATGGGTTACCTGATGGCCTTTGTGTCGATGCACAAGGAAATATTTGGTGTGCACTTTGGAGTGGGTCACAGTTAATTTGTTATGCACCAAATGGTAGGGTTAAGCAGCGTATTAACATGCCAATCCAAAATCCAACAAGCTGTTGTTTTGGTGGCAAAGATATGCAAACACTTTTTGTTACTTCTGCAGCTTATCAACTAAGCAAAGAAGCGCTATTAGAGCAACCTTTAGCAGGATCGGTGTTTAAGGTGACTTTGTGAGCTTAGATTGATTGGATCAGTATGCCAGGAAGGTAATCACATTCCCTAGAGGCATATGGATTTTAAGAATCTATGGTTATTACCATTGGTTATGTTTTCTGATAGCTAACACCGTCTGCTGCTGTATCATCACAGCTGTGTATGCGTCTTCTCTTTGGCTTAATATCTGGGTGGTTTTGAAATAAATCAGGTGTAGCTGGTCTTTTTTGATGTCTAACTCTTTCTTTATGAGTGCTATTTTGCTTATTACGTTTTAGCTCATGGAAAAAAGTTCTTGCATTGATTGTCATTGGAAATTTTTGGCGACATTGATTGTATTCACTTATAAATGCCTCTAATTTTATAGAGCTAAGGTTGGGTAAAATTTCAGAAGAAATTTTCTGAAGTTCATCGCTTGAGTAATCTGGTACTTTGATGCGGTGAAAGAGTGATCGTAGTTTTGCTGGTAAGGATAGGCAGCCTTGATATGATGGGGGATTTTGACTTGCGAAAATATAAAAACCTGGGTTTATGCTTTTTCCACCATAGTTTGAGGGCAAGAAGCCTTGCATTAAGATGGTTAAAAGGTGCATGGTTTCTCGTGAAATATTTAACTCATCTAATATTACTATTTGTCCATTTCTTGCGGCGTTAATAAGTTGTGATTCTGTGTCTTCTTGACCGGCAACCAAAAAAATGAAATCCTGATCATTTTTGAGGTTACGGTATTCTAAAAATTTTAAAATCATGGTTGATTTACCAATGCCAGACACACCTTCAAGTAACACGCCAAATTTCGAAGATAGTGTCTTCTGACGACGTGCATTATCACGATCTTGTAATGCGTTATCAAGTTCAACGAGTATTTTTGCGCGCTCAGGCGTTATATAAAAATCATTATCAAAGTGTTTTAGTGCTAGAAATTCCATATAGCTTTTACATTGGTAAAGATATTGGTTTAATAGTTCGGATGTTGTGCTATAACATGCTAACTCAGACTCTGGATTAGCTATGAATAGGGAGTGGAATACTTTGTGGCAGATTGATAAGATAGTCCATTCGCTATCAGCATATTCTAATTCTAAGCTGCATATACGTTCATTAATAAGCTGAATATCAACTAATCCTGGAAGTGATAATCGATTTTCTTGGCAAAAGCTGTATGTATGTGAGAAAATATTTTGTATTTTTTGAATGTGGATTTTAGGAATGATTTCATTAATAATTTGTTGATAAAATATATTTAAGATGTCTTCAGTTGGTGTGCATATGACTGCGAATTCTTTAAGGAATGCATTGAGCTCGGTTGTGAGATTCGTGCTATTTCCAACAACTATAATATTTGCCTCAGGTTTAAGTTGATATAAAGTACCTTCATAATTTACATATAATTCTTGCTGAGATATCGATAATGTTAATGCTTTTATGCAGCGCCAATCAAGCGACTGTAGATCATCTACGTCAATGTAAAGCGTTTTACTGCCTCCGTTTTTAAGCCAAGATATAAAGTCATGTGCCACGTTAGATGATAAGTGCCATTTTGCATAGTCACGGTGTGTTACCCATAGTAATTTAGGTGGTTTTTGTATCGCTTCTATCGTTGAGTAAGTGATACTTTCTTGTATTGTAAAGGGTTGTTGTATTACATCGTAGGTTGGTAATTGAGCAATAGAAGGTTTTTGAGTTGAAACTATAATTATTTGGCCGGCTGTAATGCCAGTGTGCATTCCTGATAGTTTTAGTTCACCGCCACGCATGTATTCTTCGAGTTCACTTTGTAAGTTTAGTGATGGGTTACCGACCAACATAATTGTTTCCCCAAAGCTTAATGCTTGAAGTAGGTATAGTTGCTCTTGTTCAAAGGTGAGAGAAGTCTCATCGCGTTGTTTTAAACGAAAAAGTAAATTTGAGCTCACTGTACTTGTTTGTCCTATCTCATTATTGATGAAGGCAATTTGAGGTAAATCGATAACATGATCATCTAATACCTGGCGTAAGAATGCCAATTCATCTTTAACTAATAACCAGCAAGATTTTTGCTGGTCTTGAGTAAGCTGTTGGTAAGAAATTGGGGTGATGGCATTCTGATCAAGATGTATATTACCGTCTTTATCTTGAGTTAAGCCTGTGCGTAGTTGTAAAGACATGCCTGGATATATGTCTACGTGATCTTGTATCAATGCGAGTAATTCTGTTGATAGTTCTGTAGAAATAGGGATGGCAGTATTAGGTTCTAGATTGGAGGCCCATGCTGGAGTAGTTCTAAGCTGGTTTGTTCGTGGGTTAATAGTGCAGTCACCAAAAAACCACTTTAGATAATTTGTGGCAGTTAAGTTTTTTTTGTCGTCATTTGTATAGGTGCTTAATTTTTTTATAGCAATAGGTTCATCTCTTACTGTTATAAAATTATCAGGAATCCTATATATAGTCCCATCTAGACTTTCATAAGTATGAGAGGTTTCCATTTGGTGCACCCAGGCTTTAAAGTCAGGATCATGTGGCGGATTTATGATGTTTATGTGGCAGATATCTTCATTAAAACATACATCAAGAAAGCCAGGTTTTGGCGTATATATACCATCAGACGTATCCACTGAGCCGAATAATAAGATTTGCCAAGTGTCGATGCAATGGTATAAATTTATTGATTTAGTTTTATATGTGTAAGTGACCTGTTCCATTAAAGATGATTT
Source organism: Gammaproteobacteria bacterium (assembly GCA_030429175.1). Classification (GTDB taxonomy): domain Bacteria; phylum Pseudomonadota; class Gammaproteobacteria; order Coxiellales; family Coxiellaceae. Next base: position 5,452 of record JAUIDD010000035.1, read on the forward strand.
AGTGCCAATACTCACTTGTAATGTATCTATGTAATGAATAAGTTGAAAGCGACTTAAAACAGCTTGACTCAGTTGATATATATTTTTTTTATTAACACAAAATATAAAGTGTATCTTTTTATTTTGTATTATCTTGTTGTGAAATGTACTTGGTGTGTCTAATAAACATTTAAAGCTGTTAACTGCTTTAGTCAATCTATTGAGGTTAATAACAACTAGGACAGCATTTTGCTGGTCATCATGTAGCGCATTTTGCAGAGTGCCAGCTTTTTTTACAGGTTTATTTTCACGAATGTAGTAGTGCTCGTATAACTGCTTGAGTTGGGTTGGTCCATCGATATAAATAACTGAACAAATATCATGACATGCCTCGTTTAACCTTTTGCTTAAATCAAAACAATGATGTGTTTGCTGTTGGACAACAAGTTGATTGCGAGTGTTATTTTGAACCAGAGAAGTCACTAAATCTTCAAGTGAATCGTATTCACGAGATCTACTAACATAGTTAAGCCTTTCTTGGCTCTCATATCTAGCTATCTGGGTATGACGTTCAATTTCATTCTTAGGAGTTATTGATGTTGGGACACATCTAAAAGTTATTGTGGGCACATCCTTCTTAGATGGTTTTGGTGTCTCAATTTGGCTGTAATTAACTTCTGCTGGAAATCCACCTAGTTCTTTATCGTTGTAAGCATAGCACTCCTCAGTTTCTTCTAGTGTGCTTATCCACATGTGCCTTGGGTTAGTGCGCATGAGTGTGGGTATTCCAAGGTATTGGAGTAGTACAAAGCAGGCAACTGATCTGTGTACGCAGCTCCCTTTTTGTTCGATAAGCCAGGTGATCGGTGCTGGTAATGTTTTAAATGCATCTGGGTAATCTTGTTTGATGACGCCTGATTTAAATTGCTTCCCATAGCAAATCACTAAACCAACTATTGCGTTGGTGTGTGCAGGGCTGCCAATAGGGTCTCTTGATGGTAATAATCGTATCTCACTAATTAAGCTATAAAATTCTGGATAACATTCGAATTGATCAATGTGGTTAAATATGTCTTCAAGTATAAACCGATAACTGATTGGTATTGCGTTTGGAATATTTGGTGGGCAATAGCGGGTTATAGGGTTATAACTGATAAAATTATAATAAATTACGATAGGTTGATCTAGTGTCCCTGTTAGTTTCAATTTTATTGTTTTATTTGGTATGAGCTCACACAGGCTTATATCTAGATTTGGTTGTGGTGTTGATAGGGCAATACAATAGATTGTTGTATTCACTAGTTCTTTCGCTTGTACTAAGTAATAGTCATCTATTTTATCCACAAATATTTGCCCATAAATAGTTTTTTCTACGTCGACGATGTCTTCAACTGAAACTCTCTTGAAATTAATAGGAAGTGATTCAAGCTGATCTATTTCTAATTGATTAGAGTCTGATATTTTATTATAAGTTTCTACCAGCTCACTTCCAGCAGCTAATGGCAATATTTTTTTATCTTCGCCTTCACCGACGATATATAGTGTAGGTGTGTAGTTGTAAGTTATTTTTATGCTATCTGTTGTTTCGTCGTTAAGGTCCATTGTGTTATCACATGAACTAGCGTTGATACGTGGCTGAGTTTGACCCTGACTCTGATTCCAATTTTTCGGAATACCATGAAGAAAATACCAATGAGGCAATAGAGGAGGCGAGGTTTCATAAGAATTTAGTGATCTGAGCTCTTCTCTTTTATTAAAATGTAACTCTTGTATCGTTGGGTGCGATAGTTTGTTAAGATCGCAAGATTTATGAGTATCCAGAGATAATAAATTTAACAGTGGCGTGACAGCAGATAGTGTTTCTGCATTGGAAAAATCTAGAACTCCACTATCTTTAGTATCGTTAGAATAATCTAGAACTCTACTATCTTTGGTATCGTTATAATTAATACTGAGATTTTTCAAATTGATTAGTTTTAATGAATCAGGGAATATAAGCTTACAAAGATCATCAAATGAACGAGTACTCTGAATATGATCTTCGTGTATTACGATGCATAACGAGTTTAACGAGTTTAATGATTCTATTGAAAGCAATTGCGTAATAAAAAATTTCATTTCCTTTGCAGGACTAGTTATTTCAAGCTGCTTGAGGTTTTTTAGTGCAGTGCATGGAAATACTTTGAGCGCATTCTCTGTATAGGGGTTATCGTTATCTATGGTCACAGTTAAGAAGTGTAAGTTATCACAGTTAATATAACCTTCGAAATAATCTGTTAATGAAAGCGTTTGTAAATTAGGTGCCACTATTTCTAAATTTGCACCGTCCAGCACTTCGCAACTTCCAATATCTAACGATAATAAGTTATTATTTTGTTTATAGCATTTTTTTTCTTTAAAAGATAAATCTAATCCGCCTGCAGCCAATAGCAAATGTTCTAGTGTGCCTATATTTAAAAGAACATCGAGGATATTTAGGCCATCTTCAGATAAATAGGCTAGATCAGATGCGCAAATTGAGCAAACGCGAAGGTTGCTAAGCTTATTAGATAAAAACAGACTAGGTTTAATGTACTCATAGACCCAATCAGCAAATATAAGTGTATCTAGTTGAGCAGAGCTCTTAATTTCTAGTTTGCAGACATCAAATCTTTGAGTTTCTTCTAAGTTTATATCGATAATTTTTAATTGTTCAAGACTCACTTCAATATAGAGATAGTTAGCCTCTTCTTTCTTTCTATCGAAACTTTCGGGCATATGCCAGGCATCTATTTTTAGCTGTACCAAGTTAGGCATATTTGATAATTGCAGTGTGTTCCTAGCTTCTTTTTTTGGACTGTCTTGTGAGAACTCTAGGAGTGATAAAGACTTGAGATTTTCATGTGTTAGCTTACCATTAATATAAAATCCACCTTTCAGTTTTAGAGAATCAAGCCCTCTGAATTTATTTAGTACTTTAATTAAGTTTAGTTCGTCTCTAGAAGACTCTTCAATGGAATTATATAATAGACTAAGATGCTTTATGGGTAGCTGGGATATTCTATCAAACCAGTTTAGCATTTGAGCCTCTTGCTCTTGTGCTTCGTGGCTAGGTAATATGCTAGCTTCTAACTCAGTAAAAAAGCCGACAATTTCTACGTTTTGTATCATATAACCAAAATCAGTTAGGGGAATTATTTCATGACCATTGATAGTGGCGCAAATACACTGGAGATTACAGTATTCAATATCCTCATGATAATTTTTTAAATTAATTTTCTTGATGATATCGAAATTCCTATTTGATATGTTGATTGCTCTCAAGTTTTTAAATTCTTTTAAGTCAATATTAAGTTCATTCGGTACTGTAACAGCATCGGTATCATCAAAATAAAGATCAAGTGAGGTTATTGCATTTTTTTGCTGGTAGGAAAGTCCAGCTAAGTCTGATTGAAGTTCATTTATTTCCTCATTCGCAAAGGCTATCTTAATAGCTGAAGGTTGTAGGTTCCTTTGTTTAAAAATTCTTTGGTAAAATGAATCTTCATCTCCTACGCGCAAGCAACCACTATAAAATTGAGCCCCTTGCTTTATTTCATAAGTACTTTTGCCAAAAAATTCGTAACCTGAGACGACGCTTTTTTGAAACATTACTCTGAGAGATTCAAGCGTATTTTGGTTGAATAGCTTATCAATTGTTTCTGAGTTTTTAATAAATGTATCTAACAAATCTAATTTTTTGAGTCGTGGGAATGAGCCTAAAAGCCAGTCAACAGCCGTGTCTATCTGGGCTTCATCTAAAAGCCTTAATGACCATTTTACTTCTTCGATCTCTTCATTAAATTTATTTGGAAATATTTCGATTTTTGGACAATTTTCAATGTGAATCATTGATAGTGTACCTGCCGTGTCAATTTCTTTGAGGCTGATACACTCAGATAGATATAAAACTTTAACTGATTTAGGTAGGCAAATTGTTCTTATCATTGGCGCCTTATGTATGGTCACTTTTTCACAATTTGGATGAATGATCAGTGTGTCATCATCTAAGCTAAAAACACTTTGTTTGTTACTATTCAAGCTTGCCAAATTTTTGTGGAGTGGCTTTTCAATCATGATTTCTTGATAGGTATGATTTTTAGGGAATATTGCGGGATAGTCAGATGAAATTTCTTTCACAGATAATGTATTAGGAAAAATATGGGATAGGTCCAGAGGTTGTGTATCAGACTCGAGTATGCTTCTTTCGAAGTGGAGTTTTTCACAATCACCATGCTCAAACGTGAGTCCTTGGCGTAGTCTTTCTTCTGTTATTTCTTCGAAGATAATCCAATTAGGAGGGTTTATCTTATCTTGTTGTTTTAGGACAATGTCATCATCAAGTTTATAATCTTTGTATAATTTTCTTTGAATAGCGTCTATGACACTTACAAGGTTACGTACGGCTTTTGCATCAGCAATAAAATAATGGTCTCCAGTTTGGCCGCAATCAGCGAGTCTAGCTAAGACAGTCTCTCTAGTTGCAGGATCAATAGCAATTGCAGTCGAAGTACTTTTTTGACTTGATAGCGCCAACATTGTGTTGGCTGCATCAAAAAAGCTGACTTCAAATCCAAGTCGGCGCATCAAATTTGGCAGGTATCGATACGCACCCCAGTGCATGGTATATGCAGAAAAGATAATATGGCGCTTTGCTACTTTCTGAGATGATATTTGTCTCTTGCTTTTAAATGGTTGTTGCGGACCATGGGTAAAGTCCAAGATTGAATTAGCTTGCGGCTGTGATGAATAATAATACTGCCATTGTTCTTCTTGTGTAAAAAATAGCTCAGGGATGGCTTTCTCTAGCGCTTTGAGGAATTCAGGAATTAACATTAAAAACATACTTTTCTTACCTATGGCTATTTTCTGGCTGATTGTATCTCAATAGTTCTTTGGTATCAATGTACGGATCACAATAAAGCGTAGCGTATATTTTCGTTTTTAACGAAGAAACAGATGGTTAGTCGACGCTTAAATGGAACAGTTATCCAGAATTGAGGTTAATTAGCACTATTAGTATCTGGGATCCTTAGCTGGTTTTACTGGGTTGGATGGCCTCTAAAGCAATAATATATAGTGAGTTAGCTGTTATTATCAATCCCGACTTTGACATTGTCATTTTGCTCTAACCTACGCTATAATCGCCCCTGCCAAGTCGGCGTAGTTTTTTTGCACTAAGTAACAGGTGAAATAATACCCATGAGTACCCAGCGACCCGTATTCTTAGATATCGCTAAAATGCGTTTTCCGATCACTGCCGTGATCTCAATCTTACACCGAATTAGCGGTGTTATTTTGTTTTTATTCATACCGTTAGCGATTTATTTGTTGGACAAATCTTTAACGTCACCGCAGTCATTTGAGGCGTTGAAGCTATGGATTAGCCATCCTGGCATTGCATTATTAGTATGGATTATGTTATCTGCTACGTCGTTTCATCTTTTTGCTGGTATTCGTCATCTGCTGATGGATTGTGGACTATTTGAGCATTTTGTACAGGCTAAACTTACTGCTGTTATTGTTTTAATTGCCACATTAGTATGCGTTATATTGTTAGGAGTATGGCTATGGTAACTCAAGTGAATCAACGTGGTTTTAGAGAGTGGTTGATCCAACGCGTATCGGCGTTGCTAATCGGCAGCTATGCAATTGTTGTGATTGCTTATTTGCTTGCCTTCCCTCATATGTCCTACGTCACTTGGCTACATTTGTACGCTGGTGTATGGATGCGCATTTATACTGTGATCATCTTGTTTGCCATACTATGGCATGCGTGGATTGGTCTCTGGACTGTCTTTACCGACTATGTGAAGCCGAAAGGGTTGCGTTTGTTGTTAGAGGTTGGTTTGTTTCTGCTATTAATCGTCTACTTAATCTGGTGTTTAGATATATTGTGGGCATAGTATCGAGGTAATGTCATTCATGAATAAGATTCGTACCGAAGAATTTGATGCTGTGATTGTGGGTGCTGGTGGCGCGGGCATGCGTGCTGCATTGCAATTGGCTCAATCCAATCATCGTGTTGCAGTTATATCAAAGGTATACCCAACCCGCTCACATACAGTATCTGCCCAAGGTGGCATTGCTGCAGCGCTGGGTAATGTGGTGCCAGACGATTGGCGCTGGCATATGTATGATACGGTGATGGGTTCAGATTTCTTAGGTGATCAAGATGCCATTGAATATATGTGTGAAAATGCACCGGCATCAGTTGTTGAATTAGAGCATATGGGTTTACCTTTTTCACGCCTAGAAGATGGTAGTATCTATCAGCGTGCTTTTGGCGGGCATACACGTGACTTTGGTGGTGAGCTTGCGCGCCGCACTTGTGCGTGTGCCGATCGTACCGGGCATGCGATGTTACATACCTTATTCCAAAAAAACATTGAAGCTAATACGCACTTTTTTAACGAATGGTTTGCATTGGATCTGGTTAAGAGTCGTAGTGGCGCGATTGCTGGTGTAGTTGCAATGTGTCTTGAAACAGGTGAGCTTGTTTACTTTAAAGCGCGTGCCACAGCCTTAGCAACGGGTGGTGCGGGGCGTATTTATCAAACCACAACGAATGCTTACTCTAATACAGGCGATGGTATGGGCTTAGTATTACGTGCAGGCCTACCCTTACAAGATATGGAATTCTGGCAATTCCATCCAACTGGTATTGCAGGTGTTGGTTGTTTGTTAACCGAAGGCTGCCGTGGTGAAGGTGGTTATCTCGTCAATAGCGAAGGTGAGCGTTTTATGGAACGTTATTCACCACATCTCAAAGATTTAGACTGCCGTGATATTGTGTCGCGTTATTCGATCAAGGAAATTTTAGAAGGCCGTGGTTGTGGTCCGAATAAAGATCACGTGATGTTAAAGCTCGACCACTTAGGCGAAGAGGTTTTAAACCTAAGGTTACCAGGTATTTTAGAATTATCACGCACGTTTGCTGGTGTCGATCCGGTTAAAGAACTCGTACCAGTTGTGCCCACGTGTCATTATCAAATGGGTGGTATTCCAACTAATGTTAATGGTCAGGTGGTTACCAAAGATGCTGCAGGTAATGATAAAATCGTCGAAGGCTTATTTGCTGCTGGTGAATGTGCTTGTGTGTCAGTACACGGTGCTAACCGTTTAGGCACTAATTCACTGTTAGATTTAGTCGTATTTGGGCGTGCGATTGGTTTGTATCTCGATCAACAATTAAAAGCAGGTATGGATCATCATGATCAGGATGTTGAAGCGATTGAACGTGCTACAGCACGTGTTGCGCGTTGGGATCGTTCAGATAATACTGAAAATGCAATGGACATTCGTCGCGAAATGAAACAATTGATGCAAGATTCATTCGGCGTATTTCGTGATGCAGCTCCAATGGCCGAAGGCTTGAAGAAATTAAAAGTGTTACAAGAACGTTTACAAAAAGCAAAATTAACTGATCATTCAACTGCGTTTAATACCGCCCGAATGGAAGCGCTAGAATTAGATAATCTTATGGAAACGGCTGTCGCAACAGCAGAACTCGCAAACAACCGTACTGAAAGTCGTGGTGCACATTCTCGTTATGATTTTCCAGATCGTAACGATCAACAATGGTTAAAGCACTCATTATACTTCAAGGATGGACGCATCGATTATCGTGCGGTAAATATGAAGCCGAAACAGGTCGATCCAATTGAACTTAGGGACCGAGGATAACGTTATGAATCAAACAGCTTCTCGTACAATTACTTTATCAATTTATCGTTTTAATCCAGCTGTGGATGCGAAGCCACACTATCAAACTTATAAAATTGCTGTTGCCGATATTAAAGGTCAAATGCTGTTAAGTGCGCTTGAAGCAATTAAAGAACAACAAGATACTACGCTTGCGTTTCGTCGCTCTTGCGGTGAAGGTGTGTGCGGTTCTGATGGTTTGAATATTAATGGTAAAAATGGTTTGGCATGTATCACACGTTTGGTGGACCTCCCGGATAAAATTCGTATTGCACCGCTACCAGGTTTTCCGGTGGTGCGTGATTTAATCGTCGATATGGAACAGTTTTTCAAACAATATAAAAAGGCCAAACCTTATCTCGTGAATAACGATCCGACACCTGGCCAAACTGAGCGTCTTCAATCTCCAGAAGATCGTGTCAAACTCGATGGCTTATACGAATGCATTTTGTGTGCATGTTGCTCGAGTTCATGTCCATCGTATTGGTGGAACCCTGATAAGTTTATTGGTCCAGCAGGGTTGCTTGCAGCATTTCGTTTTGTGGCGGATAGTCGTGATACCGATAAACAAGCACGACTCGAAAACCTAAAAGATCCATTTAGTGTATTCCGTTGTCGTAGCATTATGAATTGTGTCAATGTATGTCCCAAAAATCTCAATCCAACTGAAGCAATTCGTAAATTACGTTCTGAAATGTTAATGGAATCTGGTGATATTTAAAATGAATAAGCAAGAATGGGAACAAAATTCATATTTAGCAGGTAGTAACGCAGCTTATGTTGAAGAATTGTATGATGCTTATCTAGTAGATCCTAATTCGATTTCTGATCAATGGCAGCAATATTTTAAAGGTGTGTTGAATGGTGGTACTGATGTATCGCATGCAGCTATTCGAGAAGCCTTTCGGCAACAAGCAAAAACACATAAACGTGCTGCTGTTACTACGGTGACGTCTGGTGGTATGGCAGCATTAACGGATGCTTATCGTCGTTATAGCCATTATTCCGCACACTTTAATCCACTGCAGGCACAAAAGCCAAGCTTAGATCCACATTTAGATCCATCACGTTATGGTGTAGATACAGGAGCAGAGCATGCTGAGATTCAAAAATTACAGCAAGTGTATTGTGGTTCAATCGGTTATGAATTTTCATTCATAGATAATGATGCTGAGCGTGAATGGTTATTACATCACGTCGAAGCTCAACAACCACATTTAACACCAGAGCAGCAAAAAACGCTGTTGTGGCAATTGGTATCAGCTGATAGTTTAGAAAAATATTTGGATGTGAAATATGTTGGCCAAAAACGTTTTTCGGTTGAAGGACTCGACAGCCTAATTCCATTACTACGTGAAGTGACTGAGCAAGCATCGAGTGCGGGTTTGGAAGAATTAATTGTTGCAATGGCACATCGTGGGCGTTTAAATGTATTAGTGAATGTGATGGGACGTGCTTCGGGGGCGCTGTTTGATGAATTCGATGGCAAATTTGATAATGATATCACATCTGGTGATGTTAAATATCACCGTGGTTTTTCGAGTGATGTGATTACCCAAGCAGGCAGTATTCATTTATCATTAATGTTTAACCCTTCCCATTTAGAGTTTATTAACCCTGTTGCGATGGGATCGACGCGTGCACGCCAAGACTTAAATAAAAAAGGCGTTGATTATGCGATGCCGATTATTATTCATGGTGATGCGGCTTTTGCTGGTCAAGGTGTGGTGATGGAAACTTTAAGCATGTCACAAACACGAGCTTATACCGTCGGTGGTTCGTTGCATATTATCGCTAACAATCAAATTGGTTTTACTACCAGTGATCCACGTGATTCACGCTCATCACATTATAGTTCTGATCTTGGCAAGATGATTTCAGCACCTATTTTCCATGTGAATGCTGATGATGCTGAAGCCGTGATAAAAATCGCGCGTTTGGCTTTTGCTTATCGTCAAAAATTCCATAAAGATGTATTGATAGACTTAGTGGGTTATCGTCGTCATGGACACCAAGAAGTTGATGAGCCACGTGCCACCCAACCAGGCATGTATCAAAACATTAAAACAAAAGAAATTGTGGCAAAACAATATGCTGATCAGTTAATTCAGCAGCAAGTGATTACTGATGCTGACTATAAACAAATGATTCAATCTTACCGTGAGTTGCTTGATCAGGGTAAAGAAACGCTTGAATTAAGCGCAACAGGTCTTGCATCGCATAATCAAGAGCGTTGGCGCAAATTCTTAAACCGCGAATGGCATGAGCCAGCAGATACACGTGTTAGTCAAAAGACAATTACAGACCTTGTTAACACGCTGACTGATTTGCCCGAAGGTATGTTATTGCACCGTAACGTGGCTAATATTGTTAATGCACGCCGTAAAATGGCGGCTGGTGAGCAACCGCTAGATTGGGGTTTTGGTGAGGTGCTGGCATATGCAACGTTATTGTCTGAGGGTCATGAAGTACGCTTGACTGGCGAGGATGTGCGTCGTGGTACTTTCTATCATCGTCATGTGCGCCACGTGCATCAAGAAACAGATGAAGAAATTATTCCTCTCCAAATAATCGCTGATCAGAACCAAACGCGTATGACTATTTGCGACTCTTTACTATCAGAAACTGGCTCGATGGGTTTTGAATATGGCTATTCATCTGCAGTTCCTAATGGTTTAGTGTTATGGGAGGCGCAATTTGGTGACTTTGCCAACGTTGCGCAAGTTATTATCGATCAGTTTTTAAGTTCTGCGTGGGAAAAATGGAATCGCTTATCAGGTCTGGTATTGTTATTACCCCACGGTTATGAAGGCATGGGTCCTGAGCATTCGTCTGCACGTCTCGAGCGCTATTTACAGTTATGCGCGCAACGGAATATGCAAGTCTGCGTGCCAACGACACCTGCACAGATTTTCCATTTGTTACGTCGTCAAGTGATTCGCCCATTGCGTAAGCCACTTATTGTGATGACACCTAAAAGTTTATTACGTCACAAGATGGCGACATCTACTATTGAAGATTTAACTGATGGTGCATTTTTACCGGTGTTTCCAGAGATTGATGATATTGATCCACAAAATGTAAAACGCTTAATTTTCTGTTCTGGTAAAGTTTATTATGAATTATTGCAGCAGCGACGTGATTCTGGGCGACAGGATGTTGCTATCATACGTTTCGAACAATTATATCCTTTCCCATACGAAGCAGTACATGAACAGCTTGCGCATTATAGTAATGCAAAAGAATTTGTTTGGTGTCAAGAAGAGCCTAAAAACCAAGGTGCTTGGTTTTGGTTACGCGATCGCTTCGCTAAGCTCTTGTCAGAAGGTAGTAGTCTTGCTTACGTAGGGCGTAAGTCATCAGCAGCGCCCGCGTGTGGTTATGCTTCTTTACACAAACGAGAACAGGCGGCATTGGTTGAGCAAGCATTTGCTGAAGTTTTTAATGCTAAAGATACAGTTAAATACTAATTGAGGTGAGTTTAATGACAGTTGAGATTAAAGTTCCTGGTTTACCAGAGTCGGTTACCGATGCAACCGTTGCTAAATGGTATAAATCAGCAGGTGATGCCGTATCTCGGGATGAAAACTTAGTAGATCTTGAGACCGATAAAGTTATGCTAGAAGTACCAGCGCCACAAGATGGTGTGCTTGAAAAAATATTTTTTGAAGAAGGTAGCACTGTTACAGCTGATCAAGTATTAGCAGTGATTCAAGCGGGTGCAAGCCCACAGCCAAAACCAGCAGCAGCTGAAGAAGCACCACAACAAACGACACAAGCGACGCAAGCAGTACCAGTGGCCGCAGCATCATCAACTATAGCAGGCCCAGCAGCACGTCGTGCAGCAAGTGAGCATGATGTCGATACATCGCAAGTAACGGGTACGGGTGTGGGCGGTCGTGTGACGAAACATGATGTACTTAATAATCAAGTAGCGATGCAAGGCAGTGGCAATCGTCAAGAACGTCGCGAAACAATGAGTCGTTTGCGCCAGCGTATTGCAGAGCGCTTAGTGCAATCACAACAAGAAGCTGCGATCCTCACTACGTTTAATGAAATTAATATGAAACCAGTGATGGATCTGCGTAAAAAGTATAAGGACCAATTTGAAAAAGCCACCGGCACACGCCTGGGTTTTATGTCGTTTTTCACCAAGGCTGTTATCGAAGCTTTGAAAAGATTTCCGGCAGTGAATGCATCAATTGATGGCAACGACATTATTTATCATGATTACTGCGATATCGGTATTGCAATTGGTAGCCCACGCGGGTTAGTTGTGCCGATTATGCGTAATGCAGAATTGATGAACATGGCTGAGATTGAACAAACGATTCGTGATTATGCTGAGAAAGCCAAAAGTGGCAAACTTGCGATAGAAGATTTAACCGGCGGTACGTTTACCATTACTAATGGTGGTACTTACGGTTCGATGATGTCGACACCAATTATTAACCCACCACAAACAGGCATATTAGGTATGCATAATATCGTTGAACGCCCTGTGGTTGAAAACGGTGAAATCGTGATTCGTCCGATGATGTATGTGGCTTTGTCCTATGATCATCGTGTGATTGATGGCAGTGAATCGGTGCGCTTTTTGGTGACTGTCAAGGAAATGATTGAAGATCCGGCCAGAATGCTTTTAGAAATATAAATAGAATTGAGGAGTTAAATAGTGAACTTACATGAATATCAAGCGAAAGAAATCTTACGTAACTATGGTGTGTCGGTACCAGATGGTCAAGTTGCCTTTGATGCCAATGGTGCGCTAGAAGTGGCCGATGAACTTGGTGGTGACAAATGGGTTGTGAAGGCTCAAGTACATGCTGGTGGTCGTGGTAAAGCTGGTGGGGTTAAGATTGTCGATAGTAAAGATGCTGTAAGAGACGCGGTTACATCATTATTGGGAATCAATTTAGTGACGTTCCAAACGGATGAAAAAGGTCAGCCAGTTAATAGCGTTTTGATTGAAAAGCCTTCTAATATCACACGTGAATTATATTTAGGTGCGGTGATTGATCGTAGTTCACAGCGTATTGTTTTTATGGCATCTACTGAAGGTGGTATGGAAATTGAAGAAGTTGCTGAAAAAACTCCAGAAAAGATTTTGAAAGTTACTGTTGATCCAATTGTCGGTATGCAGCCTTTTCAATGTCGTCAACTCTTTTTTGGTCTTGGTTTAGATGCAAGCTTTATGCGTGACTTTACTAAGATCGTGATGGGTCTCTACGAGATCTTTGTAAAATGTGATTTGGGTATGTTAGAAATCAATCCATTGGTTGTAACTGCTGAAAATCAATTATTTTGTTTAGATGCCAAAGTGAATATCGATGATAATGCGCTTTATCGTCAAAAAGCGATTAGTGACATGCGTGATACGTCACAAGAAGATGAGCGTGAAACACGTGCGCAGCAGTGGGAACTCAACTATATCGCACTCGATGGTAACATTGGTTGTATGGTGAATGGCGCGGGTCTTGCGATGGCGACTATGGATCTAATTAAGCTCCAAGGTGGCAATCCTGCAAACTTTTTAGATGTGGGTGGTGGTGCGACAAAAGAGCGTGTTACTGAAGCATTTAAAATTATTTTATCGGATGATAACGTTAAAGGTATTTTCGTAAATATCTTCGGTGGTATCGTGCGTTGTGATTTAATTGCTGATGGTATTATCGCAGCTGTTGAAGAAGTAGGTGTTGCAGTACCGGTTGTGGTAAGACTTGAAGGTAACAATGCCGAGTTGGGTTCTAAGAAATTAGCAGACAGTGGGTTGAATATTGTGCCAGCCGAAGGCTTTACCGATGGTGCTAAGAAAATCGTTCAATTGGTCCAGACCAGCAAGTAATTAATTGAGGAAATTTTAAATGAGTATTTTAGTTAATAAAGAAACGAAAGTAATTTGTCAGGGTTTTACTGGAAAGCAGGGTTCTTTTCATTCACAACAAGCTATTGAATACGGCACTAAGATGGTTGGTGGTGTGACACCAGGTAAGGGGGGTCAAGCACATTTAGGTTTGCCAGTATTTGATAGCGTCGAGCAAGCAGTTGATCAAACGGGTGCTGATGCAAGTGTCATTTTTGTACCAGCACCTTTTTGTAAAGATTCGATTATCGAGGCGATTGATGCGGGTATTCGCTTGGTGATTTGTATTACCGAAGGAATTCCAGTATTGGATATGTTAGCAGTTAAAGCCTATATGCAAAATCATGATGCACGTTTGATTGGTCCTAACTGCCCGGGTGTGATTACACCGGGTGAATGTAAGATTGGTATTATGCCAGGGCATATTCACAAGCCAGGTAAAGTGGGTATCGTATCGCGTTCGGGTACATTAACTTATGAAGCAGTAAACCAAACAACAGCGCTTGGCTTTGGTCAAAGTTCTTGTGTAGGTATTGGTGGTGATCCGATTCCAGGTACGAACTTTATTGATGTACTTGAGATGTTTGAGAAAGACCCACAAACAGAGGCGATTATTATGGTCGGTGAGATTGGTGGTACGGCTGAAGAAGAGGCAGCTGAATTTATCAAATCTAATGTCACCAAACCTGTGGTTTCATATATTGCCGGTGTTACTGCACCTCCAGGCAAACGTATGGGCCATGCAGGTGCGATTATTGCAGGTGGTAAGGGTACGGCAGCTGATAAGTTTAAAGCGCTTAAAGCCGCAGGCGTATTTACCGTCGAGTCACCAGCAGAAATAGGTAAAGCTGTCGCCACAGCCACCGGCTGGTAGTCATAACTATCAACCTTTCGGTGCCAGGCACCGAAAGGTTGATAGGTTTCTATCGTCAAATTTGTAATTCCTTCTGCCTGTACTATACTGAGTAGGTAACATAATTAACTAATAAAAACAATTTATTAAGAGGGTTTTATAATGCGTGCGTCCATATTCGTCTACCCAGGTAATGGTGGAGAAATAATTGAAGTGGAATATAGTCTTAATGACACCATTTCTGAGGTGATCAAAGGGATGAGAAATCAGATTTCTAAAAAGTCTGGTATACCTCAAGCTAAGCAGCGATTAATACTGAATGGTGTGGATCTTACAACCGAGCCTTATGTGAGTTCTAATCAAAAATTATCTGATGATCTTAAACTTAAAAAGACTCTTAGTCGCGCTCCAAACATGCATTTGGTACTAAGAGCTGAGGCAGCCAATCAAGCAACTATGGCAGCAGCACCACCGGCTCCAGAGGCAAGATCTACTGATGGAGCAGGACTTTTTAGTCAAGGACAACAACAATTAGGTGATCAAACTGTCTATATGCAAGCTAAAGGTTTAGTCGAGGATGTGATAGGCAACCTTACAACCATTTCAGGTGGTAATGCTGCGATGCAACAGATGTTGCTAGCCAAAATAATAGAGAAGCTTCAATCATACTCAAGTGACCTGGAGCAAGAGAGCGCTAGTAGGCCTACTGATCCCTAACTAGATTAGAAGCACAGTTGGTTTGCTTGGAAGGTCAAATCTTTGCTAGTATAGTCTGTTACTGGTAGCAAAGGAATGTTGGATATGGATGATCTTAGAAGTGAGCAGATCGAAAATTTTTTTTCGAGTAAGAACCCGAGTCAGGTTTTATCGCAACTAAATAGCGAGCAGATTAATCGATTGTTTGCAAAGCTACGTGCGCATCATCAAGAGCTGAGTCAGCTCGCACGTCAGGATGCCCTAACCCAACTGCCTAATCGTTATTATTTTGAGATGAGCATGAAGCGCTTGTTAGCCCAGGCACTGCGTCATCATTATCAGGTTGCTGTTTTATATATTGATTTGGATGGTTTTAAGCAAGCTAATGATCAATATGGCCATCAAGTTGGTGATCAAGTATTAATAGAAGTTTCAAATCATATTAGACAACTGATACGCGATGAGGATCTAATTGCGCGACTGGGTGGTGATGAATTTATATTGGTATTACCGCGTGTTGAACACAAAACAAATGCGGGACGTGTAGCACGGAAATTAATAGACTCTATAAGCACGATTACCATTTCTGATTATCCTGATTTGAATATCAGTGCGTGTGTTGGTATTGCTATTTTTCCCTTGGCAGCAAATACAGTAGTTGAATTAATTCAATGTGCAGACACAGCTTTATATGCAGCAAAAAAGCAAGGCCACTCCAAATTTGCTTTTTATACTGATGAGGTTAATAGTGAGTTTGAACGCTATGAAGCGTTGTTTCAGTCATTACAAGAATCAGTGTATCAGGAACAATTACCATTAAAATATATGCCAGTGATGTCATTGCCAGCACTCGAGATTGTGGGTGTTATATTACGTTTGCCTGAGATGAGTGAGCTTGCCGTTTCTTATTGGGAGACACAAGATAGCTTTTATGTAAACTTAATGACAGTTTATATGCGACAGCTATCACAATTAGTTGCACACTGGTATCAGCGTGGCCTCAATCAAAAAACATTTTTCATTATGATTGAGGTGATGCCAAGTTTATTAATGCATGAGTCAGTAAGAGAACTCATTATCGAGTTAATCCAAGCATAT
The DNA here is from genome assembly GCA_030429175.1 of Gammaproteobacteria bacterium. GTDB lineage: Bacteria > Pseudomonadota > Gammaproteobacteria > Coxiellales > Coxiellaceae. Next base: position 21,663 of record JAUIDD010000035.1, read on the forward strand.
CCAGGGCTACGGTCACAATTGGTATTATATCTGATGAATGTTTCTGATAACAAAATTTCTCGTCATATCTATGAGTTCTGTCAAAAGCAGCATTTACAATATAGCTGTTCATATACTGATGATTTAATCACACTAGTTTATAATTTTAGAGCACAGATAATGCCAACATTGATGAATTTTAATATCAATCAGCTCTTTAGCCATAATGTGATTGAAGAAAAAGATAAGCTATTTTTACAGTCATATAGCCAGTTTACACAGTCAATTCATTTACCATTATTGTTTACAGATGTGGATACGTATGCACAAAAGCAACTAGTCACGCAGCTAGGTACAGGTTTGGTTTGTGGTAAAGTATTTGCCGCTGATCTGTCAGAATCTGAATTGCTGGAGTTGATTTAGTTTTAATTTTTCAAAGTGTGTAAGAACATGTGTTACGAGCCTGTAAATAATTCTGTGTAACTGCTCGTTTAAACATAAGGCGCTAACTGCTCCTCAAACTCAATCATAAAGTGATTCATCGCAGGTTTCCAGTTTTGAATTGACATAGTCCACTTTTTTGACGCAGCCTGTACCGCTAAGAAGATCACTTTCATTGCAGATTCATCACTTGGAAATAGCTTTCTTGTCTTGACTGATTTACGGA
>JAUIDD010000036.1 GCA_030429175.1 Gammaproteobacteria bacterium
TAATAATGACTTTGTCTGCAAACAACGCTCTGATGGTTTAATCATCTCAACCCCAACTGGCTCAACTGCTTATGCGCTCTCAGCTGGCGGCCCAATTATCAAACCAGGCCTCAATGCTGTATCGATCGTACCGATTTGTCCACATACACTTAGCAGTCGTCCATTAGTTGTCTGTAGTAAATCACACATTAGTTTATTGATTAGCGAAAATAACAAAAACAGCATTAATGTCAGCTGCGATGGTATTGATCACATAGCAGTTAAGAGCGGTGACAAGATTGAAATCGCTCCATTCGAAAAACAATTAATGTTTATCCACCCTAAAGACTATAATTACTTTACAACATTACGCGAAAAACTTTACTGGGAAAAACACGCCGAAAGGACTTAAAAAAGTGTTACAACATATTTACATTAAAAATTTTGCGATTGTCGATACACTCGAAATTGATTTCACTGACGGTTTAGCGGTATTAACAGGCGAAACTGGCGCTGGTAAATCACTGTGGGTAGACGCCATGGGATTGGCACTGGGACAACGCGCCGATGCACAGTTGATTCGAAATGGCGCTGATCGTGCCGAGATTAGCGTCAGTTTTGATATCAGCAAACAACCACAAGTACAACAATGGCTACAAGACGAAGCACTCGATGCTGCTGATAATGAATGTATCTTAAGACGCAGCATCAGTCGTGAAGGCAGCTCGCGCAGTACGATTAACGGCTCACCACAACCACTGCAAAAGATTCGTGATCTTGCAAGCTTGTTGATTCAAATTCACAGTCAACACCAACAACAACATTTAGTCCAAGCAGATAAACAACGTTTATACCTTGATCTCTATGCAAATAATCAAAAACTGTTGACACAAATACAACAACTCTACCAACAATGTAAATACACCCAAACCGAAATCAATAGCCTGCTTGGTAAGAATGACAATAAAGCACAAGAAATAGAATTTTTACGCTATCAATTAACCGAACTTGATCAACTGCAATTACAATCTGGTGAGTGGGAAACACTGTCACGCCAGCATCAACAATTTCATAATGCACACGAACTGATTCAACAACTCAACCAAGCCATTACACTTACAGTTGAAAATGAAGACGTATCGGCCGCACAATTAATTCAACAAGCGCAACTATCGCTTATCGATATTAAAATTAGCGACCCACAACTCGAGGCGATTAAAGCACTGCTCGAAACCGCTTCTATTCACTTAAATGAAGCTGGTAGTGAGCTACAAAATTATCGCAATCACTTTGATATAAGTAGCAATGACATTGCCTCTATCGAAAAACGCTTAGGTATTATTTATGATTTAGCGCGTAAGCATCACTGCAATCCACAAGATCTCAACGATATCCATCAATCACTCCAAATCAAACTCGATACCCTACTAGCACTCGATGAAAAAGTCGCCGCATTAAAACTACATCTCGAGCAACTGGAAAAAAAATATCACACACTTGCCAAACGCCTAACTAAACAACGTCAAAAAGCTGCTGAAATATTTGAAAAACAAATTACTCAATCCATGCAAGAAATGGATATTAACGATGGCTTATTTAAAATTGATTTTATTGCAGTTCCACAACAACCCAATGCTTTTGGTCATGAAAAAATTCAATTTATGGTACAAACTAATGCCGGCCAACCGTCCCAACCTTTACATAAGATCGCCTCTGGCGGTGAAATTTCGCGCATCAGTTTAGCACTATATGTATTAATCGCCGAACAGGCACAAACGCCGACGCTTATTTTTGATGAAGTGGATACTGGTATTAGCGGCAAAACTGCAGCGACTGTCGGTAAATTACTACGCCAACTTGGCACACATACACAAGTACTCTGCATCACGCATCTACCGCAAGTGGCTTCTTATGGGCATCATCATTATAAAGCCTGCAAAAAAACCCACAATAAACTCACCTCAACCACCATTGAAAAACTCAGCGACAAACAACGCATCGATGAAATCGCCCGCCTCCTTGGCGGCAGCACCATCACCAAGCAAACGCTGGCACATGCAGCTGAATTACTTGAAGTTGCCTAGGTTTTGTGTGGGAATTTTAACGACAGCGCTGACAAATTCCATAAATTGTTAAATTATGATCAGTCATATCAAACTGATAAGTATCTGCTACAATTTGTTGTCGTTGTTCGATTTGCTCATCATAAAATTCTTGGACATTGCTACATTTGACACAAACTAAATGGTCGTGATGTTCACCTGCTTCTAGCTCAAAAACCGCATGTCCGCCTTCAAAATTGTGTCGTCGTAGAATACCTGCCGACTCAAACTGGGTCAAAACACGATAAACCGTTGCCAAACCAATATCTTCATCTTGTGCGATCAAGATACGGTAGACATCTTCGGCGCTCAAATGCTTTTCTTTATGTGCCTCGAGCACACCCAATACTTTCATCCGCGGGCCTGTCACCTTAAGGCCTGCCTTGCGTAACTCTTGATCTTTCAAGTGACTCTCTCCATAAAATAAGGTAGTATGACACACTTTAAAAATGCAACCTTAACGGAGTCTTAGCAATGATGCAATCATTAAAAGTACTATTTTTATCCATCTTTTGTGCTATGTTGCTATCTGGTTGTATTTATAAGATCGACGTCCAGCAAGGCAACGTGATTACCGACAACGATCTCGCCAAAATCCACCCTGGTATGAATACACTTGCGGTTAAAAAAATCTTAGGCGATCCAATACTCAACAATGTTTATCATGATAACCGCCTCATATATGTTTACACCATGAAACGCGGTCGAAATCGCATGACCAAACGCAGTGTGTTTATATACTTCAGTGGCAATAAAGTGACACGTATCGAAAAACATCTACATGAACACTAAAAAATTATCTTTAACCCCTGCGGTTTATCACATTCTGTGCGAACAAGGCACCGAAGCACCTAACACCGGCCCATATACTTTATGGGACCAAAAAGGCAGTTATCTATGTCGCCTATGCGGTATAGCATTATTTCGCTCCGATCAAAAATTTATAAGCAGTTGCGGTTGGCCAAGTTTTGATGACGAAATTGAAGGACGTATTCGCCGCTTAACCGATCCCGATGGCAGACGCACTGAAATACGCTGCCAAACCTGCGATGGACACCTTGGTCATGTGTTTCACGGAGAAGGTTATACTGACAAAAACCAGCGCCATTGCGTTAACTCAGCATCCATAGATTTTGTGAGCGACACCACAGTTGATCAAAGTGAAGAAGCCATCTATGCCGGTGGGTGTTTTTGGGGGGTAGAAACACTGTTATCAGAAATACCCGGCGTGATTTACACCGAAGTTGGCTACAGTGGTGGTCATCTCGACAACCCCAGTTATGAAGCAGTATGTCGCGGCGATAGTGGTCACTTAGAGGCGATACGCGTGATCTTTAACCCCAATATTATTGATTACGAAAATCTAACCAAAGCATTTTTAGAAATTCACAACCCCACTCAAGTCAATGGTCAAGGCCCTGACATTGGCTCACAATATGCAAGTGCCATTTTTTATTATAATGATCAACAAAAAAATATCGCAGCTGATTTGCTCAATCAATTACGCGATAAAGGTTTTAATGTTGTCACACAGTTAAAACCTGTGAGCACCTTCTGGCCGGCTGAAGCATATCATCAAAATTATTATCAAAAAAACGGCCAAACACCCTACTGCCATACACGCACAAAACGGTTTTAATCTCTTATACGTCTACGCCGCGCTTCCTTTGGATCGATCGTTAACGGACGATAAATCTCAACGCGATCACCATCCTGCAGTCCAGCATCGAGTGGCAGTCGATTACCAAACACACCAACTTCGATATCAGGAAAAGGGATTTCAGCAAACTGCTCAAGGATACCCGATTTTTTAATTGCCAATGATAAATTACAGTGCACTTCTAACGTCACTGGTATCTCAACTTGGCACTCCGGTGTGGCATATGCCACTGTCACTTGTATATACTTATTCATATGGCGCAGCATAGCACAGCTATGTTAGTATTTGTACATGCACAAAGGACACTGGCATTATATTATCGTTGCTTCTATTCTTACCATTGTTATGGCAGGATCTCATTATGTATCACCATTACTAAAACGTATCAAATGGCTTAAACCACGTATCATCACCTCTTTTGCTAGCGGTGTCGTTGTAGCTTATGTTTTTTTGCATATGTTACCCTCTTTAGTTGAATCACGTGATTCTATCAGTGAGTTACTATCAAAAACCACTCGTATGACACCGTTTAAAGATCTCATTGTGTTCATGTCAGCCTTAATTGGATTTGAAATATTCTACTTTACTGAACGTTATTGTAGTTATGGCAGTATAAAGGCAGGTATCGATAAGAAGCATTTGTTTTGGCTCAACCTGGTTTTGTACTTTATCTATAACTTTCTGATCACTTATACACTACTATTGATCGTAGAAACCAGTGAGTACTATTCAATCTTATTTTCTCTAGCCATCGGGTTACATTTTGTTTTAACTGATAACCATTTTCAACGACACTTTAAAGACTATTTTAAAACTGGTGCGCATTTAATATTAATTTTTGCTTTATTTTTAGGTAGTGGCTTGTCTATCACTTTCTACCCGACACATGCATATGTTTCTGCAATTATGAATGCATTACTTGGAGGTGCTGTCTTGTATAATGCATTTGTCGAAGAAATTACACTATCACGTAAAACTAGTGTACTCAGTTTTTTCATTGGCACTGTAATTATCGGTGCTATATTATCTTATCATTTAGTTAGATATTAATTACCGTATACTTCATCAGCACGTTCAACGAAAGCTTCAACCAACATGCTTGCCGCTTGCTGAAATGCAGGACCAAACATCACTGCGATTAACTTATTGCTGAATTCAAACTGGAGATCAAGCTCAACTTGGCATTCACCATCGTCAACCTCATGAAAATCCCAAACGCCTTTTAAATGTTTAAACGGGCCATCCACTAACTCCATCACCATCTGTGTAGAGGGGGTTAAAATATTGCGCGTGGTAAAAGACTTTTCCAACCCACCTTTGCCTAACACTAAACGCCCTTGGATCTCTGTCTCTGAGCGACTTAATACTTCAGCCGAACGACACCACGGTAAAAACGCTGGGTACGCTTCGATATCATTTACCAGTTGAAACATTTGCGCCGCTGTGTACGACATAATTGCAGATTTTTGTATCCTATGCATATATGCGCTAATATACACGACATTATGACAAAGCAAAAGACAAAGAAATCATCTGATAACCTGATTGCTAAAAACAATAAGGCGCGGCACGATTACACCATCGAACAAACGATCGAGGCCGGACTCGTGCTTGAAGGTTGGGAAGTTAAAAGCCTACGTGAAAATCGCGCGCAACTGAAAGAAAGCTACGTCATCTTAAAACATGGTGCGGCTTGGCTGATTGGCGCCCATTTTTCACCACCTTCTTATACGACCACAGTGGTGGCACACAATCCGGTACGTACGCGTAAACTATTACTCCACGACAAAGAACTGGCCAAACTGCATCGCGCCAAAGAACGCGAAGGTTACACCATTGTCCCACTCGATTTACACTGGACCCGTCATCGGGCTAAAGCTACTATCGCACTTGGCCGCGGTAAGAAAAAACATGATAAGCGTGAAGCTAGCAAAAAAGCTGACTGGGATCGTGATCGTGCACGCATACTTAAAAAATAAAAAATAAAAACTTTCCAAGAATCTGAATTAACTGGCAAAAATCAATTCATTGAAATAATGCTCAATTCATCTATAATGATCTGTTCACTAAGGGGGCGACCTGGCTTCGACGCGGGTTACAAAACCTAAGGTGCATGCCGAGTAGGTAACAATGCTCGTAAATATCTTGTTGCAAACATATAGATGCAAACGATGCAAACTATGAGGTAGCTGTAGCTGCGTAAGTAGCTATACTGGTCGCTTAAAAACCGACCTCCTCCGATTCTGACACGAGTGCTTGTGTAGTTGAAGAATCGTCATATTTAACAAGATCGCTAGTAGACATGGCTCCATCATCTGCTAGTTAAATCGTAGGGCTCGCGTATGGTTTTACCCTGCCGGTCGGGTGACCATGCGTTAACACAAAGACCACGCTAAGCATGTAGAGCCAAAGGCAGAGGATCAGCGGACGCGGGTTCAATTCCCGCCGCCTCCACCAAATAGACATCCAACGAAATCTAACTAGATCCAAAACCACTTGAAATATAGTGGTTTTATCATTACTATTCGTCCAGTGAAGTTCAGCAAAGGCCCCCAAAATCCAAATCATAGTGGGGGCTTAGTTAGGGGCCCATGCCCCCATAGTAATTAGGAGGCCCCCAATAATGGCACTGACAGCTATCCAAGTACAGAAAGCAAAGCTTAAAGAAAAACCCTATAAGCTCTCTGATGAGCGAGGTCTTTATTTACTGGTCAACCCCAATGGGTCAAAGCTATGGAAATTCAAATATAGGTTCAACGGCGTTGAGCGAAAATTATCCATTGGCAAATACCCTGAAATTAGTCTGGCTGCAGCAAGAGATAAACGTGAAGAAGCCCGCACCAATCTAGCCAATGACATAGACCCTAGCGCCCTAAAAGCCTCCATGAAACGCGCTAAGAAGCTCGCCGGCGAAAATAGCTTCGAAAAACTTGCCCGCGAATGGCATACAAAAAATCAATCCAAATGGACTCCAAAGCATGCTGAACGTATCTTATTGCGCTTAGAACAGAATATCTTTCCATGGCTTGGCAAAAAGCCAATTACTGAAATATCAGCACCGGACTTATTAATACAAATCCAACGCATTGAAGAACGTGGCGCACATGAAACGGCACACAGAACGCTTCAAATATGTGGTCAGATTTTCCGTTATGCCATTGTCAGCAGCAAAGCAATAAATGACATCACAAAAGATTTACGTGATGCCCTCGCCCCCGTATCTAAAAGAAACCACCCCAGCATTACCAAACCTGCTGAAGTAGGCAAGCTATTACGTGCTATATACGATTATGAGGGCTTCTTTGTAACAAAATGCGCTCTCAAACTCGCACCATTATTTTTTGTAAGACCAGGTGAACTCAGACAAGCAGAATGGAAGGAATTTCATTTTGATCTTAATGAATGGCATATACCAGAACACAAAATGAAGATGCGCCAAAAGCACATCGTACCGCTGTCTAAACAAGCTTTAAAAATCCTTAAAGAGCTACAGGCTGTGACAGGTGACGATCAATATCTGTTTCCTGGTATACGCAGCAAGAAACGCCCAATGTCAGAAAATACAGTCAATGGCGCACTACGCCGCTTAGGGTACACAAAAGACGAAATGACAGGGCACGGCTTTCGTAGCATGGCGTCTACCCTACTCAACGAACGTGGCTGGAACCCTGATGCTATCGAACGTCAGTTAGCCCATAGTGAAGGCAACTCGGTTCGAGCTGCTTATAACTATGCTGAATATCTAACTGAAAGGTGCAAGATGATGCAGGATTGGGCGGATTATTTAGATGATCTAAGGCTTGGGGCAAAGGTTATTACACTAAAGGTTGGCTAAAGTATGATCGTTATTGAAAAAGATAGCTACACAATTGACGAAGCTATGGAAGAAATAAATAATGAAGGAATTGAAGCAACAAGATCAGATATAAATCATTTGGGTGATGAAGGGCTTTTAAAATTCCACATTAAACTCGGCTATAGGACTGCTATTGCCATACAAAATACTTATGAAGACAAAGAAAAGAAAAAAGTTAAAGATATTAGCTTCATTGGCATATGCAATATCTCAGGGCTTGCAATAGTGCTACCTACGGACTTTACAGCACTACTTCACAAAGAGGAACATGAAATACACTCAATTGCTGGCACTAAATTTTGCAAAAAAATTATTATTTCCAATTGGCGCACAAATATTCCTTACGACATACAACTAACTGTCCCTCAAGTTGCAAAAATATGGAAGCCTATTGAATATAATGGACCTCCAGTTATCGATGCATTTTTATTCAAGCCTAAATATGGCATACAATCCAACAGTAATTCAATTGAAGAATGCATACCCATTTCCAACTTAACACCACAACAGCTAAATAATTATAAAAAATTTGGATCAGGAATACTAAGGCAATTTAACTTTAACTGTGTATTTGACAAATCAAACTTATGCATACTGAAAGATGATCTAAATCGAACTATCAGACATCTAAAACAAAAATCAAAAACCAGCAATAATAACAAAACAATAAAAAAGTTAGATCATAGAAAGAATGACGCCACAGATGCCCTAAGGGATTATATCCATTTTATATTCAAAAGCACCAAAAAAGGCTGGACTGAATTTACTAATATGCTTGAAAGTGATTACTCAAAAGAGTCTCCATATAATAATACCGAGTATAAAGAAGTAACGAATGTGTATATAGAAAAAAACAAGCTTTACTATAAATACAAAACACCAAAGGGCTCTCAAGAATCTGTTTATAGATCGATATTTACCCTAAAAAAATATTTTACCTTAGCAAAAGAATAGCAACATAACCGCATCTCATGACAACGATATTTTTCTGCGTGCTACTTTCATTAAAATGACCAAAACTATCGCACAAAACATCACGCAAAACTAAAACAATCGCTCAAACCATCACTCAAAAAAAATTAATATCACGCAAATAACAGTATGCTTGCTCGATATTCTGCACATGTTAATCTAAAAATATGACACAGCTGTGTTTATTTAAATCTAACTAAGAATTATGAGGTAAATATGTCTAACAATGAAAATCATACGATCATTCGAATCCATGATGTCATCAAAAAAATAGGACGCTCGAGATCTAGCATTTATTTGATGGTAAATAATGGAAAATTTCCCAAGCCAATATCACTTGGACCCAGGTCAGTTGGATGGATCGAATCCGAAATCAACAATTGGCTAGACGAAAAAATCAAAACTAGGCAAGGGCAATAAATGGAATATGCCTGCCCTACATGTGGCTTAATAAAAGCTAAACGACAACCGGCTTTTTCTTCAGAACGGCGGAAATATCCAAATGGCGAACCTATTTTCATTGCCACTGACTGGCTCTGTGTAAACTATATCATGCAATGTGGTGGAATATGTTTGTTATGCAATTACCCACCAGAATCGTATGATTTGAGCTTATGCAATTCCAAAGAAGTCTGGATACTAATACACCAGGAAAAAGATGAAGAAGCTCCCAAGAGGTTAGCCTTTGAAACGTTACGTCACAATGCCACCAAAGCCTTAATAATCCCTATAAACCCCTACTACCATGGAGCCCCTTCATATGCAAAATGACACAATGATCTTAACACAGGATGATCTAAAAAAAGAAACAATAAAAAGGAAAAATCATATTATTTTAAAAAAACTCTCAGAGATAACACCTAAGCCTATTGATTGGCTTTGGCCAAACCAAATAGCTAAAGGTAAAGTTACTATAATATCTGGTGACCCTGGATTAGGTAAATCGCAACTAACTGCATACTTTGCAGCTACAGTGAGTAACGGCTTAGTCTGGCCAAAAAGCCAAACTAATTGTCAAATAGGCAAGGCTATCTTTCTCTCCGCTGAAGATGATGTTGAAGATACCATACACCCGCGACTAGAAGCAGCTGGCGCTGATCTTAATAATATCTATACCATCTCAGCCGTACAAGATAAGCAAAATAAGAATCTAAGATTTTTTAACTTATCATCAGATATAGATATTCTAAAAGATACTATCAATGAACTAAATAACGATGTTTCGTTAATAGTAATTGATCCAATTACAGCTTACTTAGGTAATGCAGATAGCTACAAAACATCTGATGTACGTGGCATATTAGCACCATTAAGCAAACTTGCAGCTGACGCTAACATTGCCATTGTTTGCATATCTCATCTGAATAAGAATAAATCTCAAAATGCCATATCAAGAACAACCGGTAGTGGTGCATTTGTAGCTGCTGCTCGTGCGGCTTATATAGTCTGCAAAAATCCAAATGATGAATGTCAGCGGCTATTACTACCTGTCAAAAACAATATTGCAAATGATCAACTGAAATTTGCTTTCTCAATAACACCTGTCGTACTTACAAATGGGATTTCTACGTCAAAAATTGAGTGGCTTGATACTGAAATTAACATTACAGCTGATGAAGCTCTAAATATTTCAGCAGAGAATGAAAGTCAAAGTGCCTTAGATGAGGCCATGGATTTCCTTTGTGATAATTTATCACAAGACCCCATAGTGACTAAACAGCTACAATCTTTAGCTGATGATGCTTGCTTATCTTGGCGCACTATAAGAAGAGCAAAGGACAAACTTGGAATCATAAAAGCAGTTAAATTAAATAATGGTCGATGGGCTTGGAAATTAACAACGCAAGATGACCACAATAACTAAAGAGTGCCAACAATATTGATGGACACCTTTGAAAAATTTGGCCACCTTGGCATATAGTTCATTGATCTTATCAGTGAAATAACAATGGAGAAACGATATGGCATTTGAAAAAGGACAATCTGGGAATCCAAATGGCCGCCCTCGAGGCAGCCAAGATAGGCGTAGACTCTTCAGAGAGATGGTTGAGCCCCACAAGCAATCACTGGTTAACACCGCAGTTGAAATGGCACTTGCAGGCAACGAACAAATGCTGAAACTTATTCTTGATAGGCTATTACCCGCCAAACCAAAAAGTGAAGCCATAGAATCAATTAATCTATCAGGCTCATACCCAAGCGATGATGGTAGAGAAATTATAACAAAAATGGGGGCTGGTGATCTTTCTGCAGAAGAAGCCAACAGCTTACTACAAGCTATTACTAGCCAAACCAAGTTAATAGAACACACAGAATTACTAGAACGAATCAAAAAATTGGAGAATAAATACGATGAAAAGCAAAATTGAAAAACGTCTCGATAATTTAGAGAAGCAACTTCAACCTAAGGAACGCTGTTTTTGCACTATGTATTATGTCGATAAAGAAACGAAAGACGAGGCTGTAGAGCGCATGAAGCAAGAGCAAGGAATAACTGATCTTGGCGAAAATGATTATGTCACCCTCATCACCATCTACGGAGAATAGTCACAATTCATCAATAGGTGGAAATAGCTCGCCCACTTCTACATTTAAGGTCTTAGCTATACGGACAAGGTTAAGAGTGGCTAAATTTCGCTCACCTCGCTCGACACCACCCATATAGCTTCGGTCCATCCCTGCCTCGGCAGCGAAATCTTCTTGAGATAGACCACTATCCTCCCTCAGGGACCGAATTTGCTTGCCTATCTTAGCTAGGATGGTGATTTTTTTCTTCATCCTTATAAGATATATGTGTATACTTATCAGTCCACGGGCTATGAGTATCACAACCTTATATCTCTATTGAGCAACGACATTTAGTGAGTGTATTATGAATACCATGACTATTAATGCATCAACCGGTTGTATCATCTTTTTTTTAATGATTGCAATTTTATTCAATCTTCCATACGATTTTTACACCTTCTTAAGATTAGGGGTATTTGGTTTGTCGGGTTATTTATTCTATATGGAGCTGTCAAAGAAGCAAAAACAGCGAAGTCGAGCTACATTATTCATAACATGTTCTATTTTGCTAATTTACAATCCATTTGCTGAACTTAAATTTCATCATACAGTATGGTCTTTTCTTGATATATTTACAGCTGTATTCTTTTTTTATTCAGCGCAAAAAAGCAGATCAATACAATTCATGAAAGTTGCTTATAATTTATTTAATCGAGATAGGATTTTTTCGACTTTAGTTGTTTTGTCTACTACATTATTTTTGTTTACGCCATTTTTCATAAAAAACAACCAAAATAATTCAGCTTATTTTCACCAGAGATTGAGCGTAACAGTTAGCGGCTCAATGGAAAGAGCTTCAGATATAGTTAGCCCCATAAAAAATATTTTAATGTGGCTTCTAAGAGCAGTTAATCCAGGCAAGATGGTGCCAATTACACAAATACCCTCCAATTATAGAGATACATTTTCTGGTTACTCCATGGTTTCAAAATCAAACCTTGAGTTTGAAAAATCTTATAGAGAAGATGTTTATATTAATAAAATGCTTGTTAACAATAGAGATAATAACTGGATATCAGGCGCAGGAGTTATATTCGGCGTAATTTTTGGTACTTTAATTTGGTTTATATTTTATTGCACTTTGCCAATAATTATTATCGTGAAAATTAAAAATAAACTACTAGACAGCCCAAACTTACTGACCATAAAATCAATTATATTAGCAAGCTTTTTACTTTGGAATATTTCTTGCTGTATTGCTGTATTATCCTAAATATTTTTTACAAATAATGCTTCTACAGCACATTTTTTAACAAACACAACCAATTAAGGATAGACACAATGCATAAACCTTATATTGCACTTACTTGCCTTAGTCTAAGCATTCTTTCACCATCTACCTATGCTAAAATAAATGACTTTGAAACTAAAAACCTAGCTGCATTTGAAGGATTTTGCCTTCAAAACCAACATAACTATTACAAAATTGATAGCATGAATAAGGCACTTGGTATAAAACCAGTAAAAGGGCCTCTTAGCCTCACAGCCAATGCATGCAAAACTCATAAATGTACTGCCTATGAGGTAGATGTATCCGCCCCACCATCATTTGTTATGCATGCTGGTAATTACTGCTGCTATTACACAATGATAGCTGGAAATGTAAAGAAAATTCGAAACCTCATACTAACTAACTATAAAATCAAATATGAGACCGGCAATACTGAAGGTATCGAGAGAAATGAACTTTATGCTTTTAATGATAGCTCCAAATACAAAGGAAATTACTTGTTTTTAAGCTACCTCAACGGGCAAAAAGATTCCGGTGCAACTTTGACACTAATATCGTCATCAGTACTTGAAAAAAATGTACAATATCACTTCAAACCGCATAGTCAATAAGGGGGCAACATGAGCAAAACCGCCACAACCTTTAGACGAATTAACGGAATAGGAATTACCATCTCCCCCGTACCTGGAAAAATGCAGCATAGTATCTCAATGCAATGGTTTACATTTTTGTTTATACCAATTCTCCCTTTAGGGCTATATTATATTACTGGCATTGACGATGAAAAATTTGTTATTAACTGCCCAATAACTCTCAAAGAATACCACAAAAAATACGGCACAAAAAAATTGATATCAATAATCTGTTTTGGATATTTTGAAGGTATACTCACTTTAGTTGGCCTACTCCTAGTAATTATGCTAATAACATGGCTCAGAAACACGCTGTAATACATCACACTACTATGGAAAAATATTAAAGTGGCTCAACCATTAAAAAAATATGGGCCTTGAACGCAACTTTAAATATATCAGTTAAAAATCAAGATAAAAATGAATTGGCAACCCCCTTAATTTTAGTTATCATCCAACATATTCCAATAACTGCTATTAATGTATAATGAACTGTGCCGAAATAGAAAAATGTCGAAATATAGATCTAATAGATGACCTATTGAAGGCTAATGAAAATGTCATAGTGGAATTTAAAAAAGATAACGTTGATCCTCAAAAAATCGGCATACTCTGCTCAGCGCTATCAAATGCAGCTTGCCTACACGGCCAGCCTTTTGGCTATATCCTGTGGGGTATTGATGATAAGTCCAGCCAGGTTATTGGTACACAGTTCAACCCAGATAAAGAGCAACATAATAATCAAATTTTTGCATTACAACTCTCTAAAAAACTTAAACCCAGCATTGCGCTTACTTTTAAAAAAATTGATCATCCCAACGGTAGAGTTGTACTTTTAGAAATTCCTGCTACAACTATGACACCAACTTTTTTTGATAACATAGCCTACATAAGAATAGGCAGCGCAACTCCTAAATTAACAGATTTTCCTGAAACACATAAAAAACTAATTGAATGTTTGCGACCATACACCTGGGAAAGCGGAACGGCCAAACAATATTGCTCAAGTGATGATGTATTAAGTCTACTTGATTATTCAGCATACTTTAATCTTACAAAACAACCAGTTCCTGATAATAGATTAGCTATCTTTGAAAAACTAACCGCAGACCGACTCATATCAAAAGATGTTGGTGAGAGATGGAATATAAGCAACCTAGGCGCTATTCTGTTCGCAAACAACTTAAGTGATTTCAGTATTTCACTTGCACGTAAAGGTGTAAGGTTTATTGCTTATTCTGGTAAAAATAAAGCATCACAAGTAACCCGTCGTGTAGAAGGCAGCAAAGGGTATGCTCTAGGCTTTGAAGGCCTTATTGAATACATAGATAATCTACAACCCAAAAATGAACATATTAGCCATGCCTTAAGGGAAACGCACTCCCTTTTTCCAAAGATAGCAATAAGAGAACTCATTGCAAATGCGTTAATTCATCAAAATATGTCAATCACAGGTGCGGGTCCTCAAATTGAATTGTTTGAAGATCGAATTGAAATAATCAACCCTGGTGCACCGCTAATGCCCCCTGATCGCATGATTGATCTTCCACCAAGGTCACGTAATGAATCGCTGGCAGCACTAATGAGACGCATGGGCATGTGTGAAGAACAAGGCAGTGGTCTTGATAAAGTAATTGACGCTGTTGAATTCTCTCAACTCCCAGCCCCCCTCTTTAAAGCCAATGATGACTCAACCCAAGTTATCCTATATGCACCTAGGCCATTTGCTAACATGACACCAGATGAGCGTGTAAGAGCTTGTTATCAACACGCAACTCTAAAATTTATCAGCGGCGCACGTATGAAAAATGCAACTCTATGTAAACGCTTTGGTATAGAAAAAAATAATGCCGCGCAAGCCACTAAGGTAATCAAACAAGCCATGGAAGCTAATCTAATAAAACCAGCTGATATCAAGCATCCACGAGCAGGTTATTTGCCTGCATGGACATAGTAAGTTTCTTGACTCTATTTTGATTCTGAGCACCTCCACAGCAACAACCTAATAATAAAATTATTAAAATCAATGAATTAAAAATTAAATCCGCTTGTTTTTTCTTGACTGGGTTTTGACTCATAGCTCAATACATAATCAAATCCACATTCGATACATAATTAAATTCACATCTGATTTCAATCATATTCTTACTAATTAATTTAAAGAGCCCAGCATCATTTGGGGGCCTAAATGGGGGCCATCACAAAAACAATAAACAATAATTAGATATATATACAATAAGTTAACTATACTTTGCGATTCCCGCCGCCCCACCAATACCACTTCTTGAGACTGCTCAATGCGTCTCAAAATCACTGAAAAATACGATAAAATACCGTGAATTACTGCTTACACTATCCGAGCAGATCTTATAAAATCCCGTTGCTATGGTAGTACTCATTGTAGTACCATACTCTGGTCTTCCAAAGTGGTACTACTAAAATGGCACGGATCACCAAACCTCTTACCAATACAGAAATCAAACAAGCCAAATCCAAGGATAAAGTGTATACATTATCTGACGGGAGCGGATTGCAGCTCAGAGTAAAGCCTAATGGCACTAAACTCTGGCTCTTTGACTATAAACGCCCTTACACAAAAAAACGCACCTGCTTAAGTTTTGGCGCTTATCCTGACCTATCACTTGCTGAGGCACGCAATAAACGCGATGCAGCCAGAGAACTATTGGCAAAAGATATTGATCCACAAGAACACCGCGATGAAACAGAACGCAGCCAAAAAAGTGCTCATGGCAATACATTAGAGCACGTGGCAAGCAATTGGCTGGATGTTAAGAAAGGTGATGTGTCTTTAAGTCATGCCGAAGATTCTTGGCGCTCCTTAGAACTGCATATTTTTCCAAGACTCGGTAAAACTCCTATCCATAAAATTACTGCCATCAAAGCCATTGATGTGATAAAACCGATCGCTGCAAAAGGTAATCTTGAAACGGTAAAACGCCTATGCCAACGACTGAACGAAATCATGATCTATGCCACAAATTCTGGATTAATTGATAGCAATCCTTTATCTGGAATCAGCAAGGCATTTCAAGCGCCGGCCAAACAACATCTGCCCACACTCAAACCTGAGGAATTGCCATTACTGATGTCAACGATTCCACGTGCCAGCATTAAATTTACTACACGCTGCTTAATCGAATGGCAACTGCATACCATGGTCAGACCCAATGAAGCAGCCGGCGCACGCTGGGATGAAATTTATCTTGCTAATGCCGTCTGGAAAATTCCCGCTGAACGCATGAAAAGCAAAAAACCTCATACCGTACCACTCTCAAAACAAGCCATATCACTGCTCGAACAGATGCAGCCTATTAGCGGACATCTTGAATTTGTTTTTCCTTCTGATCGCAACCCCAAAACACATACCAATCCACAGACAGCTAATACCGCTTTAAAGCGTATGGGTTTTGATAAACAACTTGTTGCTCACGGCTTTCGATCGCTAGCCAGCACCACACTCAATGAAGAAGGTTTCGACCCTGATATCATTGAAGCCGCGCTAGCACATGTCGGCAAAAATGCGGTCCGCAATGCATATAATCGCGCTGAATACATCGAACGCCGCCGCCCACTGATGCAGTGGTGGAGTGATCATATCGATCGCGCCGCCATGGGGAATATGAGCTTGACTGGGAATAAGGGGTTACGGGTTGTTGGTGCTTAACACTGAACATTTTTTCTCAGGGAAATGCACAGAAAGTATATGCTCCACTAAATCATTTGATAATTTTCCATAATGCCGGGATAGATTTGTTGTTGCAACCAGTCTCCATAAGTATTTTAATCGGATTTTTGCCAAATACTTATAATTTCCGAGAAGATTTTTAAAGCTATCATCACTCAACGCATGAATATCATAATGCTGATCAACTTTCTCACCAGCCCGCAGAAGAGAAGGTAGCTGACAATTCTTACCCCCCACCAACAGCGAGTTTGGAGTTGGCATAATTCTTAATCGAGCAAACCTATTAGGCGCAAAACTCAACCCAGTACAAATGGCTGCTGGCTTCCCATTATTAATACAACATAACCATAAAAATTGCACATTATTGGGTAAAACCAGGCCGATAAAAGCCGTTGGTTTTAATTTTACTTTATTATCGTTATGGGAAAAATAAAGTGCGACAATAACTGCCCCAATCGTTCCAACTGAAGTAGCAATCTGACTAATAACATCAATCAAATCTTTATGCTGAACGAGCCACATATAGTAAAATGAACCTCTTTCTATAAACAACAACAAGGCCCAAAGTCTACCATTAACTTATTACTTCATCCATCTTCGTCAAGAGAAAAACTAAATACCCCGCCTCTCTAGTGCAGCAACCACGGCCTTCGCGATTTCATCCGCATTTTGTGATTTCGATATATGGGGGTTTCTCAACTGCTGAAACACCTCAGCCTGACGCTGTGGCTGCACCTCACCATAGCTGTAAAACGTCGTCATCACAGCTTCATGACCTAAATTCTGACTCCATGCCTTAAAATCTTCAGGTGTTTGGTAGATCTGCTCGCCTAAGCTTACCAAGGTCTTACGAAAGCTATGCGGATTAAAATATGGCAACCCAACTGCTTCAAACGCTGCTTTAAAAATAGTACGAATCGGCGTGGCATTAGCCCAATGCTCACGCATCAACCCTGAACTTTCAAAAACAAGCTCATCATTGTGCGCTATTTTTGTCTTGGGGAATAAGGGATCATCATTGCCATAAAGCAACTCCTCTCTCAAATAAGTCACCCAACCTACTACAATATCACGCACATCATCACCCACCGGAAAAAAGTATGTGGTGAACGATTTGCTGAATTTTGTATTCACCTCTCTTGCATCTTGATAGACACTATCGGCTGATAGATCTACATGCTTTAATTTCATTGAGGCAATAGCGCCATCTCGTGCACCGGTTAGCAGCGTAAATGCAACTAAGGCATGATTACGTCGATCGATGTCCGTTTGCTGCGGCATATTTTCCAAAACATAGCGGATTTGCTCGACTGTTGGCACTCGTTTTAGCTGCTTCGCCTTTGCAATCCGCATATCCTTATCAGAAAGGTTAAAGTACTCAGCATCAGTAAAACTCACTTTAGACTTATATCCTTTTTGCATATATAGCCATTGGAAAAATCCCTTCAAATGTCGCAATGTGATACTCATGGTTGATTTACTCATTGGCTCACCAGTGCGTTGATTAACTTGTTTAGCCAAATGCTTTTTAAAGCCAATAGCCTGCTCAATATGAAACGCCTTAAAGTCTCGAAAGCCGGTATATTCTTCAAACCGCTTTAATGATTTAGCCACCATATCAATCGATGTTTCACTCTGACGCTTCGCCTCTTTCAGAAATGCCAAATAGTTTCGCTTGGCTCGCTCGTTATTTGGATTATGTTTTTTCATTACAAAACCTCATTATTTAAAGTCACAATATACGCAGGGATTATCCAGCCCTAATATTACAACTTGGAGCATTTACTACTGGCCAAAGTAATTCTTTATATTCATCAGTCATATTAGTAGTAGCTACAACACAGTGATATTGATTTTGAAATCTGTCTTTTAAATTATTTGCATTACATGCCACAGCTTTATCGAACGGCTTTAAAAATTTCTTTAAACTCTTATGAGCACGCGTTATAAAATGTATCTTGTTATAATTCTCAAAAACACTGCTTATATTTAAAAAACCTTTAGCAAGCATGCCACTACCAACAATAACTAATTCTTTCTCTCTAATAAGAGGGCTATTATCATTGAGTAAGTTAATTGCAACATCCTCATAGCTTAATTTTGAACTAAAAGAATGCTCTTCTCTGCATATTTTCCCTTCTTCCAATGCTTTTGAGAAAACATCTTTAAATGGGTTTGAATCAGCCAATCCATCTTTTACAATTTCAACTTGCTTAATAATATTTTTTTCACCCAGAATATGAGACTTAACACCAGCAACTATAGAAACTAAACGATTAAAAATTGGCTGCAACCCATGAAGCTCTTTATATGGGAGATTCAGGTGCGCTAAGAAATTATTAGATTCCGTAGTATAAAATTCAATTCTTTGACATGTTGTCAATAGAACAGATCTACTTTTCTCTCCAGCAATAAAATTTTCTAGCTGACCAGAATATAGTTGACCGATTTTTTCTGGACTAAAAAAAGTATGATCAACATAAAAGCAAGAAAAATTATCCATAAAACCTCTTCCATATATTATTGAGAAATACAACAAAGAAACTAAAAAACTATACCCTAGTTGTCATACATGAGAAATATCGTAATCATGATCCCAACGTACAACAAAAAATGTTTTAACTAATCCTGACTACAATGTAAAGAAAAATTTTGAATTCGTAACTCAAAATAAGATTATCAAAAATTTTCATCGCAAAATGAAATTAATATAGAACAAATTTCATGCTTTTCACTGCTTTGAAAATTATAGATTACGGGTTAGAGTATTATGCAGTGGGATTAGTGCTCCCTAATATGGGAAAGAGCCGTATGTTTTCAGCTGAAAGGGTGTTACTTATCGCAGAAGAGATGGCGTCCCCAACGGGAGTTGAACCCGTGTTTTCACCGTGAAAGGGTGGTATCCTATGCCTCTAGACGATGGGGACCTTTTATCTTCGTCTTTTTACGCATATACTGCGTTATCTTCGTCGATCGCTTTCAGTCATTTAGAATTACTAAACTCCTTCAACTCACCCCTTGATGCCTTGTCTGTGCGAAAAATACCCGATAAAATCACAATTTTTTCCGCATAACTACATCACTAACGTCAATCATTTTAAGCATCTTGGTGGAGCTAAGCGCGACCGAGCCGCTGACCTCTTGCATACCATGCAAACGCTCTCCCAGATAAGCTATAATCTCAACAGGGAAAGGACATTCCAAGGATCCATCCTCTCAAGAAGCTTTCGTATTAAAACGTCAAGTATCAATCTATATCGACTCTATCGCTCGCTTTAATCGTGCCAGCACCACTTCGCGTCCCAGTAGATACAGTGTAATATCCAGTGGTGGCGAAACAGATCCTCCCGTTACAGCGATGCGTATTGGCTGTGCCAGCTTACCCAGCTTTAAGTCATGAGATTCAGCCACATCAATAATAATCTGATGCAGCTGCGCCTGATCCCACGTTTCAAGCGCTGTCATCTTTTCTAATACGATTTCTAGTGCTGGCTTGATCGCAAGCTTCATATTCTTCTTAAACGCTTTTTCATCGTACGCATCAATCGCTTCAAAGAAATAACGACTTTTTTCCGCCATTTCTTTAAGTGTTTTACAACGCTCAGTTTGTATTTCAATCACTGCTGACAAATCAGGGCCGGCACGATAATCAATATTTAAAGCATCTAACTGTTCGCTAAATGACTTCACTAAGTTTTTGGGCCTTTTGGTTTTTAAATAATGCTGATTTAACCACTGCAATTTTTCTTCCGTAAATGATGCTGCCGCCGTATTCACGTGTTCAAAATCAAATAATGATACCATCTCATCATATGAAAAAATTTCTTGATCGCCATGCGACCACCCCAAGCGAACCAAACAGTTTATCATTGCTTCTGGTAAGTAACCATCTGCCTTATATTGCAACACACTTACCGCTCCATGACGCTTAGAAAGACGCTTACCATCACGCCCTAAAATCGTCGATACATGGGCATATAATGGTATTGGCGCCTCTAAAGCCTGCAGGATATTAATCTGACGCGGGGTGTTATTAATATGATCATCACCACGAATCACATGGGTAATTTGCATATCCCAATCATCAACCACAACTGTTAAATTGTAAGTCGGCGTACCATCTGTGCGCGCAATAATTAAATCATCAAGCTCGGCATTCGCAACCGTAATCGACCCACGAACTAAATCATCAAACGTGACCTCGCCTTCTAACGGATTTTTAAAACGAATTACATGTGGTTGCGATGGATCACCATCCGTACGATCACGCCAATAACCATCGTATCGTGGCTTTTGCTTATTCGCGATTTGCTCTTCACGTAACTTATCTAATTGCTCTTTCGTACAATAACAACGGTAAGCATGGCCACTGTCTAATAACTGCTGTATCACCTCACGATAACGATCCATACGCTCGGTCTGGAAAAAAGGCCCCTCGTCATAATCCAATTCAAGCCACGCCATACCGTCCATAATTGCTTGAATGGACTCAGGTGTTGAACGTTCACGGTCGGTGTCTTCGACACGTAAGATAAAAGTACCGCCATAACGACGTGCAAATAGCCAGCTATAGAGCGCTGTACGCGCACCACCAATATGCAAATAACCGGTTGGACTCGGTGCAAAACGGGTTCGAACAGCCGTTGGTTGTGTCATAATATCCTCCAAATTCTGTCGTGCATGCTATTATAGTGGCAGCAAAAATACAACAATAGTAGCTTATGTACATTACAGCGCTCACACCACATAACTGTTGTAATCGTACGATTTGATCTATGTTATTGCAATCCATAATATGAATTAAGGTGTTATAAAATAAACTGTATAGATCGCATCAGATATAACAACGTCAACATCATATATTCGCTTGCGATACTTTTAGGCTGTATTACGTAGGCACAAATTTCAAACACCGTTACCACTTTTATATGGGGGCTTAAATGGGGGCTCTCACGAAAATCACAAAACATAATTATTAATACATACAATTAGTTAACCAAACTTCTCGATTCCCGCCGCTAATAAAACAACCACCCAACGGGTGGTTGTTTTATTTGGAGAAGGTGCCATGGAATTGATACTACCCGCGTCCGCGTAGCGGTGCAGGACACGTGCATGCACGTGCGACCAAACAGGAAGTAATGCGAGTGTGCTCAGCATTACATTGATAGGCGCTACACTAAACTAGACAAATAATCTAGACTATTACGACCCAGAGGTAGCCATGTCTACCAAGAAAAACAAAAAAGCTATACATTAAAATTGAAACAATCATCAGCAAAGCTTATTTGTAAAATGCTTACTAATATTATGGAATCATCTCACCTGGGTTACGTTCG
>JAUIDD010000037.1 GCA_030429175.1 Gammaproteobacteria bacterium
ATATCGGCAGTTTCCTTTGTGATTTCTGATTTTGGTGAATCTTATTTCACTACAGAAACTGCCATCTTTACAACATTAAATTTCCTACACAGAACCTAGATTTATATGAGGTTTTTTGTGCAGTTTTATACTTATTGAAAACAGGTTGTCAGTGGCGGTCACTTCCAAATGATTTTCCAAAGTGGCGTAGTGTCTATTCTTATTTTCAGATTTGGTCTGAAAAAAAAGAAGATCAACCAAGCATACTCGATCGAGTTTTAAAAAAATTAGTTGGCGAGGTCCGTATTAACAATGGTCGGAACGAGAAAACTAGTTTTTGCATTGTCGATGCGTAAAGCGTAAAAAACACAGATACTGCGGAAAATAAAGGGTATGATGCCGGTAAAAAAGTATCTGGCATTAAACGTCACATTGCTGTGGATACACAAGGCTTACCACATGCCATACATATTACAACGGCAAATGTAACTGATCGTGAAGGCGCTATTATTATGGTGACCAATTCAAAAGAGCGCTTATCTGAAGTTAAAAATCTTTTATTAGATGGTGTTGGCGCTCATCCGGCTGCTAGTCCAAGGACTTTGAACAGGCTCTAAGGTGGGTACAGGCTACTATGGTGAATGATTTAAATAGTTTTCAGGCAATAGCAAAAGATATCGGTAATTGTGATGCTGTCTGTTTTTCAAATGAGCCTCGCTGTAAAAAAATAGAAGCAGTAATGATATACCCATGGCAAGAGGGCATAAAAGAATTTTTTGGAAGCTAATTTCGCCAACAATGTCGGCCATCACTATCAAGCGTAAGCACACGACACTCATTAATAGTGAGTTGTGGCTGTGATGGTTTGGGGGTGGCACTAAGTCGATAGCTATTTTTGTCAATGTGTATATCAAAATGATAGGGTAGCGAATCTGTGATAGCTGGCGCTGAGAGCGGCTGATAATGGCCGGTCATGCTAAAATTTTCTTCAAGTTGGTTAGCGATCTCAAATAAAATGGCTTTGGCATGGTTGCGATGTACTTTAGCGACATGTTTGGTATACATGGGATAGCTGATACTGGCTAAAATACCAACAATAGCGATGACGATTAATAGTTCAAATAGTGAGAATGCACGTTTCATGCAGTTATTGTCTTTGGATATAAAAATTTATGCAATACCGTGATGCCCACATATTAATCAAACAAAGTGCTTGTTATTTCTGCTGAAATTGATATCATTTCACATTCTTTGGCGCGCATAGCGCCTAGCGTGGGTCGTTAGCTCAGTCGGTAGAGCAGTTGGCTTTTAACCAATTGGTCGTAGGTTCGAATCCTACACGACCCACATTTTAAAAAACAAGGCTCTTTCCCATATTAGGGGGCACTGATCCCACTGCATAATACTCTAACCCGTAATCTATGGCTCTTTCCCATATTAGGAGGGCACTTTGGTGTGTCAACCCTTTTCCGAACATTACTACTTGGGCGCCACACAGGCACTTATAAAATTGACTAACTAGACTTGGTCTACTATACTAGTATGGTCAATAATTGAAGAGGTGTTTTTATGAGAATTATTAATATATATGAAGCTAAAACACATTTATCTAAGCTAATCAATGAGGCTTTGCAAGGAGAGGAAATTGTTATTGCTAAAAGTGGTCACCCTCTTATTCGTTTAATACCATTTGAGGAATCGGATGCGCCTAAGCGTAAAGGTGGTCAGTTGAGTGGCATGATGATGGTGTCAGATGATTTTGATGATCCTTTACCTGAGTCGATAATGAAACAGTTTTATTCGGATGATGATCTATGAAGTATCTATTAGATACGCATGTTATTTTATGGTGGTTATCGGATCCAAAGCGCTTGAGTAAAAAAGTGCGTGATTTAATAGCAGATCGAGATCAACAGATTTGTGTGAGTAGTGTGTCATTTTGGGAGATGGCGATTAAAGCAAGCATAGGTAGATTAACGTTACCAAATAGCATTCTTGATATAGTAAAACAAGACGCTATAGAGCTGTTATCTATGACAGCTGAAGATGGATTGGCTGTTGTGGATTTGCCGATACTACATAATGATCCGTTTGATCGACTGTTAGTGGTGCAGGCAAAGCGTCACGATATGGTTTTAATAACAAGAGATCAATATATTTTAAAATATCCAGTAACAACAATTAAGGCGTAACTGGTGTTTGTCTAACTGTTTTTTCTTTTTTAGTTAAGAAAAAATAAACGCCCGGTATGCTATTTATAATCAGAATAAAGCCATTTAATAAAGAGATGGCGAGTGCGGCAGGATGGCTGATGCCGATTAATCCACCGAGTACAACCATAGCACCTTCACGGAGTCCCCAGCCAGCCATCGAGATCGGGACCATCATAATTAACGATACCATTGGGATAATGAGCATAAAGTCGATTACGCTGACGGGGATGTGCATGGCGTGTGCGAGAAAATAAAAACTTAAGATGGAACTAACATTGGTGATGATGCCTAAAAAAAGTTTATTAAGTAAATCAGTTGTTGAAGAAAAGGCATCGCGAATAGTTTGGGAGAGTGCATAAAACCAGCTTAAATACTTTTGGAGTAGGGGTATTTGAATCGTTCTTAAAAAATAAACGCCCAAGATACCGCAGATACACGCTGATAATAGGGCTGTCATCATTAAGAAATAGGTTTTGGGCAGGATGTGAAAGGCTTGTAGTAGGCATGCACTGCTCATGATGACAAGGCCGGTAAAGCCAAAGATACGATCGGCGATTACGCTGGTAATCGCATCACGAGTTTTAATGCCGAGTTTGCGAATTTCAAGCATGCGAAAGCCATCACCCCCAATACTTGAAGGCAATACTTGATTAAAAGTCAGGCCAGTGAAATAAGTGCGGTAGTAAAAGCGATCGGCATCTGGTGCACCCAGCGTTTTCATAATAGAAATCCAGCGGAAGGCGGCAACGAGGTTGCCAGCGAGTAAGACCAAAATTGCTGCAGCAAAAAAGGGATAATTCATTTTCTTTAAATAAGGTAGCACCTCATTTAAGTGAATTTCATGAAATAAGACCGCTAATATCACTAATGAAAAAGAAATTTTAATAATGGTTTTGATTGGCATGGAGTGGCATCATTATGGGTTGCTTAAGAGGGAGATATTTTAGGCATAAACTTGATCTAATGCAAAAACTGACTCATCACTGTATTAAATCTGCACTTTCGTTTTGTTAAGATGATTGCCTATTTTTAACAGGAGTCGCTGATGGAACAGCCAGTATTTCGTATTAGAGCGATCACTTATGCAGAAGACGGTTGCTATGTCATGATAAGTTTTCATAATTCATCACTTTCACGTCAATTTAAGCTAGACACCTATTGCTACCGCCCGCGTTGGTTACACAATTTCACTCAGCCAGATCTTAATAAGATCTGGCAGTTAGCGCAGTATGAGCACAGCATTAACAGTTGGCAGCGGATGTTATGCTACATTTTAGTGAAATACTATTCGCTCAAACATACGCTATGCAGTTGGGAGGAAGAATCCAAGGCCACAATCACAGGTGTGGCCGATGACTTTGAAGATTGGTGAACTTAAGTGAATATGCTAGTATACGATCTCAATTTTTATAGAGGTTATAGCATGTTAGAACTAAACGCCTTAAACGAACTGATTAAAGATCTGGGTGTCCGCACACAATCCCTTCGGGGGTACCTTTGACGTTGATACGAAGCGGCGTCGTCTTCTTGAAGTTCAACGAGAATTAGAAAATCCTGATATTTGGAATGATGCTGACAAGGCCCAGCAATTGGGCCGTGAGCGGGTATCGCTCGAAGGTGTCGTGTTGATGCTCGATCAGTTAGAACAAGGTTTAAGTGATGCAGCTGAATTATTGGATTTGGCTCAGACTGAAAATGATCAACAAGCGATAACTGATATTTGTGACGAAGTATATGCGTTTCAAAAACAAGTAGAGTCATTAGAGTTTCGGCGCATGTTTAACGGTAAGATGGACTCGCATAATACTTATGTTGATATCCAATCAGGTTCGGGTGGTACCGAGGCGCAGGATTGGGCGGAGATGTTGCTGCGAATGTATTTGCGTTGGTCGGATCAGCATGGTTTTAAAACGACATTGATGGAGGTGTCAGCAGGTGAAGTTGCTGGCATTAAGAGTGCTACGATCTATGTTGAAGGTGATTATGCTTTTGGTTGGTTACGCACCGAGACAGGTGTGCATCGTTTAGTGCGTAAATCACCATTTGATTCGGGTAATCGACGTCATACCTCATTTGCCGCAGTTTTTGTTGCGCCTGAAGTTGATGACGATATTGAAATAGAAATTAATCCAGCTGATTTACGCATCGATACCTATCGTTCGAGTGGTGCCGGTGGCCAGCATGTGAATACCACAGATTCTGCGGTGCGTATTACGCATGAACCTACTGGGATTGTGGTGCAATGTCAGAGCGATCGTTCGCAACATAAAAACAAAGATGGTGCGATGAAGCAACTAAAAGCAAAATTGTATGAATTTGAAATGCAGCAACGCAACAGCGAGAAGCAGGCAATGGAAGCAGCAAAGTCTGAGATTGGTTGGGGTAGTCAGATTCGTTCTTATGTGCTTGACCAATCACGTATCAAAGATCTGCGTACTAATGTCGAGAATACTAATACACAGGCGGTACTCGATGGTGATTTAGATCGTTTTATCGAAGCCAGTTTAAAGCAAGGCGTATAGCATTTGACAATATTTTGTTTTACTATTACCCATTTGATTAACCCAACGGGAGCATCCTGTGAGCGAAGCTGAAACCAAGACCCAAGCTGAATTAGAAGCCGAACGAAACGAACAAATTACACAACGTAAAAGTAAGTTAGCGCAGTGGCGTACAGAAGGGCAGGCTTATCCAAGTGGGTTTGAGCGTGATGCATTGGCACAAAACTTGATCGAACAGTATCAGGCACTAGATCATGATGCGCTTGAGGCTCATCCCATACAAGTGAAGATTGCTGGTCGTATAATGACGCGCCGTATCATGGGTAAAGCGAGTTTTACGCATATTCAAGATATGAGTGGCCGTATTCAGCTGTATGTTGCACGTGATGGTTTACCAGAAGGTGTTTATGCCACTTTTAAAGGTTGGGATTTAGGTGATGTGATTGGTGCTGATGGTGTGCTGTTTAAAACAAAGACAGGTGAGTTGTCAGTTAAGGTATCTCAAATTTATTTACTCACGAAAGCACTACGCCCAATGCCAGATAAATATCATGGCTTGCATGATCAAGAACAACGTTTCCGCCAGCGTTATTTGGACTTATTGGTTAATGAAGAATCACGCCGAGTTTTTTTGATTCGTTCAAAATTAATTTCAGAGATGAGGCGCTTTTTCGATCAGCATGATTTTATGGAAGTGGAAACACCGATGCTTCAGTCAATGGCAACAGGTGCAGCGGCGCGCCCATTTAAAACACATCATAATGCAATGGATATGGAATTAGTGTTGCGTATTGCACCAGAGCTTTATTTAAAGCGTTTAGTGGTGGGTGGTTTTGAGCGTGTCTATGAGATTAATCGCAACTTCAGAAATGAAGGTATTTCAACACGTCATAATCCTGAATTTACCATGATTGAATTTTATCAAGCGTATGCGGTGTATCAAGATTTAATGAATTTAACCGAAGAACTTTTTAAATATTTGGCACAAACAGTATTAGGCACTTCAATGTTAACTTATCAAGGTGTTGATATTCATTTAACTGAATCATTTAAGCGTGTGCCATTGCGTCAATCTATTTTGGATCATCATCCTAACATTAAGTCAGAACAGCTCGATGATATAGAACAAGCGCGTGCATTAGCTAAAGCGCATGGTATTGATGTGCACCCCAGTTTTGGTTTGGGTAAAATTCAAGCGGAATTATTCGAAGTTCTGGTCGAAAAGCAATTACAACAACCGACCTTTATCACCGAGTTTCCCGCAGAAATATCACCGCTAGCACGTGCCAATGACGACAATCCGTTTGTTACTGATCGTTTTGAGTTGTATGTTGCTGGCCAGGAAATTGCTAATGGCTTCTCGGAGTTAAATGATCCTGAAGATCAGTTACAACGCTTTAAACAACAATTAGCTGCACGTGATGCTGGTGATGATGAAGCAATGCAACTTGATGAAGATTATGTTACCGCTTTGGAATATGGCCTGCCGCCAACAGCTGGTGAAGGTATCGGAATCGATCGTTTAGTGATGCTGTTTGCTAACCGCCCCTCAATCCGTGATGTGATCTTATTTCCACTTTTACGCCATAAAAATTAGGGCTTGCTTGTCAGCGCACGAGTCCAGATATTTGCTTCGTTTAGCCAAAGCTGTTTGGTTAGGGCACTGTCTTGGAGTACGCCAAGTCCGAAGTATTGATCATCGTTGCGGGTTATTATGTTGCAGACGAGGCCGGCTTCAGTGCCGTCAGCACTGACAATTTTGTCCCCTTCTGAAATCATTTTGTCGGAGTACAGTAGCATAAACTGATACAGATGGCGTTTCAGTTTGCCCAGGTTTTGAGTGCGAGCAACGACTTCTTGGCCGACATAGCAGCCTTTGGTAAAGCTAACGCCGCCGACTTTTTCCCAGTTAATCATTTGCGGGATAAACTTAAGTGATGTGCCTGGTGTAATCCAAACGATGCCAAATTTGATGCACTCACTCATATCCATTGGTTTAAAGTTAGGTACCTCTTTATCTATGGCTAGTGAGGCGATCTCTACTTTTGAGAATTGGGCAAACTTTCTGAGTTGTAGGTACATGATCTCGAGCATAACCTCTGGCAGATACACTAAGAACCCTTCATCAATGCGGTTGATGGCAAAATTAGCAATTATCCTGCCCTTGGCATCACAGTAGGCGCCATAGCTGTATTTCTCAGTGACTTGAGTCATATCACAGGTAAACTGTCCCTGGAGAAAAGTTTCTGCATCTTCACCCTTGACACCAATGATGCCAAATTCAAGCTGTTCAATCATGTACTAAATTCCTGTATAGAGGCAAACCACTATAATAAGCTATTTTGCTTGCTTTTTGTATCTTTATACATATGATATGCTGTCCTTATGGTGTTCAAGTGGTGTGAGACATGAGTGTTGCCTTTGACAATAAAGATCAGCTAAAGCCTGATGTAATTTCATTACATCAGGCGATGTTGCCGAAAAAACATGTTGGCGTGCAAGCCTGTTCGGTGTGGGCCACCTCATTACTATTTGTGTTTTTTCAATTTTTTATTCAGCTTTCATCAGGGCAGATTGTTAATGGCCTGATGAAAAGTTTTGAGCTCACAGCATTAGGTGCAGGCTTTTTGTCGAGTGCATATTATTATGTGTATGTATCATTGCAAACACCGGCTGGCATTCTAATAGATCGTTATCGGCCACGCTTATTATTATCGCTCGGTGCGTTAGTGTTGATGGGTGGGTGTGTGCTGTTTGCAGCTGCGCATAGTTTTTGGCTTGCTTTCTTTGCACGTATGATTATGGGTTTTGGTGCCTCATTTGCTTTTGTGGGTACAATGTATTTAACAGACAAATGGTTTCCTCGAAAACATTTTGCCATGCTCACTGGTATGGTTGAACTAATGGGTATGGTGGGCACGCTGATTGGTGTGCATGAGCTAGCCTATTATGTCGATCGATTTGGCTGGCGTGAATGTTTTATGTTTGCCGGATATATTGCAGGAGCTATTGCTATCTTGGTTGCGCTGATCGTACGCAATATGCCTGCAAATCGTGTGTCACTGAGTGCCAAGCCTATTAAGCGACGTGTTTTACCTGGCTTGCGTGTGTTAATCCGCATGCGCGTGGCTTGGATTAATGCGATATTTTCTGGCATTATGTTCATGCTAGTAACCGTATTTGCATCGCTTTGGGCGATTCCATATGTTGAGTTATCGCATAACTATACGTTACTAGAAGCGACGTTCTTTTGCAGTATGGTTTATGTGGGTGTGGGCTTATGTAGTCCGTTTATTGGTTGGCTAGATGCACGCGTTAAGCATCGTCGTTATTTGATGTCAGGTTTAGCTCTGCTTGGTTTTGCTAATATGCTTGTGATTATTTTAGTGCCTACATTACCTGCGCCTGCATTAGCAATCTGTATGTTTTTAGTCGGAGTCTCTTGTTCGAGTTATATTTTAACCTTTGCTGTAGCTAATCAAATTTCAGCAACACGTATACGTACCGCGAGTATTGGCTTTGTAAATACATTTTCAGTGGGTTCATCACCAATATTTCAGCCTTTAATTGGTTTTATTCTCTACTTGCTCGCGCGCCATGATCACCCCTTCGAAATGAAACAATATACAGTACCAGAATTTCAAATGGCTTTATTGATCATTCCTGTTTGTTTGGCAATAGCCGCATGGTTGGCTTGGTTTATACCTTCTAGAAAATCATAATCAATTTTTTACTTTTAAAAACTTATAAATAGATAGATAAGCTAAAACTCCTAGTATGAGTATAACCCAAAACATATCACTCATTCCTATCATAAATGCTGATTTAAAAAGTGCTAATACTTTTTCAGAGGGTATCGACAGTTGTTTAGCCATAGTGTATACAAGTGAAGGTTGTTTTACCATTTTGTGAATACTGTCTTGCTGTAGATTGGTTAGAGGTACAATGAGTAAACGAAGGGTTCGTGTAAGTTCTGCAATCATTTTACTATGGAAAAGTATGAGGCTAATAGGAAGCACTACGGCAGCGCCTATGTTGAAGAAGCTGTATAGCCATCCAATTGAGATAGTGAGCTGATTGGGATCTACAGACTTTGTGATGGCAATCGGTGCTGTAGTGTTGAATATCGCCCAGCCCAAGCCAAATAATATATACGTTATAATGATAATGCTATTGTCTAGTTGGATTGGAAAGAGCATCGATAAAATGGCAGCAAGAGTGTAGGTTATTAATCCATACAATAATATTATACGGTAATTAAATTTAATTATTAGATGAGATAGTATTGGAGATGCAATAATAATAGTTATAGGTATGGTTAACAGATAAAATCCGACTTGAGTTTTTGTAAGGTTAGCAACTGTATATAGATAAAGTGGATTAATAAAAAGCATGATTGCCATCATACCACCGCCTGTGAAGGCAAATAATAATAAACAGTGGAAAGATTTATTTTTGATTAATGCCTTGGTTAGTAGTGGTGCGGTAATATGTTTTTCGGTGAGGAAAAATGCAATAAAAGCGCAAAAACAAATTACAAAACTAATGATAACATGTAGGCTTTTTCAGCCGACACTGTCAGCTTCAGTAAATCCATAAACTAAGCTACCAAAGGTTATAGTTAAGAATAGCATGCCTATGTAATCAATCGAAATTTCTTTATAGGAAGCATCTTTTTTAAGAGTAAATAGAGTAAAGCAAAATCCGATACCAGTTATTATAGCAGAAATAAAAAAATTCCAAGATAACCCTAATGTGGTTATGATCATGCTACCGATAAAAGGACCAAAAGAGAATCCACCTCCGATAAACATAGAAAATATGCCCATCGCCTTATTAGTTTGTGTTTCTGTAAAATTTAATTTAAGAAGTGCGACACTAGTCGGTAAAATAATTGCTGTTCCCAGGCCTTGTATTACCCTAAATGAAATAAGTATATCCCCAGTATCTGCAAGTCCTGTGCCAATAGCACCACATATGGAGATAAAGATGCCAATATATAAAATATTTCGATGTCCATGTTTATTGGCGAACCTTCCTACGCTTAGCATACATACACTTAATGTGAAGAAATAGGCGTTTATAATCCATTGTAGATAGGGTGTTGGCATGTGTAATTGATTTTGAATATCAATCAGAAGTGTAGTCACTATAGTGGCTTGAAGTCCGCCAGAAAAGACAAGTAGGCTAAGGCCTATTAAAATTGATATTTTTTATATCCATGAAAAAAGTACATCCTGTAAATTAGGGTGGGCATGCTGTTTATTGTACAATTTAAAGCGGCTTTAGTCACGACAAGAAACAGGTGCTAGGCTTGTTAATTTCTGATATCCTTGCCTTATTTTTTTCGAGGGAAGATTATGTCAAACAATATTTTTACAGATGCGTTGACGCACCTTGGTCAGGCTGCCCAACATTTAGACATTGAACCAGAAACGATTGATCGTCTTAAGCATCCACAATCTGCGCTAGAGGTGGGTATTCCAGTACGTATGGATGATGGCTCATTAGAAGTGTTTACCGGTTATCGTGTGCGTTATAGCACCATTCGCGGACCTGCTAAGGGTGGTATTCGTTTTCACCCTGATGTCTCACTCGAGGAAGTAAAAGCATTATCATTTTGGATGACAGTAAAGTGTGCTGTGGTTGATATTCCTTTTGGTGGTGGTAAAGGCGGTGTGATTGTAGATCCTAAACGCTTATCACGCTTAGAGCTCGAGCGCTTGAGTCGTGGTTACATCGAAATGATTGCAGACTTTATCGGTCCACATATCGATGTACCTGCACCAGATGTATACACTAATGCGATGATCATGGGTTGGATGTCCGATGAATATTCAAAGATTACACGTCGTTGTTTACCAGGTGTTATTACCGGCAAACCTATTTCGATGGGTGGTAGCTTAGGTCGTGATGATGCTACTGGTCGTGGTGCTTACTACTGCATTAAAGAACTTGAGAAAAAACGCGGTTGGAATCCAGCTGATATTACCGTAGCGGTACAAGGTTTTGGTAATGCAGGTCAGCATGTCGCCGCACTGTTACATCATGATGGGTATCGTATTGTTGCGGTGAGTGATTCACAAGGTGGTATCTACAAAAAAGAAGGCTTCGATGTACCTAGTCTGATTCATGCCAAACTTGAACACAAAAAAGTAACCGCTGTTTATTGTGAAGATAGCGTATGTGAAATTGTGCCGGCACAACAGATTACAAATGAAGAGTTGCTCGCTTTAGATGTCGATATATTAATTCCAGCAGCACTTGAAAATGTGATCCACGCTGGCAATGCGCATATGGTTAAAGCGCCAGTTGTGGTTGAAGTTGCTAATGGTCCAGTGACGAGCGATGCTGATAAACCGCTTAATGACAATGGGATTATGGTTATCCCTGATATCTTGGCTAATGCTGGTGGTGTCACAGTAAGTTATTTTGAATGGGTCCAAAATAATACCGGCGATTACTGGTCGGTTGAAAAAGTACACGAGCGTTTACGTACGAAGATGACCGAAAACTTTAGCACGGTCTATGATCTTATGTTAGAGAAAAAAATTCCTATGCGTACGGCAGCCTATGTACATGGGTTAAGCCGACTTAGAGATGCGGTGCATGCGCAGGGCACGCATAGTTATTTTGCGGAAACTATCAGTCAACCATCACAATTAGGAGAGAAGAAACATGTCAGTGACAGAGCTGCAGGCAACCATAAAGCAGATGACGGAGATCGGTCGCGGGATTTTAGCAGCCGACGAGAGTACGCCGACGTGTAAAAAGCGTTTCGATAGTATTGGTATCGAATCTACGGAAGAAAATCGTCGTGCTTACAGAGAAATGTTGTTTACGGCTCCTGGTATTGAAAAATATATCTGTGGTGTGATTTTATTTGATGAAACTTTGCGTCAATCGACTGCAGATGGTGTGCCATTTCCTAAGCTACTAGCTGATAAAGGTATTGTACCTGGAATCAAAGTGGATTTAGGTGTGAAGCCACTACCTTTTTCAGAAGGTGAAACTTACACGCAAGGTTTAGATAATTTGCCCGAGCGTTTACAAGAATATAAAAAACTTGGTGCGCGTTTTGCTAAATGGCGTGCGGTGATCAATATTTCTGATGACTTTCCAAGTTGTGCATCTATGCAGGCAAATGCCGAAGGTCTTGCAAATTATGCAGCAGTATGCCAAGCAAATGGGATCGTGCCGATTGTTGAGCCTGAGTTATTGATGGATGGTAAGCATACGATCGAACGCTGTAGTGAAGCAACTGAGGCGATGCAAAATTGTGTGTTTGAACATTTGCGTCGTCACAAAGTGATTTTAGAATGCATGATTCTAAAACCAAGCATGGTTATTTCTGGTAAAGATTGTCCTCAACAAGCGGATGTTAAAACGGTTGCTGAAGCAACATTACGTGTGATGCGACGCACAGTGCCAGCTGCTGTACCAAGTGTTAACTTCTTATCGGGTGGTCAAAGTGATGTAGTGGCAACCGAACACCTTAAATCAATGAACCAATCAGACATCGCTAAGCCATGGTACTTAAGCTTTTCTTATGGTCGTGCACTTCAAGCGCCAGCATTGGAAGCATGGAGTGGTAAAGCTGAAAATGTTAAAGTTGCGCAAGAAAAATTTATTGCGCGTGCTAAGGCCAACTCTGAAGCAAGTGTACCTAAGTAGGACACTATGGCAAATCTCTTATGATAAGGGGCGGCAATAGCTGCCCTTTTTGCTATGGACATGTTTTTATATCTCTGTATATTAGTTGACAACATTAAATTGATAATCACCATCAGGAGGAAGTTATGGAAAGAGAAGATCAACTTAAAGCTTGGGAACAACGCTATAAAGCGTTAGGCATTTCTGCTGAGTCATTATTAAAAAATGAAAA
This sequence comes from Gammaproteobacteria bacterium, assembly GCA_030429175.1. Classification (GTDB taxonomy): domain Bacteria; phylum Pseudomonadota; class Gammaproteobacteria; order Coxiellales; family Coxiellaceae. Next base: position 12,579 of record JAUIDD010000037.1, read on the forward strand.
TGTATTATTGCGTACGGTACTCACGGGTTCTGTCGATGACATACGATCTGTGCTGAGTCATTCTCCACATTTATTAGAACATTGCGATGATTGGGAGCGTAATTTGATTTGTTACGCAGCTTTTTCTGGGCAAGTAGAGGTGCTTGAAATGGTATTGGAAAAATGTCCAGAGCTGAAGTCAAGAGTAGCTGTTCAGGGTCGAAATAGCATTTTCTGTTGCGCTTTTGCATCAGGAAATCAGGCTGTTATTGATCTTATTATAAAGCACTATGCAAAACCAAAAGGTTGTCGCGATATTTATGTTGCTGCTGCGTGCACCGGTTCTGTTGCTGCGATTAAGACAGTGACTGATATGTTTGGGGGTGAAGGTGGCCAGCAAATGAAAAAGATTTTGCTGATCCAAGCAGCAAAATCAGGATCGGTAGCAGCGCTTGAATACATGATGCAGCAATTTCCAAATTATGGAACACCTCAGGCAGGGTGGCGTTATGTTAAGGATGAGGCAAGAGGTGGTTGCCTGATGCACTGGATTGCTGAATCCGCTTCAGTGCCAGTTTTTGAGTTTATGTTAGATCATTATTCTGACTTTATAATCAGTAAGACAGCGGATCGTAATCGTGCCGGGGACAGCTTTATTATGATCGCCAATCGTTCCCACATGAATCCTACGTTTGGTAGTCTTGTGGATCTAAGACAAAATCAGGCAACTCAAGCGTTAAATACAAAAACGCCCTGTAACTATAACCTATTAAACTCCTATTATTTGAGTTGGCAGTGGCGCTTAATAAATGATGAATTTATAACATTAAATGCAGATGTGTTAGAAGCGCTTTGTCATAATGAGCATTTAAGTGAAATGAATAGGCTTTTTATTAAGAGAGATCGCCATGTCTTAGCGTTAAAAGCCCTTAATACTAAGGCAAAGATGCTTGATTTAAGTTTATTAAGGCAATTGCTACAGCTCGCTAAAAATGCAATCAGTCATGTTCATGTTTCAGGTATATTTAAAAAAGCGCAGAGTCCATTTATTGCTGAACTTAAAAAACTTATTAAGCATGTTGCAGCTGAGAGACATCAGGGCGTTTTAAATGCACGTCAATTGGCTGCATTATTAGTTATTATCTACGATGCGGAGCATCATCCTTCACGGTCTACGTTTGAAATTGACCTTATTTTCATTAAAAAATTACGTGCAACGGCCACTATACAACAACAACTTAATCCTAGATCTGCTGAATGTGAGGGTGATAACATTGCTCCTGAGAACTTTGCAATACATTTTGATAAGCTTAAACAAGCGGTTGCAACAGTAGCACTATCAGATGAGGTGCGTCGGATTATCGATGAAACCATTATGCCGGGTATAGAGCACTTGTTGACACATCAAGACCAGATCGTGAAACACATAACAGAAAAATTTGGGGTGCTGTATTACTTGGATCAACCCAATAAAAAATTACCAATGCATACAGATCATGTGCCTTCACGTGACCCACAAGAAAATAGAGATACACTAAACCGTGTGCTTATAAATTTATTTGGTGCTTTTTATCGTGTGCGTGCAGTAGGTCAGTTGGTAACCTTTTTTGATAAATTAACGGATGGTTATTGTTTGGAAGGACGTGTGACTGATGTGTTTAATTGGGCTGCTACAGAATTTCCAGTACTTAAATCTTTCCATAATATTATGCGTGAGTCAGTCGATAAATATTTGGGGTACCGTCATTATGTTGACGGCAAAGAAGAATACGATATCGCTATAGTTGAACCTGCGGCAAAGTTTATTATGCACCATCTTGATAAACTTCGCTGCGAGCCACATCCAAGCTATGCACCTGATGGTGAAATTACTTATGCATCTGTCGCAAATTACTTAGGAACTATCTTGGAGTATGATACAGCGCCAGCACGTAGGCGGTTACACTTTCTATGCTAATAAAAAAGCAGCCGAGGCTGCTTTTTTTAGGTTCCTGCTTTCGCAAGAATGACCACATCAAGGTCTTCCCAGTCTAGAAGCAGGGATTGTTTTATGCTATTTAACTTTTTCTTTAATACGGGCTTTACGTCCACTTAAGTTTCTGAGGTAGTAAAGTTTAGCACGACGTACATCACCGCGACGCACAATTTTGATGTCAGCAATCAGCGGGCTGTAGGTCTGAAAGACGCGTTCTACGCCTTCGCCGTGAGAGATCTTACGCACAGTAAATGCTGAGTTAATGCCACGGTTACGTTTAGCGATAACAACGCCTTCAAAGGCCTGTAAACGCTCACGGTTGCCTTCTTTTACTTTTACTTGCACAACGATAGTATCGCCTGGGCGAAAGTCAGGAAATTGTTTGCCTTCCATTTGTTCAGCTTCAATAGCTTGTATCAAATTGCTCATGATTCATTACCTTTTTTGTATTCATCCAAGACAGCTTGTTGATCATCTGTCAGGACCCGTCTTTTTATCAAATCTGGACGCTTTTGCCAAGTACTAATCAACTTTTCTTGCTGTCGCCACCTATTTATAGCCTTATGGTCGCCGCTTAAGAGCACTTTTGGTACATTTATATCGTTAATCTGCTCAGGACGTGTATAGTGTGGACAATCGAGTAGTCCATCATTAAAGGAGTCTTCAATTGCTGATTGTGGATCATTAAGTGTCCCTGGAAGTAGCCTGGCAACAGCATCGATCAGCATCATTGCCGGTATTTCACCACCACTCACCACAAAATCACCAATGCAATACGAGATATCGACTTCTTGGTCAAGCAAGCGTTGGTCGACACCTTCATAGCGGCTGCACAGCAGCGTTGCCGCTGGCAGTTGAGCCAGTGCTGCAATATCAGCCTGTTCTAGCGGTTTACCTTGTGGTGTTAAGTGGATAATCGGACCGGACTGAGTCGATGCTTTGATCGCATCGATCGTGTCTTTGAGCGGTTGATATAGCATCACCATGCCGGGGCCGCCACCATAGGGTCTGTCATCAATGCTACGATGGTTATCATGCGTATAGTCACGTGGATCCCAGTGCTTAAGGGTAATCGATTTGCTGTTGAGTGGGCGTTTAATCACGCCGTGTTGTAGTGCATCAAAGATGTCAGGAAACAGGCTGATTAAATTAAAAATCATCGTCCCAATCCACAATCATCTGCTGTTTATCGAGATCAATTGATTGTATTACGTGATTTAAATAAGGGACAAGGTGGCGACGTTTTTCGCCTTGAATAATGATGATATCATTAGCGCCAGTATCGCGCATTTCAACGATCTTGCCGAGCATAATACCTGCAGTATTGGTAACGTTAAGGCCGATTAAATCGCTCCAATAATACTCGTTTTCGCCAGGTTCGGGTAGTGCTTCACGGTTAATTGCAATCAGGTCATTGGTATAAGTTTTGGCGATGTCACGATCATTAATGTCTCTTATTTTGATTAGGATGGTATTGTTGTTGATTTTGCTATCTTCGACGTCAAGTGGCCGCCATTGGTTTTTATGTTGGATTTGCCAGTTGGGATATTCGAGGATATTAGTGATTGGGTCGGTATAAGAATGAATTTTTAGCCATCCACGTACACCGTGAACGGCACCGAGGCAACCTATGATAACGCGTTTTGAATCTGTGCTCATAGAATCAGCCTCGGTGAGTAAGAGTGATCTACTCTGCGTCTTTAGTTTCTTCAGCAGCTTTTGCTGTTTCTTCAGCTTTAGCTGCTTTTAATGCTTCGGCTTGTTCTTTTTTAGCTTTTTCAGCTTACGCCTTAGCTGCAACTTCAGCTTGCTCAGCACGTTGTTGTGCTTTAGTAGGGACAACTTTAACTTCAGTACCTTGTTTTTTAAAGTCATTTATAAGCTTCTGTACGCGCTCGCTGGGTTGTGCGCCTTTGCTAAGCCAGTAATCTACACGCGCCATATCGCACTCAAGGTTGGTCGCCTTACCGCGTGCAAGTGGGTTAAAGTAGCCAAGCTTCTCAATGAAACGACCATCGCGTGAATTACGCTTGTCTGAAGCAACTATTTGATAAAAGGGGTTTTTCTTAGCACCAGCACGTGCCAATCTAATTACTACCATATAAAATCTGAGCCTCTCGCTTAAATCTAAAATATCCACAAAACTGGAAGGTCGACATTGTACGGAAATTTTAGCCAATTTAAAAGATATAATTAGGATAAATTGTAGCAATTAGTGGCAGATGTACATGCATAGTCTGCTGAACGTGGTTGTAGGGTTAGAATAAGTCATCTGGGAGCTTGCCCATCATCTCAGGAGGTATCTGCCCCTGCAGATGTTTAAGGCGCTTAGCCATTTTGTCGCCTTTAAAGCGTTTGAGCATTTTTTGCATTTGGGTAAATTGTTTGAGGAGTTTATTGACGTCTTGGATGTTAGTGCCTGAGCCTGCGACGATACGGCGTTTACGCGAGCCATTGAGCAGTGCAGGAAATTTGCGTTCTTGTAAGGTCATTGAGCTAATGATAGCTTCCATTCTAACGAGCTGTTTGTCATCCATCATCGACTGTGCTTTAGCAGGGATTTTTGCCATGCCAGGTAGTTTACCCATCATCGCACCCATGCCGCCCATTTTTTTCATTTGCTGCAACTGTGTTAAGAAGTCATTGAAATCAAAGCGCTTACCTTTTTTAATTTTTTTAGCAATTTTGTCGGCTTCTTTTTTATCGACTTTACGTTGCGCTTCCTCAACTAGACTGACGATGTCACCCATACCCAGAATACGTGATGCAATACGATCGGGGAAAAACGGCTCGAGTGCATCAATTTTTTCACCCATCCCAACAAATTTAATCGGTTTGCCGGTAATCATACGCATTGATAGCGCTGCACCACCTCTGGCATCACCATCAGCTTTAGTTAATACCGTACCAGTGAGTTCAAGCCTGTCGTTAAAGGTTTTGGCAATGTTTGCCGCATCTTGACCAGCCATGCTATCGATGACTAGTAGTGTTTCAGTTGGATTAATCGTGTTGCTAATATCGCTGATTTCTTGCATTAACTCATTATCGATATGTAAACGGCCTGCCGTATCGACAATTAAGACATCCATAAATTGTGTTTTAGCTTGTTCGAGTGCACGCTTGGCAATATCAACTGGTTTATCATCAGGTGTACTTGCAAAAAAATGTGCGTCTACTTGTTTTGCTAATGTTTCTAGTTGATCGATAGCGGCAGGGCGGTAGACGTCTGCTGATGTGACCAACACTTTTTTCTTGTGTTGTTCTTTCAGCAGTTTGGCAAGCTTAGCAACGGTAGTTGTTTTACCAGAACCTTGAAGACCAGCCATCAAAATCACAACAGGTGGTTGTGCTTTGAGATTGATTTCCGAGTGCTTATCACCGAGCACATGAATTAATTCATCCTGCACCAGCTTAATAAAGGCCTCGCCTGGACGCACACTATTGAGTACTTTTTGACCGAGTGCTTTTTCGGTAATTTGCGCACAAAAATCTTTTACCACAGATAGCGCTACATCCGCCTCAATTAGCGCGCGTTTTACCTCAGCAACCGTATCTTTAACGTTACGCTCGGTCAGTCTGCCCATACCGCGAAGTTTATTAATCGTGCCGGTTAGGCGTGAGGATAAATTGTCAAACATGTGGTCTCTCTCATGGTCATAAAGAATGCTGGACATTATATAGGGACTGTTGGCTGATTGCTATTGGGGTGTTCAGTGCTATAATGTACACTTTGGATCTATTACACGGAGTTGTTATGGTTACTTTCCGAGAGTTGTCTTTTGTTTCTATGGTTCTTTTTTTATTGTTGTTTACTGCTGTAAGCATAGCTGCCACTGATATCTCCGGGATAAAAGTTACCTCTTGGACTTGTCCAAAGCCAGAGGATCTTATACTGACTTACAAAGAAAAAGGCCAGGGATACACTATCAGTGGGCAGATGCACAATTCTTTAGGAGAATCATTAGGATTAAAGCAATTACTTGGTCGTGGAAACCCATTAGGACTGCTCTATGGCACAAAAGATCATCCACCTAAAATCAAATATGCATTTTTAGATATAAAAACAGGGAAATACACAATTTCGAATGAACCTTCTATTTTTTATTTTCTTGCTGGGAATAAAAATATGAATATTTATTCAGAATCAGAGGCCAATAGTTTTTCGGCAGTTTGTGCTTATTTGGCCGTATATGAAAAACCCCCGATCAATATAAGTTCATCTGAATTTGGTATGCTTGGTGATTCTTATGGACCAAAATTTGTAACACTAAACACACAGCCTGAAACTTATGGTATTCCAATAGTCATGCTTTCTTATAGAAGTTTTGGATCAAGTTGTGAAATATTGCCTGATGCATGCCAAAATTATCAATTAGGGCCTGCTACAAAATATAGCTTTGAATCACAATCATGCACGGGTTCTAAGGCAAGCTTAGAATGTCAGTCGATGGTTTTTTTGAAAAATCCACCAGGACAAAAATATAATATTGTTAATAACAAGACAGGACATTGTTTGATTGCAACGGGTCCTGAAGATGCAACCTATCCCGCAAGTTGGCTTGAGCAAAAAGGTGTAGAAAGTGGTAATAAGTATTCATTGCCGAATACAGTTATTGCACCAGTCGTAATGGCATATGCAGGAAACTGTGATAAAGAGCCACGTGCGCAGTGGGTAATCTCGAGTGGCAGTGTTGGACCTTATAATACAGTACAGTTTCAAAATGTAGCGACTAAAAGAATTCTGTATCAGTTGGGTGATTATAAAATATGGGCGCCGGGGCAGGATGCGTGGCAACAAAAAGGTGTTGTGTCATTAAGTACTAACCCAATTGTTGCAACAGTAAGTCCTGCGGTCATTGCAAATCCAACGTTTGCACCACGCAGTCAGTGGTATTTAAATGCGACAGGTACGGAAGATGATCAATATAACCTAGGCACAGATCCTGAAGGTAAGATAAACTCAAGCAAAGGTTTACAGCAAAAACAAGCACAAGAGATAGGTGTACAAATGTATAATCTCATCAAAGCTGGGAAGCTGCCATCATCACCACCCGAAATTTTGACAGATTTTATTAATGGATTGTCTGATAAAGAAAAAGCAGCTTACACTAAAGACAAAGTTACATTTTTTGCAGATACAGGTCATCAGCTTGCATATGGTAACTATGTTTATCAAAAAGAGAAAAATAATAAAAGTTCTCCTTTAGGGTTAGGTTTAGTGATGATGGATACGAATTTGCCAGTCACTACTGCATATGAAGGTGCAGGCAGTAAGGTGTATGGTATGGTTGCAGGTGTTTTGTCTGAAGCACAGCAAAACAGTCAAATAAAGTCCTTGTGTTATGGCAGTAAGCCTTGCACTGCAGTTGTTAGTGATTGGCCTTCTATAGGTGCACTTGAAGGCGATTTTACAGTACCGTTATTATTGAGTCAGTCATGGCGCTTGGTAAAAGTTAATAATTAAGGAAAGTGATATGAAAAAATCGAGTACTGTTTTATTTTTGGGTTATGTACTTTGCTTTATTTCAGGAGCCTTTGCCGAAACCAATATTGCAGGGATAGGTGTTACTAAGTGGACTTGTCCTAAAGCTGATGAGTTGCAGCTTAATAAAGTTACAGGTGGTTATATGCCTGTGGGTTATCTGCAGAGTAATGAAGGCGCTCAGTTAACATTATCGCTTGAGCGGATAGTTCAACAATCATACTTACCACCGATTAAGCCTAGTTCTATTAAATTTTTAAATATGAGTTATGGTTCACAAAATGGTGCCGATTTGTTTTGTGTGTATGAGGTAACTTACCCTAAAAATCTCTCTTATGAGCCTTCACTTAAATCAAATTGGTACAAATGGTTTACTTGGGCTACACCGCCAGGTGTAAGTGGCCCACGTGGACCGGCCTATCAGCGCTTTATGCAACAAGCCTTCAGTAGTTCTGACCCATTTAGCCATTTTAAATTTTACATGCAAACAAAAATAGGAACACACTGTGTTCAAAATGATTCTGATGTTGAGTGCCACTCTAAGGTTTTTATTAAAAATCCTCCTATTGATAAATATATTATTAGAAATCAGCGTACGCATAATTGCCTAATTGCAACAGGTTCTATGGACATGAAATATGCAGCGAATTATTATCAGCAGGTTGGTGCATCGACCAATAACATTGTTACTGCACCTGTGGTGATGGCATATAATGAAAAGCAGAACACAACACCATGCAATCAATTAGAGCGTGCACAGTGGGTATTAGCCAGCGGCACACTTCAATATGGAAAAGTACAGTTACAAAATGTTGCCACAAAAGGTATTTTATACCAGATGGGTAATTATAAAATATGGCCTCCTGGTCAAGAAGCTTGGAAACAAAAAGGTGTTGTGACATTAAGTACTAATCCTGTTGTTGTGACTGTAAATCCAGCTGTTATCTCAAATATAAAGTTTACACCCAGAAGCTATTGGTACCTGGTAGGAACTGGTACAGGGGATAATCAATATCACATTGGTAGTGACTCTGAAGGTCAATTAGCTAAAGACCCAGGGTTAAAAGCACACATTATCAAAGAGATTGGCGATCAGATGTATGATAACCTTGAAAAAGGTAAAACCTCTACGCCTTCATTTTTTACGACTTATAAAAGCAAGCAACCTTCAGAGATGCAAAACAAATATAATCAGTTAACTACCGCCGAAAATCGTGCCAAATTTTTTAAGTCAAATTGGCAGCAAAGCTACGGCGAGTATGTTTATAGTCAAGAGCAAAATAAAGAACAATCTCCATTAGAGATAGGGCTCGTAATGATGGATACGGAACTTCCAGTGACGACTGCCTATGAAACTGGCGCCGCTGGTAATTATATCAATGGATTGGTTGCGAATGTTTTAGAGCAGGTACAGCAAGATAGTCAGATAAAGCAATTATGTTATGGTAGTAACCCTTGTACGGCAGTCATCAGCGATTGGCCTTCTATAGCCGCACTTGAGGGTGATTTTACAGTGCCGTTATTATTAAGCCAGTCATGGCAATTACAGAAAGTAAATTAACTCATTGATAGCTGCTTAACAGAACCTGCTATAGTGCGGGTTTCTTTATTAACCTCAATTCTGGATAACTGTTCCATTTAAGCGTCGACTAACCATCTGCTTCTTCGTTAAAAACGATTAAAAATGGCGTTACGTAGCTTTGGCTACGCGCCTTATTTTTAAAGGTTTTTGCCTCGAAACAAATGGCAATTCTCGCTTAAAATGCACCAACCATTCTTAACAGTGCTATATATAAAGAAGATTCTAAAGTTTTTACCTATTAAACCATTAGCTACTGTTGTTGCTTTGAACAT
>JAUIDD010000038.1:0-17500 GCA_030429175.1 Gammaproteobacteria bacterium
TCACGGTTTGACAAAACAACATCATGCTATTTAGGGTTTATAAATTTTGCGGGAGCACTTATATGGATGCGTTAAAATTTCCTACACAGAACCTAGATGTTGGTTGTGGTAATGGGAGATTCACTTATGGGTTTTTATCTATGGGTGCTTCAGTGATTGCATTAGATCAATCATCGAATGCAGTTGTGGAGACTTTAGATGTTATTTCAGGGTTTAATAGTGACTCTTTTAGTATCTTTCAGCATAATATATTGGAGTCATTAGACATTGAGAAAAAATTTGACTTGGTGTGGAGTTATGGTGTGTTACATCATACGGGTAACACTTATAAGGCCTTTTTGAATTTGGTCCCATATGTTAAGCGGGGTGGTTATTTATTTTTAATGCTGTATGGTGAGCCTGTCTTGGGTGATGAGTCGTCATTTCAAGAGCAAGTAGAATATTTAAAGCTGCGAAAAATTTTAAAAAATAAAAATTATAAAGACAAGATCAGCTATCTATCCGAAAAGAAAGGTGTGGAAAATATTCATGGATGGTTTGATGCTGCTTCACCTTTGATTAATGATACTTATTCTTTTGAAGAAATTGAGCGTTGGCTCATTAAAGCAGGTTTTACAGATATTTGTAAAACTTCTAGTTCCACTAATCACCATATTATTGCTAGGAAGGTTTAAGCTTTAGTGCTTGTCTTATTGATTGCTTTTTTTGGTATGGTTTCGAGTGCGGCATAATTAAATAATCTTAATGCACTGAGTTGATTTATAATCAATTCAACCGCCTCACCCACACTTAGCTTCCCGCTATCAATCGTAATCTCAGCATTTAAAGGTGCCTCATACGGATCATCGATTCCGGTAAAGCCTTTAATCACGCCTGCGCGGGCCTTTTGATATAAACCTTTCACATCACGTTCTTCGCATTTTTCTAGAGATGTGGAGACGTGCACTTCGATAAATGTGCCATATTGCTCGATCATTTTGCGGACCTCATCACGCACGCTTGCGTAGGGTGCGATGGCGGCGGCGATGGCAATGCCGTGGCATTTTACGATTTGTGAGGCGACGAAGCCGATGCGTTTGATATTCATATCGCGGTGTTCTTTGGAGAAGCCGAGTTCTTGGGATAGGTTTAGTCTAACGATATCGCCATCGAGTAATGTGATCGGGCGGTGATCGAGTTCCATGAGTTTAAGCATTAGCGCATTTGCAATAGTAGATTTACCCGCACCAGAGAGGCCGGTGAAGAACAGCATAAAGCCTTGCTTGTGTTTGGGTGGGTAGGATTTACGTAGTTCTTGAATGACTTCTGGAAACGAGAACCACTCGGGTAGCGGTTTGTCGTTGCGAAGGCGATCACGGAATTCGGTGCCTGAAATGTTGAGCACTTCATCGTGCTCACCGACTTGGTCGATCGGTTGATAACAGGCTTTATTTTTAAGGTAGACCATTTCTTTAAAGGGCACCATGGTGATGCCAATCTCGTTTTCAAATTTTTGTACCAGTTCTTGTGCGCCATAAGGATCGTAGAAAGGCTTGCCGTTGCTGTCATTGCCAGGGCCTGCATGATCACGGCCAATGATAAAATGGGTGCAGCCGTGGTTTTTGCGGATAAGCGCGTGCCAGAGTGCTTCGCGTGGGCCGCCCATGCGCATCGCGAGTGGTAATAAGCTCAGTGTAGCTTGGCCTGCTGGATAATGTTCCATAATGCGTTTGTAGCAGCGTACACGAGTGAAGTAATCGATATCACCGGGTTTGGTCACACCGACAACGGGATTTAATAAGAGATGTGCATCATTATCTTTTGCCGCACGCCAGGTGAGTTCAAAGTGGGCACGATGCATGGGATTACGTGTTTGAAAGGCGACGACTTTATCGAAGCCTTGCTGTTTAAAATAAGTTTTAAGTTCATGAGGTGTGCGACGTAATTCATTAAAGTCGTAGTGACGTGGGTCACGTAGTTTAGTCAGCTTACCGCTCACATAAATATCACCAGTGTGCGTCATTAAATAATCGACAGCAGGGTGTGCCATATCAAGCGTGCCAAATACGGCTTCGGCTTCGTGCTTTTTATTGGGAAGCCACATTTCTGTGATATGTAAGATCGCTAGCGGATAGCCTTCGTGATCGCGTAAGCATAAATCTTGCCCTTCGCCGAGTTCTTCGGCTGCTTGTAAGGTTACTGACAACATAATTGGCATCGGCCACAGTGTGCCATCGGCAAGACGCATATCCTGCATCACACTGTTGTAGTCATCTTGTGACATGAAGCTGTTCAGTGGTGCAAAGCCACCTGAAAGAATCAGCTCTAAATCACAAATTTCACGATCGGTCAGGGTATGAGAAGGTAGGTTGTTCAGTGCAGCAAGATCCATGGAGAGACATCCTTTTATGTTCCAATATAAGAGAGTGATTATAGAGTTGGCTTGGTATTACTGCAACCTGTTAAAAATAGAGCATATTTTGATTCAATAGCTGCTGCATTCGTTGGGCTGGTGGCTGACTTATGCGGTTTTTTGTAATTGTATTATCAAAAACAATAAGTTATATGTATTATTCATGTAAAACAAATATATTTATTTGAAATTACATGTATTATTATGATAACTTACTGTTTTATGAGGTGTATATGTTCCAAAGGGTCATACAAAAAGTTTTAAGAGAGCGTTTGGGTCAGTTCCCGGTGGTCGTGTTGACAGGGCCGCGCCAGGCGGGAAAAACAACGTTGCTACAGTCGAGTTTTTCAGAATATGACTATATTAACTTAGAGTCGATATCTAGTCTCGATCGAGTACGCTTAGATACCCAAGCAATACTAGGTAAGCATTATACGCATGGATTAATTATCGATGAGGCGCAGAAGTATCCTGAACTATTTTCATATGTGCAAGTTATGGTGGATGAGAGAAAGCAAAAAGGGCAATTTATTTTATCTGGCTCGCAAAATTTTGTATTAAGTAAACATATTACCCAGTCATTAGCGGGTCGTGCTGCCATTTTAGGGTTGATGCCATTAAGTTATCCTGAGTATTTGACAAACGCCGTGTTGGGGCCGCTGGATGTTTGGTCTTGGTTATATCATGGTGGTTATCCACGTCCTTATAATGATGATATTCCTGTTGATGTTTGGTTGGATTCTTATGTGCAAACTTATCTTGAACGAGATGTTAGGGATTTATTAGCTGTACAAGATCTTGAAACTTTTAAGCGTTTTTTGAAGTTTTGTGCGGGGCGTCATGGGCAGCTGCTTAATATAAGCCAGTTAGCAATAGATGCAGGCATTTCTCGAACAACAGCCGAGCAGTGGTTAAATATTTTAGAATCTAGTTATATTTTATTCCGCTTGCCACCATATTATAAGAATTTTTCAAAACGCCTCATAAAATCTTCTAAGCTTTATTTTTATGATTCAGGGCTTGTGTGCTACTTGCTTGGCATACAGTCAGCTGATCACCTTTCAATACATGCTGCAAGAGGTGCTATATTTGAGGGATACGTGATTAGTGAAGTAAAAAAATATTTTTTAAATTCAGGGAAATCGCAAGCACTGTACTTTTGGCGTGATAGTAATGGTCTTGAAATTGATTGTCTGCTAGAGAGGGGGGATAAGCTGATAGCCATTGAAATTAAGTCAACTCAGACATACCGTACTGACCTATTAAAAAATTTATTTAAATTGAAAGGTCTCATCGATCAACCATCTGAATTGGCGTTGGTCTATGCGGGTGACTCATTTATAGGTAGTGATAAAGTAAACTTAATTTCCTGGAATGATATTGAGTTGCTTTTTAAAGAGTCATAGCTCATGTTTAAGCTTCTTTTTTTGTATACTGAACACCCGGGCCTTTGCCGTGGCGCTTTATTAAATTTTGTTTGATCAAATTATTTAATTTACGTGTTGCCGTGTTTCGAGAAATATTTAATAGCATGACGACATCGGCTGCGGTAATTGATTTTCGCAACTCTAAAAGTGCCATAATCGCCTCTTCATCTGTTTTTTTGCCGGTAGTACTTGGGCTAAAATAGAAGATAATTTTCACATAATCGCCATCTTCGTGATATTGGGGTTTTTTAATACCAAGCTTTTCGCATTCGTCAAATATCAAGCGGATACCTGTTCCGAGTTTCTCAATAAGGTGTAATCTGCGTGCTATTTGAGTAAGGTGGGGGTTTCTCAGGCATGTAGTGCCATCACCTAGATTTTGTGTATCTACCAGACCAGGAAAAGCGCCGGGGCTAAAGATTTCTAACCGATCATCATACAAGGCTATTTTAACAGCGCCAGCGATCGTGTATTTTCTATGTAAGAGTGCATTTGCAATTGCTTCACGTAAGGCAGCTTTGGGAATAGGTAGCTTACCGACAAGCTTGGCTTTATTTAACTTTAAGTCTTTTGCAAGCCAGTTACTCAGTATTTTTAGGCTGTCATCAATGAGTTGTGATATGGGGCCTGTGAGTTCTCTCGTTTGAATGATATCTCTGCCTTTGGTGCCTGAAAATTGTGTGCATAATATGAGTGCCTCTGGAATATATTTTTCTGGATTTTCACTGAACATCAATGTGCCAGCAACTGTGGCATAGTGTTTTTTTATGTTGATGCTGCTGGTAACAACAAAGTCTGATAACAGTCTCTTTTTTGTATAATTCTTTCCATAGCATTTTGATAGTAACGTGTTTGATAAATCATCTAGGGTTGCTTTAGTTGGTTCTTCATCATAATAATCATGTTTCCCCTCTCGTATGAGGTCTGCTATATGAGCATCTTGAGCTCTACGGTTTGATGCACCGACTCTAATATAAACACCTTTAGGGATGCCTTCTTTTTTGATGTATACAGGTTTTTTTGCGCTAAATGGTATTTCAATCATAAGTACTGTTTTATTATTTAGATTTTTTTCATATATGTGGGCGAATAGTCCGGGTATGGTATTGTCGTAAAGACTATTAGGAAAATCATAGTATATTCGCTCTCTACCCGCTTCTGTAATGCCAATAATTTTTCTTGTGGCATCTTCAATGCCAATAATAATGCTGCCACCAGCAGTATTGGCAAATGCTACACAGGTTTTAATAAGGGTCGAAAATGCTGGTACTTGTGATTTAAATTCTAGCGTTTTCGACTCTTGTTCTGGGTATATGTTAAGTGGGGATTTCATCAATGAGCTCCTAATTGCACCAATTGCACCAATAATAACATAATTGCACCAATTGCACCATTATTTTTTGAATTGCACCATGCAATAAAAATGATTTTATTTCAATAGGTTACGCTTTGTCTTTAGTGCATTTGCTTATTTGAGGGCTATTTTGTGGGTAAATTGCACCATACAACTTGCTGTGAATTGGTCTTAATCATTGTTCTGGCACAGTTGAGCATTGAGGTCACCCGATCTGCAACATCACAGCTCATCAATTTTGTTGTAAATACCGCGTATATTTTTATAATTTACAAACTGAATGCCATTAACTATCGGCTCTTCTTCCCCGGTATATACAATAAATCCAAAAGGCATGCGCGTATCGACGAGTTTTTTATAAAATGTGAGATTTTTAAGTAGGGATTTATTAAAGGTGGCGGTTGATTTTATTTCGATAGGAATAAGATGTTCGCCTCTTTTAATAATCACGTCAACTTCATTGCCATGATTGTCGCGGTAAAAGTATAAATTTGGTTCTTTGCCTTGGTTGGCACGTGTTTTGATGAGCTCAAGTATCACAAGATTTTCAAATAGGCTGCCGCGAATGCGATCGTTAGCGACTTGTGAGGTGGATTCTATGCTAAGTAGATAGCAAACAATACCAAGGTCGGTAAAATATATTTTGGGTGACTTTATAATGCGTTTGCCAAAGTTTTCAAAATAGGGTTGCAGTCGGTAGATAGTGTAAGAAGCATGTAGCACTGATAGCCAGTTTTTAATAGTATTGCTCGACATACCGGCATCATTGCCAAGACTTTCGGTATTGAGTAATTGACCCACGCGACTTGCTGTTAATTTTAAAAAGTGTTGGAATGTATTGAGATCTTTGATATTAATTAAAAGTCTCACATCGCGCTCAAGGTAGGTTCTAATGTAGTTGCGATAAACAACAGTTGGTTCTATTTGTTGATTATATATTGATGGGTAGAAGCCTTTAAGTAAATATTCATCAAGTTCAAGACTAATATTTGATTGTTGTAATTCATGAATGCTTAACGGTAGCAGGTCTAGAAGGCCGGCACGTCCAGCAAGTGACTGAGTAATGGCTTGGTGTAGTAATAGATGACAGCTGCCTGTTACGATAAAAAGCCCTTTTTTATTTGATTCATCGACAATGACTTGAATATAAGAGAGCAGCTCGGGTAAATGCTGCACTTCATCTAGTATGGCGCCATCTGGATTATTTTTAAAAAAAGTGAGCGGATCAGCCGTGATGGTATCACGTATATCTGGTGCTTCGAGGTTATAATAAGGTTTATCTTTAAAAGTAGCGCGCGCAAGCGTTGTCTTGCCTGATTGTCTCGGGCCCGAGATCATAATGACTGGAAAGTAAGTCGCAAGCTCAATAGCAATGGGCTGTAAGTCTCGTTTTATCATTCGTACATATCTGAAGTTAAGTTTATGATTAGTACATTATAGTCTATATTGGATTTAAAATCAATGGCATATACAATTTATTCGTGCATATCTGCAATTGAATTTAAATAATGTACGTATTATCACAGTCTATTGAAAAAAGAATCAAGAATGGTTCCACATACGAGTTGCACCAATCGCACCAAATCCTTCACCCTACTTAGTCTGTGCTTTTAATCAGTCTTGGTAATTGTTCAATCATATAAAGTGGTACAGACCAAATATTTTCAGAGGTGTCGAACGTATCTGTTGAGAGTTTTATGCCTGTTTTGATTTGATGTATATCCATATACATATGTAATGATTTAAGTCGTCCAGACTTACCAGATTTTACTTCTATAGGTACAAGTTTATCTTCTACTGCGAGTATGTAGTCAATTTCAGCTTGGCTTTTCGGTGTGTCTCGCTTTCAATAAAAAAGCTCAGCATGGTCATAGTTAGGTTGCATCGTCAATAGTTGTTGGCCTGCATATTGTTCCGTTAACGCACCACGATTAATGTGCATAAGATCATTTTTTATCAGTAATTCTGGAGAGAGTCTTCCAGCCGCTTGAACCAGGCCCTAAGGTATTCTAGTAATTTATGGTCCCCTAAGGCCAAAAGCATTTCGTTCTAATAATTTCTGCTGCTGGAAAATGGATCAGGAGTGATTCCGCATACAAATTGCACCAATCGCACCAGTGTACTCGATCAAGCATTAATTTGGTGCAACTGCGAGTTGCTTACATGTTTAAAGACACAAGACCCTAATTGGAAAGAGGCTAGTCAGGAGGTAAGAGTGTTTATTAAGCCATTTGAGGTAGCATCTTTAGAGTTGTGGTCTGTAGATTTTTTTTGAGTCAAGTTGATAAATATACGCGAAAAGCGCTGAGGCTTCTCGCGCTATAGAGATTAGGCTTTAGCTTTTTGCAGCTTGCCGATTTTCTGCCAGTTTTTGTGGCCATGTTTGACTAGGAAAACAGTTAAAGTTGAGTTGTCTTCGTTAAATTGAATGCCTTCTTTTGCGGAGTAAGCGGTAACTTGTGAAGGTGTTAGTTTATACATAGCACCATCGACCGCATCAACAGCAATACCAATAACACCGCCGAATACAATATTGCCGAGTACCCAGCCACTGAGTGTGTTTTCTAGGTGTACGTTCTCAGTTTTGTAGCCTGCAAGCGCAATTGAAAGATTATGACTGTTTTTGCGAGACAAGTTTAGTATCGCAGGTGTTTTGCCTACAGTGGTGCCATCAACAGTCAAGCTTGCATGTGAAGGTTTAGAGTTGACGGTTAGTTTTTGTTTGTCGCCATGAGCGATGGTTGCACACCCTGTTAATGCAGCACAAGCAAGGCCAGCGGTTAGGCCGATAGCAACGGTTTTGGTGATCGTTTTGAGTTTAGACATTTTTTATATCCTCTATTAATAGTTAAATAATACCATTCCCTTCCGTGAAATTTAGTTTTGGATCTTAGCATGTCTCGCTTGGTTGCTCAATATTAGCTGCAGCTGTTTGTGACACCTTATTTTTATATGAAAATCGCTGGTTAACAGTACATTCTGGAAAGGGTGAAGTTAATGTTCTAGGCTTAATATTTTGTTAATTAATAATCACTATAATTATTCAAAAATTAACTGTATGAGAGGTAAGTATGGGGTTTTTTGACAAATTGGGTGGATGGGCAGCTTCTAAAGCTAAAACGGCACATGATATTATTCGGTTTTTTGGTGCGCAACCTTCGTATGAGAAAGCTATACAGAAGTTGGAAGCGTCTGATCTTAATATAATAAAAAATAGAGAATCAGTGTTAGTGCATGCTTTAAGATGCTATCAAGGGTTGCGAATCAGAGAGGTTGATCATGCACAAGAGCTTATTGAGTTTTTGATTGAGAATGTCAGTCCAGCAACGCTCACTCGAACAGATGCGCAGGGCAACACAATTATTCACACCATCGTTTCTCTAGCCGATGCTTCTCGTGGCACTGGAACAAATCCACTTACCAATGACCAAGCACAAGATATTATTTACAAAATTAGTCAAGTGGCGGGGTTTGGTGAGGTTGATCAAGCAAATCATGCTGGATTAAAGCCATCACAACTAGCGGTACAAACCAATAATAATGCGCTTGTTGAGGCGATAACATGCCCGAGTTCGAATCAAGTTGTACTGAAATAATTAGGTGAGGCTTAAAATAACCTCTTTATGTTGCGGATAAGTAGAGATGAGTTGTTCAGAATCTGCAAGCTCAAATCCTGAAAACTCAAATCCGGGGGCGACGGTGCAGCCAACTAAAGTGTAATGCTTGGGTGCCTTATCGATAAGTTCGGCACCAAACCAAAAGCCTGCAGGCACAATCAGGTGAAACTGGTTTTTGCCATCAAGTTTGCATTGATGATATTGTCCATCAAGATCAATCATATGAACGATTAGTGTTGTATTACCTTGATAATAATGCCAAGATTCATCGGCATCGAGGCGATGAAATTGTGATATATCATTGCCCGCAAGCAAATAATAGATAGCAGTCATTGCACTACGTGGCTGATTTGTTGTGATTTGAAGTGCTGATTGATAATGGCGGCGAAAATGACCACCTTCAGGATGTTGCAATAAGTTAAGCGATTTAATCAATTTTTCTGCGTACGTTTGCATGGCTGTGACGATGTCATAAATCCTATAGTATTTCAAGCAATTTTTTTATACAAAATAGTGTTGCATCAACTAAATTTCTTTTCTATACTAAAATGCATATTGTTTTACAGGAGGCTATGGATGGCAGCATTTTTTGTTAATGCGTCGAGTTTTTTTCCTGCTTATCTTACTACTCAATTTCTGAGATTATGCTTTCTAACGTTAAATACAAGGATGTGTGTAGAGTGATATCAAAAAGTCCTAAATATCCGTTTCACATTTATAGAAAACAATTATTCATTATCAGATTTAATTCATCACAACGCGTTCGCTACCTTCGGCGTAATAGATCTACTACCTTGGGATCGATTCTGCCGTCGTACTGTCAGTAGCGCCGTACGCCACGGCGCTATTGATTTTTAAATTTATGCAGGAAGTATTGTTGTAGCAGCACTAAAGCCAACACAAAAATAAATAACATGCCAATTGCAGGATAATAATGCCAATTACTATAGGCGAGTTTTTTGCTTAAGAAGGCATAACTACATACAATTAAAATTGTTGATATGATGTAAAAAATTTTTTTAAAGTGTGGCATTTACATGGGTTCGCCAGTAGTTAAATCAAATCCAGATATAATAGGACTTCCAGGTGTGTTATCGGAGTTAAGTGGTGTATACGTTTTTTGAATTGATGTGTAAGCAAAGCGAATATGTTCGCGTGGTTTTGTTATCTGTGTATTAGAATTAAATTCGCTATAGTGACAAATAATAACATCTTCGAGTAATAGTTTTGCATATACATGTAAAGGATCTCCGGTTGTAAGTTGGTGAATTTCAATTTTTTTAATCGGTTTTCTATTGTGTGCAAATTCGAATAAACCAATGGAACTCGCATCTAATGTTTTTTTTATGCTAATTTCGCCGAATTGAGGGTGGTTTATTACACGATCCATGTCATGGCCGATGCTTTGCATAATGTTATTATTAATGCCAAAAAATTCAATTTCATCGCATTCTATCCAGTGTTCATATGACTCGGTAGTAACACCACCTAAAAGCCCATCAATTTTCATGTATATTGCCATCTCTTGCTCCTTATGTTTTCAAAATATCAATGTAGCAAGCTTAAAATAGCCTGACAATACCGTGTTAAGTTTGAAAGTGAATGTTAATACCATGTAGGGTAATTTTCTCTGGTGTAATTTTAATATAATTTTTCTGATTGCCAATGTAAATGCACGTATCTGAATAAAATAAAAGAGACTTATGTGCATCAAGTGTCAATGTGTTATTTGATTTTAACTTAATATTTGATGCAAATTGATTGTATTGCTTTATGTCAAAAGATGAGCGCTTTTGTCCATGAAGATAAAGACCTGGTTTGTTATCAAGTTGAATCATCAAGTTATTTTTATAACAGTCTTGTATGCCGATAGTCCTGAAATTTTGGGTATACATGTGTGGTGATAAATATTGTTTATTATAAATAGCGCCAGCAATATAAGGGGTGTTTGGGTCATTATTTTCGAAGGCAATAATAATGGACTGCTTTGCTTTAGGTTTGAAGTTGATTATAGGAATATTAGATTGGGATTGTAATGGTTTGGTTAGTTTTTTGTAATAATCCCAGCTTGGTTTTATGTGGAGATGATTCGAATATACGTGTCCCAGTTGGATACCTGAGATTGAGGGTTTAGCTATGGGTTTGATTAATTTATCTATAGTTTTAAAATTAAGATATTGAATATAACCTTGAATTTCATTGTGCTGTACTTCATTTAATAAGAAGGCTGGATTGGTGGCTTTATGTCGAATTTTATTTACATAATGCCTATCCTTAATAGGTGTTGTTAATTCAATGAGCGGGTAACTACTGTAGCAGCTTTCAAATCTCCAGTTAAAAAACTGATAATTACAGCGCATAAGATCACTTTGGAAGAAGTCTTGTTTTAATTGGGTTGTCATATGATGTATATCACAAATATGCATTTGTGAGCCAGATTGATTGTTTTTATAGTAGAAGAGCAGTTTATATCGTGTAAGCAAGCGTTTTATAAAGCTATATGTCGATTCATTATGCTGAACTTCAAAATCTATGTGTGTATTCTTTAGGTGTGAATCAAATGTGACTGGCCCAAGATTATGTTGTTTAAAGAGTGTTGTTAATAATAATTCAAGTGTAATGTTTTTATAAATATCTGAGCAACGATCAAATTGTAGTAATTGAAATGTTGAGATTAGTTTTAATTTAAACTGATGATAATGTTGTGAGTGAAGTTCTGTAATATTAATCAAAATACCATTAAAATAACGTTTGTATTGTTTTGTTTGTATCACAAATTCAAATGGGTTTCCCAATTGAGTTTTAAGTGTATTGTAACTGTTATGGGTCAAGATCGTCAGGTAATAATTATAACCATAGGATAATGCCTCATAACCATAAAAATACTTAATATAGACTGGCTCAGTAAGTTCAGGTTTTATATGTTCAAGAAAATGCATATCTTATTAGTAACTTTTTTTTAAGTTTAATGCAATACGGTATTGTTTTGTCTTGATGAATTATAAATACTAATAGCATGTCATCATGTGAAATATCATTTAATCAAAAAACTATAGCGTGTCAGCTGATTAACTTGTTGTGTTGTGAGTGCTTAGATAATGATTATTATGTTGAATTATTTTTATATACAAAAATTAAATTAAATAAAATGCACTTCGGTCAGGATCGTATAGATGTTGAAATGATCTATAGGCATGAGCAACGATTATTTTCTGGTGTTATAAGTACATTGGCTCGGCATGACAATTATTATCAAATAACACTTATGCCATTTTTTTATTTGTTAAAATCGTCTTTTAATCAACGCACATTTGTACGTCAAACAGTATTACAAATAACACAACAAGTTTTAAAGCAACATCAGCAAGTGATTATTGACTATAAAAAACTTAATAAACACTATCTCCCGATTATTTATGAAGTACAATATACTGAATCAGACTATGATTTTTTAAAGCGTATTTGGTCTGAAAATGGTGTGAGTTACTATTATCATGGCGCTGAAATTGTACTATATGACGATATATCTGGTTATAAATCCTATAGCGAGAAGATGACTGGAGTCACATTGTGGCGGCGTCAGGCAAGATATGGTATTGAAAAGTTACAAATACTTTATGATGGTGCGCATATTGTGAATGTGAGACAACCACAATATCAATTAACTAGCAGTCAAGAAATTGTATCACAGCATAGTCCGTATGATATCAATCAAAAGTTAGGCTCTGATTTAGAACGGGCTGTGCAGCAAACGGAAGAGAATTTCATACTGTCTGATCACTGTGGTTTAAGTGTTGGGATTTCATTTTTATATCAAAAGCATTTTGTTGTAAGCGAGATTTATCATTTTTTATATTTTGATAGAGGACAAATGTGTTATTCAAATCAGCTATATTGTCATCTCGTTACTCATATGTTGCCATTGCCAATGTATGCGATACCTGCGCAAGAAAAACAATTGCAGGCAAACGTCAGTGCTATTGAGGCAGGGCGCTTATTGCGAGCAGCAATAACATATCAATGGGATCAGACTAAAGGCATATCACCAGCATTTCCAGTGCGCCAATGTTGGAGTGGTAATGGTTATGGGGCGCAATTTATGCCGCAGTTACATCAAGAAGTATTTGTTGCTTATGTGAATGGCGATATGCGTTATCCGGTTATTATGGGCAAAAAGCATCAGTCTACTCAAGCATTGTTTATTGGCACGCAAGCGCATTATTTAAAAATTTCCCAAGATGGAATCTTTTTTAAGACAGAAGGTTTCTATCAAGTGCGATCGTCTCAAGTTGTGCTGCTAAAGTCATATGACAATATACATTTTGCTGTCAAAGGTAAAGCAGTGTCTATCTTCCAATCGGCAAATACCCTCAAGCTTGTTGGAGATGCAACAATTGAGTTTATTGTTGGCGATAGTTTTTTAAAAATTGAAGCTGGGAAAGTGACCATCAACTCTGCTATGATAGAGCTTAACCCGGAGCGTTAGAGAATATATATGAGCATACAAATAATCCCTCGTTATGATTTATCTGGTTTTGAATCTCAATTAAATGAGATTTATCGTGATCGCTTACACTTGGATCAGATGTCGCTTGAAGATCGTATAGATTTCTTTAGTCATCGATTCTTGGGTAGACCTTATTTACTTGGCGCATTAGGTGAGGGTGAGAAAGGCTTGTTTGATCAAAACCCACAATATCGTTTTGATTGCTTTGATTGTTTGACTTATGTGAATACGGTTTTGGCTTTAACTAAGGGGCATACAGGCCGTGACTTTTTGCAGCACTTGCTTCACCTTAATTATTATGATGCCGATCCCAAATATATTAAGCGTTTCCATTTTGTTAGTGTAGACTGGAATATTCAAAACCAAACTGCAGGTTATCTCAAGGATATTACAGCTAAAATTTTCGGAGTAAATGGCGAAATAATTGTACAGCAGGCATCAACTTATATTGATAGACCAGCATGGATTCAACATCGCAACTTAATGGATATTAAGCTTATTGAGAACACACTACATGATGTTCCTGAAGCGTTACTAGAGGCTTTGCATAAGCTGTCTGCTGAAGTAAGGGTGCAAGAAGCATCGATTAGCTATGTGCCTATTGCATCACTGTTTGATGCGCATAACGCACCAATATCAGACATATTTGATCAAATACCACATGCATCTATTATTGAAATTGTACGTCCAAATTGGAATTTAAAAGAAAAAATAGGTACAAACATGCATGTCTCACACATTGGTTTTGCTCTCCGTACTGAATCTGGATTGATGTATCGCCAAGCATCATCAGAAGAAAAATGCGTGATTGATATTCCACTCGAGCATTATTTGTATCAGCGCTTAAATAGCCCCACCATTAAAGGTATTAATATCCAGCAACTTGTTTAAACGCAGTAAATAGCACCAAGAATTGCTGCGCTTTTCGCACCTGTAACACTGGGTATATTGCTGGCACGATGGTGTTGTGTTTGATGTGCCATCCAGGCAAAAGCGCAAGCTTCAATCCAGTCAACAGGTATGCCAATCGCATCGGTCGATAGAATTTTGGTATGGCATTGATTTTGTAGTCGTTCCATTAAGTATTTATTTTTAGCACCACCACCGCAGACCCAAATATATTTGGCATTATGTTGATTAAGTGAATTAGCGATTGACCTAACGGTGAGCTCAAGTAGTGTTGCTTGCACGTCTTGTGAGGGAATGTGCTCTTGTGTTGTACGTAAATGTTTTTGTAGCCATTTTAAATTAAAGTGTTCGAGTCCGGTACTTTTAGGCGGTTGTTTTGCAAAAAAAGGATCATTTAATAATAATGATAATAGTCGTTGATGTACGGTTCCTGTTTTTGCCCACATGCCGTTATTATCAAAGCGTTTTCTACAATGTTGATAGTGCCAGGCATCCATTAAGGTGTTACCCGGGCCGGTATCGAAGCCAATGACATTGTGTCCCGGTTGAATTAATGTGACATTCGCAATGCCGCCGATGTTTAATACCCACTGCGTACCTTCAAAGTGTTGAAATAAAAATTGATGAAATGCAGGTGCTAATGGGGCGCCTTGGCCTCCTAAAGCAACATCACGGCGACGAAAGTCGGCGATGGTTGTAATGCCTGTTTCAGCAGCGATCGTATTGGGGTCGCCTATTTGCAGCGTAAATGGATAATCAGCATCGGGTCGGTGACGAATATTTTGACCGTGGCTACCAATAGCGGCAATATTGCTTGCATGCAATGCTGCTTTATCGAGTAAGTCTTTTACAGACTGTGCAAACAATCGCCCTAGTTTTACATCGAGACGCCCCATGCGATAAATAGCATTTTCGCCAGGTTGGCATAGATCTAAAATTTCTTTGCGTAATTCAGCGCTAATTGGGTGGGAGTGGCTGGCAATAAGTTTTATTTTATTTTTTTTAATTGAAACAATCACGGCATCAACAGAGTCCATGCTGGTGCCTGACATTAGGCCTATATAAAGATCACTCTTTGAATGTGGTTTTATCATTGTGTGCGAGCCTTAATCCTTGAAAAAGATTAAATTGATCCAGCATTTTGTGGGCGTACGCTAGATAACGTTGAGTATAGGCCTTTGGGATAGATTGACCCCCCGGGAATTTTAGTTTTAGTGGGTCTTGTGGAATGCCATAAACATACATTTCAAAATGTAAGTGTGGTCCGGTTGACCAGCCAGTACTGCCAACATAGCCAATCACTTGGCCACGTTTAACGGAGTCACCTGTATGGAGTCTTTTTGCAAATTTTTGCATATGGCCATAGAGTGTTTTATATTTTTTGCTATAACGAATCACAACAGCATTACCAAAACCGTGATTACGCCCTTTAAAAATCACTTTACCATCGCTGATAGAGTAAATAGGTGTGCCGCGAGGTGCTGCATAATCAATACCTAGGTGTGGACGCATAATGTGTAAATAAGGGTCCAGTCGATGATAAGTAAAATGACTGCTGATGCGCTTATAGTGTTTTATTGGACGAGATAAAAATAAAGGTTCGATGCCTTGCCCGGTTGCAGTGTAATAGCCGGTATGGTTTTTAGGGTATGTGTAGCGAATAGCTTGAACAGTTTTATCTTTATTTTTAAATTCGGCAACTAAAATATTACCAGGATGATCTTTTTTGCCATCAATATAATATTCTTGAAATAAAATACCAAAACGATCACCACGTTTTATACCGTGCTTGAAGTTAATGCTGCCTTGAAACAGTTCGGTCATTTGGTGATACAGTTGTAGTGGTACACCAGCGCGGATCATTGCATCATCAAGTGTGCTCTGCACGATAGCGCGTTTAAACTCGGGTGTGATAGTAACGGGTTTGCTTTGTATATTTTCGCTAAAGCCTGCTTTAGTTGCATTCAGATATAGTGTGCTGACGTGATTAAAAGGAAAAATGAGTTGTTGTAGTTTTTTATTGTGAATATGAAACGTCAGTTGTTGCCCTGGTTTTATTTTAGTGAGGATATCATGGGAAATAGGTGAGGCGGTGACTTGTTCGAGTGTTGCAGCACTAAGTTTTAGGTTTTCAAATATGCTTGCTAAAGTTTCGCCAGATTTTACGGTAACTGTTTTGTCGTGTTGATACTGTGGTTGTGCAATAGTGTGATGAGACGTGTGTGATGGCGGCAATTGCGCAACTGGGTTGAGATTAAGTATTGTGTGTGTATCTATGTGCTGAGATTGATAAAAGACACTGCCTGCAATTGCAGCGATAATAAGTGAGACTCCGAGAATCCCTATGCCGTTCACTGTTCCTTTAGATGACATATAGTCCCATACCTGTCAAAGCTCTACCTTACCACGATATGAGGATGCGTCAATGATTTTTACAAGCGTTGCGGTTACAATAGCCACTTTCCTTATGAGTAGAGGTTAGTAATGTCCAAAAATAATGCAATTGCTGAGATTAAACGCGGCACCACAGAAATTTTAGTTGAAGATGAATTAGTTACACGTCTGCAATCAGGCGAGAAATTACGGGTTAAGCTGGGTTTGGATCCAACGGCGGCGGATATTCATCTAGGTCACACGGTTGTTTTAAATAAACTGCGCCAATTTCAGGATCTTGGGCATGAGGTACAATTTTTAATTGGTGACTTTACAGCTTTAGTTGGAGATCCAACGGGAAAGAATGTTACACGCAAGCCACTATCTCCAGAGGCAATAGCTGAAAATGCTAAAACATACCAAGCGCAAGCTTTTAAGGTATTAGACCCTGATAGAACACAAATAATGTTTAATTCACAGTGGATGAACAAATTCAATGCCGCTGATATGCTACGTCTTGCGTCAAAATCAACAGTAGCGCGAATGCTCGAGCGTGATGACTTTGATAAGCGTTATAAGTCGGGACAGTCGATTGCAATTCATGAGTTTTTATATCCATTATTACAGGGTTATGATTCGGTAGAAATGAAATCTGATGTTGAAATAGGTGGTACTGATCAAAAATTTAATTTACTGATGGGGCGTGAGTTACAAAAAGATGCGGGACAAAAACCACAATCAGTAATTATGTTGCCCTTGTTGGAAGGGTTGGATGGCGTGCAAAAGATGTCTAAGTCACTTGGTAATTATATTGGTATTACCGATGCACCTAACGACATGTTCGGAAAAGTGATGTCGATTTCAGATGCGCTCATGTGGCGTTATTATGAATTGTTAAGTTTCCGCCCGCTCGCAGATATT
>JAUIDD010000051.1 GCA_030429175.1 Gammaproteobacteria bacterium
TTTTCGGCATTATGAATTTTTTATACCATTTTTTAACGTGTTTTTTGAAATATAAGGGGTTATTCAGGGTTAACTAAATACCTACACCTACCTCCAGAAAAAAATTGGTATATTGATTTTAATATTGATGACATGACGACCAACACCCAAACAACATGTAGAATACCATACAGCTGGACATATGGTGCTAACACATGCATAGAAATTGACTACAACACGTGGTCTGCGAGTAGTAAATGGATATGCGATATTATAGACATTAATCAATGCCCGATAACACACTAATTTATTTGGAAACCTCATGAAAAAAGGACATTGCCATGCCAATTTATCATAAAAGGCATATATCTTAACAAATATTAACCAATAATCGATGATGACAACACCATGATTTTTGCTTATAATTCACGTTATCCTAAGAATTAAGTTACTCGAGGAATTAAATTATGCCACTCCTGAATTATCGACGGGCCAATGGATTGGCTACAGCCATTAATGAGTTTAACCATACCTGCAGACTTATAATGGGTGAAAATGTCAGGCCTACCATTATACGACGCGTAATCACTAGAGCGGAAGCCCGCTTTTTATCCGTCATGAATACTGCCGCTCGTGGTGATGACTACGACCAAAGATGGCTAGCAGCAAATAGAAGAGAAATAAATGAGATGTTAGCCAGCTTTGACCAAATGCGAGAAAATCTCGATGAACCAAGACCAGCTAACATACAACAAGACTTTCAAAATATGCACCGTCAATTTGCTGATGCAGAAAGTGTTTACCAATCAAAAACATCAGTTGCTGCCTCAGCTGCACTTAGAGCGGCTGTATATGGCGGTTTAGCTTTAGCAGCTGGCGTGACTGCAACAGGGATTTCGGCTTTTTCATTTTTTGGAGGGCCCGCAGTAGGTGGTGCAGTTACCAGTACAGTTGGTGGCGTATCATTACTAGCCTCTGGTGCGGCGACTGTTTATGGAGGCATTAGAGGAGCTGCTCAAGCAAGGACTGATATAGAAAATGGCTTAAGAGCTGAATTTTGCAATTAAGATTAAAGAGGTATTTATTATGATGACTGAAACTGAAACAATGGAACAGGAAAATCAAGGTGCTGCAGCAGCGGCAGCTAATCCAGATGAGCGCGAGCAAAATTTAGGTAAACACATGCTTAGGCTTGCTGTTCAAAATTACAAAAAATCAACTCAAATAAATGATACTGTTGCAGAATACGAGCAAAAAAGCGGCATGATCGAACACATGATGAAAATCATCAGCTCTGTAACTGCTGATATTAAAAATTGGATAAATCACTATATTAATCCAATTGAGCGCTTACTTTCTGCGTATTATGAAACATTACGACAACAACCTATCAATATAGATGATCTAAATGACTTGACTGCAGAAGAACAAGAGCTTTTACAACTAGCTCAACAGTTTGATATAGAACAGCTAAACCCAGCCCTTAATCCCACTGATGAGGAAAACGAACTGCTTGCGCTTGCTTCAGAAGATGCCCCACTGCTTGATGGCGAACAACAACGCGCACTAGGAAGCAGTATGTAATTTAATCACTCAGAATACACCACTTCCATTCATAAGTTAGATCTATGTAGAGTGCAAACCCATGGTACACTTGTGGTACCACTTCAAGGCAACAATTAGCTGTGTGTTTCATAGAGATCCTTCCCAATACCGGTTTCTTTTTACAAAATCTCACGTCCCACAAAAAGTTTGATAGACGCGCTCCTTGGGTGATGGCGGCAATTGATATTCAATAAATCTATCATTATCTTTATATGGATCAGTTAAGGCATTCAACAAGGCATATACACGTTCAAAGCTACCAGCAGTAGCAGCTGCTATTGCGTTTTCTACGTGATGATTTCTAGGGATAACTGCAGGATTAACCTTTTTCATTATGCAAAAGGTACCATTAACCGATTGCTTATTTTTTCCAAGAATAGTCTTCCAACGTTCATACCATACATTAAATCTAGTGCACGAATATAATTTACCACTCGGCTTTTCAAACGGATTCAGTTTGCGAAACGTATTAGTATAATCTGCATTATTAGTCTTCATCCACTCGAGCAGTTCATTAATTAGCGCCAAGTCTTCTTTATTCTGCGAGAACAATCCAAGTCTTGTCCGCATCATCGACAACCACTTATCTTGATAGATAGACGTAAATTCTTGCACTACCTCTTTAGCTAATCCAATAGCTTTTTGGGTATCGTTATCAATCAATGGAACAAGCGTCTCTGCTAGTCGTATTAAATTCCATTGTGTAATAATAGGCTGATTTTTGTAGGAATATCTCCCATGGTAATCAATAGAGCTGAAGACTATATTGGGATCATAACTATCCATAAAGGCACAAGGCCCATAATCAATAGTCTCCCCTGAAAGCGCTACATTATCAGTATTCATGACACCATGGACAAAGCCAACACGCATCCAATCTACAATAAGGCTTGCTTGCTTTTCCATCACTTTCCTTAGAAAAGCAATAGCTTTATTATCAGCATCTAATAATTCAGGGTAGTGACGTGAAACTGTGTACTCTAGTAAAGATTTTGTTATATTCAGATCATTCAGAGAAGCAGCATACTCAAAAGTTCCTATACGAACGTGTGAATCGGCAACACGCGTCAGAATAGCTCCTGGCAAAAATCGATCACGCATGACCTCCTCACCTGTTTTAACAACTGCTAAACTACGGGTTGTCGAAATACCAAGATGATACATCGACTCAGAAATGATGTACTCGCGCAACATGGGCCCCAAAACCGCTCTACCATCTCCACCCCGTGAATATGGTGTACGGCCAGATCCTTTAAATTGAATATCAACTCTCTTTTTTTTAGGTGTTATATGCTCACCCCAAACAATAGCTCTCCCATCGCCTAACATCGTAAAATGCCCAAACTGATGACCTGCGTAAGCCTCAGCAAAATACCCACCTTCTTTCAATAAAGTATTGCCAGAAAATAATTCTGATTTTTCCTTAAAATTAATACTCGAAAAGTCAAGTCCTAATTCTTCAGATAGCTCATCATTAAAAATTACTAACTCTGGGGATCGAACAGGCACGGGTTTAAGTCGTGTGTAAAAGCACGGCGGCAAATCTAAGTAGCTATTATCAAATTTAAAATTAAAAGTGTACATATTACGATCTCCAATAACAATACTTACTCACGGCAATCGGGCCAAAGGTTAGCCAACCTTTCTAAGCTCCAGTAATTTAGCTAAATATTTATGATCCCACCCAGCCATTAGCCTTTTATTTTTAATTCCGACCTTTGCCGTTGAT
>JAUIDD010000039.1 GCA_030429175.1 Gammaproteobacteria bacterium
CCCAAACAGGTTCGGAGATGTTATAATCCATATCGGCAGTTTCCTTTGTGATTTCTGATTTTGGTGAATCTTATTTCACTACAGAAACTGCCATCTTTACAACATTAAATCTCCTACACAGAACCTAATACATAAAACACATGATCAAATGAACTCACAGGAAACATATGCTTACTCTCTAATTTAAAGTAACCATTAAGGACTTCGCTAAACCATAAATCATCAAAATGAAACAAATGATATTTATCAGCAAGCGATTCATCTAATTCACACATATTAGAGCGTTTAGCACCTTTAATTGATGCAATCCATAATATAAACTTTCCGCTAGGTCTTAAAACTCTTTTTATCTCTTCTAGAGAACGCTCTAAATGTAAAACATGATCAAGTGAAGTAGCGCAGGTTACAGTATCAAATGAATTCTCACTCCAAGGTAATAACTCACAGAATCCTTGCGCAACTTCGAAATCAACTTTTTCACATAATTCTAGTGGCTCTATAGCAGAAATTGAGGCACTCGGGTAATCTTTAAGATAAACTGGCTTCCCATAAATACCGCAACCAATATCCAATAGCCTGCCTTTTGCATGTAAGTCGATATAAGATTTAAAAATTAAAGAATACATATTGCCAGATACACTACAATTTGATTTCCTATCAGAATAATAAGAATTTTTGCCATTTTCAAATAACTCTAGCCATTTCTCATACCCGCATGGTCTAATTTTATAAAGCTCATGCAAATAAAACTCAAAAGATTCAACCGTAAGATTATTTTTTACATTTTTTTTAGTTTCTGGTAATTTCTGTCTTTGATGTATATTAAATAACAAATTCACGTAACCTGCCATATTATTTAAATCATATGACAACTCAGATATTTCTGTGTGTATCACTTGAACCTTATGATACACACTTTTGATATATTGATCATTTTCTGAAATCATCTTGTCTATTTTTAATAAATTTTTATCAAGACTATATAAATAAAATATTATTTTCCTAAGTCTTATAACAAAAAAAATTGGGAGATAAATTATTTTTTTCAGTTTTTTATTCATACAGATAAGTTTATGAAACAATCAATATAAACCTAAACCGAAACTTTAGGTGATATTATCTTATGTGACCACTTAACCTGATGATAAAAAACACCCTGTTGATCACACCCATTTCTAATAATATTAAGAGGATAAGCTAAATGTCTATAATCATAAAACTCACTAGTTGTTACATTATTTTTTAAAATTCCTAGTGAAACAAAGTACTCTCCTGGATTTAGCTGTATATGTGATAATAATACATCAATACAGCCCTTACTTGAGTAATGTTTTTTTTGTGACGCTTCTTGATTCATATGATGCGATAGGTCTTCGTCTGTATTTGGCATATTTGAATTAAAAGCAGTAACACATACCATATCTTCGATTCTATGAATTGCAACTGCCAAACCAGGAAATGGTACTTCTTTTTTGTATGCAGTATTACAGCTATAATATACTTTTATCGTTAAACTTGTCCAAAACCTAAAGATACTAGCACTTTCATTTTTATCATTTAAAAATTCAACTTTGTTTATACTAAATGGAGCGCCACTCTCTTTTTTAGCATTGTCAATATATTGATTTCTATTAATTTTATTTTTATAAAATTTAGCATTATATTCATAATGCATATACTCCTCATAACTTCTAGCTACATCTATTGCCTTTCCATCCATAACAATTCGCCCTTTGTCTAACCAGATAATTCTTTGACATAACTGTATTAGTGACTGAGTCGAGTGAGAAACAAACAAAGCAGTAGTGCCACTATCACAAATTTCTCTTATTTTATTAAGACATTTTCTTGAAAAAGACGCATCTCCAGTAGCCAATGCCTCATCCACAATAAAAATATCTGGCAGGCTGCATACTCCAACCGAAAAAGTTAAACGTGCCTGCATACCACTAGAATAGGTATAAAATGGCTGATCGATAACATCTTTAAGCTCGGAAAATTCAATAATCTCATCAAGTTTAGAATATATTTCCTTCTTATCAATACCTAGACAAAGGGCACCCATAAATATATTTTCTCGACCAGAATAACGCATATGAAAACCAGCGCCCAACTCCAACAGTGCAGATATTTTTCCATTGGTTTCTACACTGCCTTTACTTTGTTGTAATTTTTTTGAGATAATTTTAAGTAAGGTACTTTTACCAGCACCATTACTCCCTACAACACCAACAATCTCACCTTTATTTATTGAAAATGAAACATCCTCAAGAGCATTCTGAACTATATATTTACCTTTACCAAACCCCATTTCTAAAATTATATCAATTGGCTTATTGTATATTTTATATGATTTTGTAAGATTAAATACTTCTATAGCAAGCTCATTTATCATCAGAATATCAACCTAACTTTATATAAAATCACTAAATAGATGTTTAGTGCCATTAAACACATAACAACCTAAACTATACATAAATACAGCCAATATTAGTAAAATATACCATGCAATTATATGCTTAAAATATCGATAATAGAAAATATCTTGATAACACCAAATTAAATAGCTAAATGGATTCAAAAAAAGCAACGGCTTAAGCATACTTGGCACCCAGTCCGGCAAATATGTGATAGGCAAAAGAAACGTACCAACAAGTGAAAATAATGCTACCAGCTCTTTCAAGTCTTTTATGAAAACACTCAGGCTGGCCAGTAAATACCCCAAACCAATTAAAAATATTATTTGAAAAAGAATTACAAATGGTAATAAAAAAACCATTGATGGCAACCCATTAAATTTAATTAACTCATAGAATATTAATATTAACAATAACATACACTGTGTATACAAAGTAACTAACACGGCTTTAACAGGCAAAATTTCTATTGGAAAGATTACCTGTTTTACAAGATGAACATTATTCGTTATTGCACTACATAACTTTGACAAGCACTGCTGTACAACCAACCAAGGAGACAAACCTGATAACATATACACAGTATAATCATATGATGGCATTCGTGTATTAGAAATCATTTTTATTTTAAATACATAATTAAATATAAAAATATATGTCAGTACCAAAATAAGCGGATTCATTAGCACCCAAAATTTTCCCAGTACTTGACCCACATGTGGCTCAACTATATCACGCCATACTAATTCCTTTATAAGTCTCAAATTACCAACAAGAATATTTGAAGTAATAACACTACTTCTTGTCATATTCATTATATTCAAAATTCCACTCACTCTATATCGTTCCATCTAGATTTATCTTTGATATATCGATGCTTTTATTTTCCTGTAACTCAATTTGATTCATTTTATACTTTCTTAAATAAATATTTTCAAATATACCCACATACACACGAAATGAATGCCTCTTTGTAACAAACATTCTTGAACATTTTCCAATACTAGGCCATTCTCTTCTACTGGCAATCAACTGCCAAAGCACCTCATAAATTTTATTTAATCCTGAGGGAACAATTGGACATTCATCTAAATATGAATAATTTTTAAATAACTGATAATGCGAGTCAGTCATATCTAATCCACTAACAACAACCTTCCCAAGCGCCATTGCCTCTTGCGCAGCAAGTGCATAACCAAATATTAATTGATCAACAAAGATATCACACTCACCTATCCTTTTTAAAGACTCTTCATTTGATACACCCTCAATGATATCAAGCTCAACATCAACGCCCTCATGTTTTAATTTATTTACAGCATCAATAAGAAATTGCGTACCCTTAATGACTCGATGATTGGGGGCATGAGCGATTTTTATTTTACCAGATAGACTCGGCCACCTTGGCTCTAGTTTATGAACCTCGACAGGATAACATGTGAGTAATAAAACATCCCATCGTGGCAAATTAACAGCATGCACTAAACAACCAATAACAATATCAGACCATCTCGTAAAGAATCTAATTCGGTTTTCTATTTGCTTTGCTTCATTTCCATAAACCGGGTAGTCTGTTGTTAAAACATGCCGCCATAATAAGTTGGGGATCTTGTCATACACAAAAGCATCGCTACCATAAGGAATCGAAATTATCTTCTTCCCAATACATTTAAGTAGCACATACTCGAGCTTCTTAAAAAAAGTTCTACGAAGTATCCCTCCGTCAAAGTAGTAGTGAAAAATATCAAACTTAAATACTGCATAACAGAAGAATAAATAACATTGAATATTACTCACAAAATAGTTAATGCCTCGCCCCAAATTACGCTTAGGCATTAGGATATAATCAAAATAATCATCGGAAAAAATCGAACTTTGCCCAAGCACGACTACTTTACTATAATAACCTCCCTGACTAAGTGCTTGTGACAACAAAGCAAGAGACTTAATTGGCACACTCCCCCAAATAAGCTGTGGTTTTTTACGTTTATAGATCATGCGAACACATCCAGCAAGAAGCGCACAAAATATGACAACCGGACCACCCATTAAACATAATGGCAAATCAAGAATAATCTTAACAAATTTACGAAACTGAGATGAATATTCCATTATAATAGCTACCGCAGCCCTGGTGATTACTCACAGAGCTAAAAACTCTTTTCCTTGTATAAATATATAAAAATTTAAAAATCCATAATCAAACTATATGCCTAAGAATAATAAGATTCTTGTCAAACTTCAACGCCTACATCACTAAAGTGATTTTTATTTATCTTTTTAACATTAAATTGCTTAATCCACTCACTAAGGTACAAAGTTGACCAAACTAATAAACGTCTATTTTTCTTACCAGTCAAATGTTGCTTAATTAAATTCTGCAAACTTGCATAATCAATATAGTCATACAGAACGTTAGCTCTATCATCAACAACTGATCGCACATAATCTATACTCTCCCCTCGAAACCAGCTTGCATCAGGAGCAGAGAAACCCTGTTTTTTATACTGAGAAATATTTGATGGTATATACCTACCAAATAATTTCCGCAAAGCACACTTCCCTATCATACCTTGAGCTGTTGATTTTTTATTTACTGAATTTTCATCAACTCTTTGTGTTTGTAGCTGACCTTGTAAATTATGAGACACAGGAACATGCATTGCATAATCAACAAAATCATTATCAAGCATTGGCACACGCGCCTCTAGGCTATGAGCCATACTTAACTTATCCTCAACAACTAGCAAACCATGAAGGAATGTTTTAGCCTCCAAATACAAAGAGTGATTAATATATTGACCTTTATCCAACCTTAAAGAAGAAGGGAAGATATGCTTAAAAATATCCCTGCAACTTACAGTGCTTATTTTTTCTCTCAATGGGTTAAATAAATTAGTTAACTCTTTGTCTGATAATAATCGCTGCCAATAAGCATAATAATGATCAATATACTGATCAAAAGAAGACCCTTTAGGAGCTTGGCAATATCGCCAAGGGTAACCAGCAAAAAGCTCATCACCGCCAGTCCCAGCCAATACAACTTTCCCAAAACTACTTGCTAATTTTGCTGCATAAAAATTAGGGTAACATTGCCCAACTCTCGGTTCTTCCATATGCCAAACAAGCTTCGATATACAGCGCTCCATATCTCCTGCCTTTAAAATCATTTCATAATGTTCAGTTTTTGCTTGATATGATAAATATTCAGCCTGCTGCCTTTCATCAAAACACTGCTCTATACCTGATGCCGAGCTTAAATCAAAGCCAACAGTGAACGTTTTCATATTGCTACATTGCTGTGCTGCCAACATTGTGATAGCACCTGAGTCGATACCCCCACTCAAATAAGCATTTACACCCACATCCGAAATTAATTGACGGTTTACGCTTTGTCGAAACAGATAATCTAGCTTATCGATTATCTCTGCTTCTGATTCCTTAATGTCATCACAGAAATGAAAATCCCAATATTGATCAAAAACCTTATAGCCATTCGACTTAATTGTTAGTGTCGTAGCGGGTTTTAAAATATAAACATTTTTAAACAGTGATCTATTTGTAAAAAAATTCTGGAAATTCAGATATTCAAACAAAGCATCCTCGTCTATCTGAGTTTCGTATTCCCCAGAAGCTATAAGTGCCTTAATCTCAGACCCACAAACAAATGCATTTCTCGATTGATAATAATAAAGCGGCTTAATACCATACCGATCTCGTGCTAAAAATAATTCTTTTTCTTGCTTATCCCATATGGCAAATGCAAACATGCCATTAAATTTTTTTACACATGCCTGGCGCCATTCTACAAAAGCATAAAGAACAACCTCACTATCTGTATTAGAACGAAAACAATGACCTCGCGACTGAAGCTCAGCTCGCAACTCACGGAAGTTATAAATTTCACCATTATAAGTTAATATATATCGACCGCAGGTAGACTGCATTGGCTGACGCCCAGCATTAGATAGATCAATAACAGATAAGCGACGATGCCCCAAGCCTAATGTGCCATCAACATAAATACCTTCATCATCAGGACCTCGGTGATATATAGCATCTGTCATTTGCTTCAATGTCACAAATGACACAGGCCTTTGATCAAAACGGAAAACACCCGCTATACCACACATTCAGCAACCCGTAGCTTACACCATTCAATTAATCTTTGTAAGCCAGACTCTAGCTCTACAAGTGCTTTGAATTCTATCTGCTGTTGCGCCTTCTCAGGACAACCAATACGATTCTTAACGAAGGTCTTACCTTGAGGCAAGAACTGAATATTATCTGAAGTATTTGTAAGTTTCTGGATAATTTTAGCCAATTCTAAAATTGTTGTTTGCTTACCTGTACCCACATTATAGTATTCATCTACCACTTCAGCTTTCATTGCACAAACATTAGCTTTCGCACAGTCACCGACATAGACAAAGTCATATGCCTGGCTACCATCACCATAGAGTGTCATAGGCTCACCCCGCTCAATCGCATCAAGCATTTTCATAATGACAGCTATATAAGCGCCTTTATAATCCTGGCGTGGTCCATAGACATTCATATAACGTAACCCAACAAAGGGTAACTCATAGCGATGATGATAGGCCGTTACCATTGCCTCACCAGCAATTTTTGTTGCACCATAAAATGTCGTATTTTTAAAGGGGTGATTTTCAGTCATTGGTTCTCTAATAGCATCCCCATAAACAGAAGCTGAAGATGAATAAACTAATCGTTTAACGCCTTGATTCACACAGGCTTCTAGAACATTGAATGTGCCTTCAATATTAGTTTGAAATGCTGAACGAGGATATTCATAACACTGTAATAACCATAATGCAGCAAAATGAAAAACGCCATCTACCCCCTTCATAGCTGAATTTAAAATATCTATTTGACAAATATCTCCACCAACATCATAAATTTTAACACGTGGGTCTTTTAATGCAGCATAAAGATTAGCATGCACGCCTCGTGTAAAGTTATCATAAATAATAATCTCTTCTACGTCTTCCTGAACTAAAGCATCCACCGTATGGGAACCAATAAGACCTGCGCCCCCAATAACTAAAAGTCGCTTACCAGCTAGTTGCATAATTTCTCCTGAACAACTTGAATATTTAAAATCTCTTGTAATTTACTATGTTCAATTTTATATTTTCGTCCATCTCGTGGGCAGATCAAGTCTTCTTTTAACACTTCACCTGCATGACTCACCCAGCCAATTTGTTTAGCGGGGTTGCCGACGACAAGTGCATGCGGCGGTACGTCTTTGGTGACGACGGAGCCTGCACCGATAAAGCAGTACTCACCCAGTGTTACACCACAGACGATGGTGGCATTAGCACCGATGGTTGCAGCTTTTTTAACACGAGTGAGTTTGAATTCATTTTTACGTTCGATCTCAGCGCGTGGTGTGTTTACGTTTGTAAAGACACAAGAAGGACCACAAAACACACCATCTTCGAGGATAATGCCTTGATAGAGGCTGACATTATTTTGAATTTTGCAGCGATCACCTACGATAACATCGGGACCAATCATCACATTTTGCCCAATGGTGCATTGTTTGCCGATTCTTGAACCACCTAAGATATGGCTGTAGTGCCACACTTTTGTGTCTTGACCGATGGTGACACCTTTGTCTATATAACTAGACTCATGCACAAAATAATTTTGTGGTGTTGTGATTTGAGTGTTTTGTGTTTTTGTGCGTAATGATTGTGATGCTTGTGATAACACCTGTAGCACACGCAAACCTTCTTCACCATCAGTAATTGGCGTGGTATTTGTGTTAATACAATAGATAAAGTGTTGGCACTCATTGAGCAATGGTTCGCTTGAGCTTAACGTGATTGCTTGTGCTTCAGCCTTATCGGGTATTGGCAGTCCCTCATGCCATTCGATATGATGAGGATAAAGTAGCAATTTGTCAGCCCAATCTTGAGTGTCATCAAATACCAGCATGCCCTTACTACCAACCACAATAAGCTTTTGCTCTTTGTATGGATGTAACCAAGAAACAAACACATGTGCTTGTATGCCATTAGCAAAACTTAAGTGCGTTGTGGTGACATCGGCAATCGACTGATGCAAATAATAACCACCTGTTGCTTCAACTGCTGTTGGTAATTCATTATTTACCAATGATAATATGACTGAAATATCATGTGGTGCGAAACTCCACAAGATATCTTCATTTTTGCGAAATTTGCCTAAGTTTAATCGATTGGAATAAAGGTATTGTAATTGGCCAATGCGCCCTGAAGCTACAATCTGTTTTAATTGAATCAATGCGGGGTGATATTGCAGCAAGTGCCCCACCATCAACACACGCTTTTTTTGTTGTGCTAAATCAACAACTGCCTGTGCATCATCCAAATTTAGTGCTAATGGCTTTTCAATGAAAACATGTTTACGAGCAGAAAGTGCTTCGAGTGCCAATTTTGCATGCAATTGTGCAGGTACGGCAATAGCAACAGCAGTGATAGATTGATCTGCTAACAGTGCTTGCCAACTGAAACATTTAACTGAGTATTGTGCCGCTATTGCTTGACACACATTGCTATTAACATCGCATACACCACCAAGGGCATCCAGCTTTGCAAAATTTCGTACCAGGTTTTTACCCCAATACCCTGTGCCAACAACAACTACCCTGTTATCCATTGTTCCATTGTTCCATTGTTCCATTGTTCCATTGTTCCATTGTTCCATTAGGAGCCAAAGTGTTTTTTTAAGCGTAAACGCTTAAGATCACCAATATTACACTATATACAAATTATCACAACCACCCATACAGAAAAAATGACGCGCCCTGCTTACACGGTTTCAAGTAGTTTTGGTATATTCTGCCAATTGAACACATCAATATTATTAATGAAAACTTCTAACTCTGATCCCGCATAAATTAAACACGTTTTTGTAGTACCAGTGCTTATTTTTTGCCACCTTTTAACACCTTTAAAAAGATCCTCTGTTAAAGTTTGTGAAGATTTAATCTCAACCGCAATTACATCATCCCCTTTTTCGATAATTACATCGATCTCATCACCCCTATGATCGCGCCAAAAAAAGACATTTGGTGTTTTTAATTGATTATAATACTGTTTTATAATTTCACAGATCACAAACCCTTCAAAAATGGCACCACGCGCATGATGCATTGCAAGATGCTCGAAAGAGTCTATTTCTAATAAATGACACACAAGCCCTGAATCATAAAAATATAGTTTTGGTGTTTTAATCAAACGCTTATTGAAGTTCCTATGATATGGCTTTAAGCGAAATAAAATATAACTTTTTTCTAAAAGCGAAAGCCAAGCCTCTGCTGATTTAGGGCTGATACCTGCATCAACAGCTAGCGCATCAACATTTAATATCTGAGCATGCCTACCTGCACACAACTTTAAAAATTGATGAAATATTGCCAGATCTTTTATGTTCATCATTTGACGCACATCACGTTCAATATAAGTTGTGATATAACTTTGATACCGAATTTTTCGACTAAGCTGTTTAGAATAAGGTCCTGGATAACTACCACTAAATAAGTACTCCCAAACAGATTTAATCGGCATCATATCTGTTAGAAATTCTTGATAAGTTAATGGTAATAATTCCAGCACTGCTGTTCTACCGGCTAGTGTTTGTGATACCTGCTCTAGTAACAAAAAATTTTGAGAGCCTGATAAAATAAATTGGCCCGGTGTTTGATTATGATCGATATACTCCTGCAAATAAGAAAAGATCTCTGGCAAATTTTGAGCTTCATCAAATATAATGCCCTTGTCCATGTGCAGTTCTATATAACCGCGAGGATCACTCCTCACTCGAGCTAAAGTATCTGGTGATTCGAGCAAGCAATATACCATCTCAGGATACAAGGTTTTCAGTAACGTCGTTTTTCCACTCTGTCTCGGACCTGTTACCGTAAGCGCTGCAAATTGAGACTTTGCCACTTGTAAATCGTGCTCTATCGATCTCTTGAACATAAAAAAACCCTTTGATAACAGGTAGTTAAAAAATAATGTGTAAATTATGTATTTGGAATCCATATTTTACACGCAATATCTACTATATGCAATTATTTTGATTTTCACTACAAATCCGGAATATACTCCGGATATACTCGACATATTCGGCATACATCCCGGATTTTTCTTCTTAATTTAGGAACTTTATTTATCATGAATACAAAACACTACATCTCCCCATCCATTCTCGCAGCAGACTTTGCCAACCTCGGTCGTGAAGTTAAGGCAGTACTCGATGCAGGTGCTGACACGATACACTTTGATGTAATGGATCATTGTTTTGTGCCGAATTTAAGTTTTGGCGCAATGATTGCCAAGGCGTTGCGCGATTATGGAATTACCGCTGAAATCGATGCACACTTGATGGTGATTGAGCCAGATAAGTTTATCGATGAGTTTGCTAAGGCTGGGACTAATTTATTTGTGTTTCACCCCGAGACAACAAATGATATCGACACAACGATTGATAAAATTATTACCAGTGGCATGAAGCCTGGGCTTGCGTTTAACCCTGATAAACCGGTTGATATCACAGATGCACAATTAAAAAAATTATCGATGATTTTAATTATGTCGGTGTTTCCTGGGTTTGGTGGACAGAAATTTATGCCTGAAACGCTCGATAAAATGCGCGCAACACGTGAGCGAGTCAATCGCATCAACCCCGATTGTAATATCGGCGTCGACGGTGGGATTAAAGTTGATAATATCGGTCTCGTTGCAGAGGCCGGCGCTAATTTATTTGTGGTAGGCTCCGGCTTGTTTTCTGCTGATGATTATAAAAAACGCGTTGATGAACTGCGAAGTAATATAGCTTAAAAAATTAACTGATACCTTACTGCACTACCCTGACTATATCGCTGGAGAAAGCCATCATTCATCAGTCTATTTAACGTGTTGACGACTGTCCTTCTAGACAGCTGCGTGACATCACAAACATTTTTATTTGATAAGCGTAGCTCTGGTTGATTTTTAAAGCAGTCCAACACTCTTAGAGCCGAATCAGATAATGATTGCAGCGCATCAAACTTCTTTATACGGAGCTGTGTATGATTGCGCAATAATATACAAAATTTATTGCGCAATTGTGCGCACTATTGCACATTTATATAACTTTCAATAAGTTATAAGCGGATTTCAATAATAGCGCATCGAAGAACTGCGTGTAGCCACCAAATAATATCTTATTTACCTTGTAAAAAGTATATCATAATATATAATTTACATAGTATAATAGACAATTTGGACATAACCTATTGATTTACTCTAAGAGAAAACTAGAATCTAGACTATTTAATGCCTTTGAAGACCCTTTTGTAACCGGCATCTTAGGCCCACGTCGTGTTGGCAAATCAACATTAATTCAACACTTCATCGATACACACCCAGATATTGACGTCATTCAATTTAACATGGATCACATGGATGAACGTGACCAAGTGAGATCCGGCAAACTCGAAGCAATGATTTTAATGGCAGCCAAACGTCACTTAACTGCTGAAAAAAAACTTTGGGTTGCCATAGATGAAGCACAGAAGTGCCCCGAGCTTTTTGAACAGGTGAAAATTTTATATGATCAAAACAAAGACAAAGACACTATAAAATTTATTATCACAGGTTCTGCACTACTTGAGCTGCACCGTTTAAGTGCTGAGAGCTTAGCTGGTAGAATTCAACTTTACCATCTCTCAGCTTTTGGCCTCGCTGAAACAGCTGCTCGACATACACAAATCAATATTGAACAAACTGTTTTTGACTTAATTGAATCAGATACGAGTGAGCAACAATGGCAAGATTATTTTCATTATCTTCTTCCCCATACAAACACATTAAAAGAAAGTTTGAATTTATTGCAAGTATGGGGCGGCCTACCTGAAGTAATCACACTACCCGATCAACAGCGGTTAGATTATTTGGCAAATTATACCCAAACATACTTAGAAAAAGATGTCAGAGCCATACATTCTATTTCAGACCTTAATTTATATCGCAAGATTATGGACATCAGTGCAGAACAAACTGGATCGCTGCGCGATGATAGCCGCATATTAAATGCCTTAGGCTGTCATCGAACAACACTCAATAAATATCGAGATTGTTTAAGCGCGACACTTATGTTCAAAGAACTATACCCATATATAAACTCATCTCTCAAGAGACTTGTAAAATCACCAAAAGGCTATCTTATCAATAATGGCTTAATAAGCTACTTGATGGGTATTGATCAACTAGAGACACTTCAAAAAACAGGCCAAATAGGTCATCGGCTCGAAAATTGGTTCCTAAACGAACTCGCGATATGGCTTAGCCAAACACCACAACACCATGAAATTTATTTTTGGCGCACGAGCGGTGGCGCAGAAGTTGACTTTATCGTCAAAAAGTCAAACATGATATATCCATTCGAGGTCACGCATCATCACACAATAGAGCCCAAAAAAGTACGTAACCTAACACGCTTTTTAGACTATGAACCAAAAGCAAATTATGCATACTACATTTATATGGGTGAATTCACAGTAGACCATAACAAAAGAATTATCTTCTTACCTGCATGGTCTATCTGTTAACATCGCTTAAGGGTTTAATGTGTTATACAATGTTTTTAGCTTTGCTTTTGCACTACTGCCTGCAATCTCATTGTGATCTTTTAATATCTTGAGCAATACACGTTTAGAGCGCGTACTAAAAAGGCCACAAAAACCACCACTATGCTGCATTGCGTGACCGACTATACTTGCTAACGAATCAGTTTCTTTAACTCTCGTTTTGCCAAAGCAGGTCTTTTGCAAATCTGCCTCATGCGCTGCTTTAAACGCTTTAAGTAATGCATCATAATTAACCGCGTTAGAAACAACTGGTGCAGGCGCAGGAGGCGCTGCCACATGAGTCGGAGCTGACCTGCGCGTGGTGGCGGTCGGCCTCATTGCAGAATCAACTGATCGCCTAACAAGAGCAGTTTTAAATTCAGGAATTTCATTAAGCGCTGCTGTAAGCTGCTCACTGTTTTTAGCAGGCCCATTATAAGGGTTATCCTCTTGACTTCCTACCTGAATAGCATGAATACCTTTACTTCTTGCTGTAGCAATAAAGGCCTCCCTATCATCCAGAAAAGTAAATTGAGTATCGACAGGATAAGCACTAACACACGCATTTAACATAGCTTTTTTATCATCACTACACTTCTCATAGACCATAAAGTCAAATAGATCCATCATGTTTTTTGCTTGTAAAAAATCACTAGCTTCGAATGCGCCCTCACTATCTTTTCTAGTAGCGATACAAAAACGAAAGCCCTGCTCTTTCATTGCTCTTAGCTTTTTTTCTGTATCGAGATTGATATATAAATGCGGACCTAAACCAATATAATCATTATGCACGCTACGAGCCTCTGCCTCTGTATCATAATAGTCCATCCGACGATCCCTTCCTACTATTGTTTCATCATAATCAAAGATAACAACTCGCCTTGCTTGTCCATTATCGAACTGCCTCTCTAACGAACTTAACTGTTCAACCGTAAGTATAAGCATTTATATTCTCCAAAATAAACTCCAGCCATGCTATCTTACTTAGATTAAAAAAAAAAGTTAATAAATTAAATAAAATAAAAAAAAGCCACACAATAATTTGCGTGGCTTTTGATCTAAATATGCATTATGTATTTTTAGTTATCGCTGCGACTCATAATTTCGATCACATGATAACCAAACTGCGTTTTAACTGGCTTTGGATACACCTGACCAGTTGGATTATTAGCATCAAAAATGACCACATCAAATTCTGGCACCATCATACCCTGCTGGAATTCACCTAAATCGCCGCCCTTTTGACCAGATGGGCAGGTTGAATTTAGCATCGCTTGTTCAGCAAAATCTTCACCGGCTTGCAATTTGTTAATGATATCCTGACACTCTTGTTCAGTCTCGACTAATATATGGCGCGCATGTGCTGATGGCATAACCTGTACTCCAATTGAATTTAAAGCGGCATTGTAGCAGATACGCTGCCGCTACGACAGTGTGCATTATTTTAAGACAGGAAAGTGTTTTTCCTTGTCTAAAATACCTGAAGACATCCGCGCCCACTCATTTGAAAAAATACAAATTAAAGATAGTAAGCTAACGTCGTCATCACTTTAGCATTTAACTTCATCAGTTGTTTTATAAAGGTTGGTAATTCATGCGCACCGGCATGCTGTGCAGCTGCACCATGTTGTTCTTCATCAAGACGCATTTGT
Source organism: Gammaproteobacteria bacterium (assembly GCA_030429175.1). Taxonomy (GTDB): domain Bacteria; phylum Pseudomonadota; class Gammaproteobacteria; order Coxiellales; family Coxiellaceae. Next base: position 14,691 of record JAUIDD010000039.1, read on the forward strand.
GCGACGATGGCACGACTACGTGCGTCTTGTTGTGGTAAGCGATCAAGGTGGCTGGTTAAGTGATCTGAGACTTGACGTTCGGTTTCTTCTACAAATCCTAAGCTTACATGATCACCACACTTTGCCGCAATCATACCAATAACAAAAGAATTGATATACCAAAATAAATTTAAATAACTGCGATGCGTTTCCAATTCTTGTAAACGTTGATGCGTCCACGCCAAATGATCCGTTTCTTCGATAGCAGCAGTCTTTAACATATCACGTGTTTTTTGATTTTTTGCCAATACTAATTGACCATCATATAACGCTTGCGCACATACCTCTCCACTGTGATTGACACGCATAAAACCCTGACTTTGGCGGCGTTCTTGTGCTGATAACACAGAATCTTCTATACCACTTGCAGGATTAGGGCGTGATTGTTGTTGTCTCAAAAACACGGTATTTAAAGCGTCATCGATCTTCATTAAAACAGCATCTATCCATGTATAGTGTCGCATGATTTATTCACCTAAATAGTTTGAAACAGCATCGAGCTGTCGCTGACATGATTCAATCGCATTAAACATTGCCCGAAAGGCCAAATGATCTGCTTGCGTTTTACAATACCAAGCCACATGCTTGCGCGCAATACGCAACCCCATATATTCTCCATAAAATTCATATAAAGCCTGCATATGTGTCGTTAAAATATCGGTAACGGTCGACTTTGGCAGCTCGACAAGTTTTCGCCCTTCATTTAAAAATGTATTTATTTCTTTAAAAATCCAAGGCCGCCCTTGTGCAGCCCTGCCAATCATTAATGCATCGGCTTTAGTGTAATCAAGCACCTCACGCGCCTTTTGTGGCGAATCAATATCACCATTGGCAATCACTGGAATAGATACGCGTGATTTTACTGCGGCAATCGTATCATACTCAGCAACACCCTGATAAAAATCACAACGCGTGCGCCCATGAATCGCGAGCGCTTGAATACCTGCATCTTCAGCAATACGGGCTACACGCTCGGCATTTTTAGTATGCTGATCCCAGCCACTACGAATTTTTAATGTGACCGGCACATCAACCGCTTTAACAACTGCCTCAACAATATCTGCAACCAAACGCTCATCACGTAGTAATGCAGAACCAGCAGCTTTCTGACAGACTTTTTTAGCAGGACAACCCATATTGATATCGATAATTTGTGCGCCACAATCGACATTATATTGAGCAGCGATGGCAAGTGATTCAGGATCACCGCCAGCAATCTGCACCGAAATCGGCTCAACTTCACCTTCATGATTCATACGTAATTGCGTTTTGCGCGTATTACGTAGTTGTGGATTGGCGCTCACCATCTCTGAAACAACCAATGCTGCCGACATTTGTTTGCACAAACGGCGGAACGGCAAATCAGTTACACCAGCCATTGGTGCAAGAATTAAACGACCATCAATCTGATATTGACCAATTAACACATTTCTACCATTTAAGTATTGCAATAGAACCTAAAGTTACGCTAGTATCGTTCAATCAGGCAAACGACACAAGGGACTATTGAATGCCTACTAAAAACGCTAAGGAACTTGCACAGGAAATCGCCAAACGTCTAACAGCAATGCGCCTTCAACGCGCGTGGACTCGTGAAGATCTGGCGAAGTTTTCAGGGATTAACATCTACACACTTAAACACTTCGAACGTACCGGACAAATATCACTAGAGCGCTTAATCGCACTATGCGAACAGCTCGATATTTTATCTGAGTTTGAACGTACATTTAAACCACGTACACGTGTGAACATCGATGATTGGCAACTGCCTAATCAACAACAACACATGCGCAAACGTGGCCGCCGCAAGGTTAAGTCTCAGACTCACTCAGAAATTTCTGAGCCAGTCTATGAAACTTCAACTATAGAATAAATATTCTGCGCTTTCGGGTGTACGCTAATTGTCGTATACTTTTGCTATTTTAACTAATAGTAGGGTTATTTATGACAACTGCCGCTTCTGATACAGAGCACATGCTCATTGGCGAATTTAGCGAGAAAGCATATCTCGATTATTCGATGTATGTCATCCTCGATCGCGCACTGCCACATATTGGTGATGGCTTAAAGCCCGTACAAAGACGTATTATTTACGCGATGTCGGAACTCGGCTTAAATGCAACGGCAAAATATAAAAAGTCTGCACGTACTGTCGGTGATACACTTGGTAAATTCCATCCACATGGTGATAGTGCCTGTTATGAAGCAATGGTATTGATGGCACAGGACTTTTCTTATCGTTATCCATTTATCGATGGTCAAGGTAACTGGGGTGCACCTGATGATCCTAAATCATTTGCAGCAATGCGTTATACCGAATCACGCTTAACCCGCTATGCACAAGCACTACTGCAAGAACTCGATCAAGGCACT
>JAUIDD010000040.1 GCA_030429175.1 Gammaproteobacteria bacterium
ACCCGCTATTAATGCACCCATGTCCAATGATAATAAACGCTTATTACGCAAACTTTCTGGTACCTCACCATTAATAATACGTTGTGCTAATCCTTCGACGATGGCTGTTTTACCAACACCTGGTTCACCGATCAATACAGGATTATTTTTAGTACGACGCTGCAATACTTGAATCGTACGACGAATTTCTTCATCACGTCCAATCACCGGATCTAATTTACCCAACTCAGCGCGCTCAGTCATATCAATCGTATACTTTTCAAGCGCCTGTCTATTTTGTTCTGCATTTTGATCTTTCACACCTTCTCCTCCACGCATGCTATCAATGGCTTTTTCTAAAGCTGCTTTACTAACTGATGCCTGCTGCAATAAATCATGAAGCGCACCTTTTGACTCAAAGGCTGCCAATACAAATAATTCACAAGAGATATAGCTATCACTACGCTTTTGCGCAAGCTTATCTGTCACATTTAACAAGCGACCCAAATCCTGAGACAAATGTACCTCGCCAGCAGCACCCTCTACTTGTGGTAAGCGTGATAATGCCTGATCTAAACCATCGATCAGCTTTGGCATCTTAGCACCTGCTTGCTCCAACAATGGCGCAATACTACCGTGCTCAAGCCCGAGCATCGCTTTCATCAGATGCACTGGCTCTATAAACTGATTATCGGCACCGACAGCCATTGACTGCGCATCGGCCAATGCCATTTGAAACATGTTAGTAAACTTGTCCATCCGCATAAGGTTTGCTCCTACATTAGTGACATATAGAAGATACGGGCAGAGAAGCTGTTTTTCAAGTTATGGAAATTAATTCTTTGAAGTTCCAGAGGCTTTGATCCATCAACTGGCTAGGATTGACACTCTGCAACGCATGGAGGATATTACTCGGTACTTTAGGGTTATCGGCAGCCAACTCGTCGATTAAACGCTTAACCATTTGGCGTTTTAGATTTTCCTGGGAACCGCATAGATTACAGGGGATAATCGGAAACTGCTGTTCATCGGCATAAGCTTGAATATCTTTTTCCTGACAAAATGCCATCGGACGAATCACAACTTGCTTTTTGCTATCGGTCAGTAACTTTGGCGGCATCGAACGAATCTGACCACTATATAAAATCGACATCAATAACGTCTGAATTAAATCATCACGATGATGACCAAGCGCTACTTTATTAAAATTATGCGCTTCAGCATAACGATAAATATTACCACGGCGCAGACGTGAACATAACGAACAATACGTCTTACCTTCAGGCACCTTTTCTTTAACAACTGAATAGGTGTCACGTGTTTCAATTTCATAAGGAATTTTCTGTGACTCTAACCATTCACGCAGACTACTATCGTCCCAGCCGGGTTGTGATTGATCTAGTGTGTAAGAAAAAATTTCAAAGCGATAATTCGATTCCACGCGAATTTTATTCAGCAACTTCAGCATCGTAAAAGAATCTTTACCACCTGATAAGCACACCATCACACGATCCCCTTTATCGATCATGCGAAAGTCATGCAGCGCCTTACCCATATAATGTAATAGCTTCTGCTCTACTTTAGATGTTTTTGCTATTCTTAGCATGTATCAACCTACCTAATTCACTTACCAGATAAAAGGAATTGCTATAATTGGCATGTCTACAGCAAATGGTGCCGATGAAAATGTATACCAATAATGAGCTAGGATATAAATGAATACAGCTTTGTATCGTACATCATACGATTCAATGTATCTTTCACGACGCGCTGGATATACTTCTGATCTTGGTCTGGTGTCAGCATCAATGCGCGCCCTTCATGGTGATTACGATAAGTCTTCTTAAACAGATGCTGATTATTTTTTGCAATAACCTGTAATTCAAACTCAGTGTCAACATCACCGAGTAGCACATCAGTTTGCATTTGATGAGTAAGCTTGGTTACTTTTACCGTAAACTCTCGTGGTGCATTTTCGACAATCTTATAGCCATATTGCCTTAACGACTGCTCAACTGCAGTCATCACCTGTCGCTTAATATTTGTATCGACATAGTTTTTTAAGATATGTCCATGGCTATCTTTGGTATAACCGACACTCGCCTTAGTCTGATCAATCACACGCAGCGCAACAGTTTTACCATGGCCAATATTATGTGGCTGTTGCATCACATAACTAGACTGAGAGGCACAGCCCGTTATCCAGATAGAGGCAATTATAAGCGTACAGGAAGTTATTAGTTTTTTCATATGTAATACTACGTATTGTTGATAATGTACTTTTGAGCAATTAATATATAATCACTCAACGGAGAGCCAATGTATACAAACGCATCTACACTGTCAACTATCAACCTTTCGGTGCCTGGCACCAAGAGGTTGATAGTTTTTATCAGGTTAGGGGTGAAAACTATCAACCTCTTGGTGCCAGGCACCGAAAGGTTGATAGTTAGACGCCGGGGATGTCGCCCCAGATGTATTTATGTAGTTGCACTTGAAAACGTAGTGGCAGGCGGTCAACTAAAATCCAGTCTGCTAATGTTTGATTATCCAGCTGTTCGTGGCTAGGTGACATCAACACATCGCACTTACCATATAAGTCATATTCATTGATGATTTGCTTAGCCCAATCGTAATCGGCGCGATCACAAATTACAAATTTCACCTGATCATGTTTATTTAAATGTGACACGTTGCCAAAGAAATTACGTGATACTTCTTTAGAACCGGGTGTTTTAAAGTCAACGATTTTAATCACACGAGCATCAACTTTTGAAGTATCAAGCGCGCCACACGTCTCAAGCGAAACGGTATAACCAGCATCACATAATTGAATTAAGAGCTTATGGCACAACGGCTGCGCTAATGGCTCACCACCTGAGACGGTGACATAGCGTGGATTATAGCTTGATACTTCAGTCATAATCGCATCAAGCGTTAAACGATTACCGCCATGAAAAGCATAAGCTGTATCACAATACTGACAACGCAGTGGACAGCCGGTTAAGCGCACAAAAACAGTGGGAAGACCTACTGATGCGGTCTCCCCTTGCAATGAATAAAATATTTCAGTGATACGTAACTGATCCACAATGCCTCTATATACCTTAGACCCCCTATCAGACCCGGGAGGACCATTAATTTACGATAGTTGCTGCAATTGGATAGATGCCAGCTGTGCTGCAGTCGTTCCTGGGTATTGACGCTTGATTTGCACAAAAGCACGTCGTGCTTTTGACTCATTTCCTTGTGACGCATCTATAATCGCTAGTTTTACCTTCGCATCCGCGACCTTGTTAGATTGCGGAAACTGCTTGGTGACGATATTAAATTGTTTTATAGCTTCTGGCAAATTGCGCTTTAGTACACATATCTCACCTAGCCAGTAATGTGCATTAGCAGCAAGACGATCACCTGGGTAATCTGCCAAGTACTGCTTAAAGTGCTTTAATGCTGGATCATAACGCTTATGCATAAGCTCATTTAATGCAATTTTATACTTACTTGTAGCAGTTAAATCAACTGTATCATTGCTACTATTATCTAGGAAACTTGTTGCGTCCTTAAGCGGCGCTGCTTTTTTAGCAGGTGCTGGCTTAACACTTGGCGCTGTTAATATGTTTGGTGATGATTTCGTATCAGTACTGGTATCATTATCATCACTACGAACATTACTGACTTGCTTAATTTTATTTTGTAAATCTTGATAAAATTGGCGCTGCTGCTTTTCAAGTAACTTAATATCGCGCTGTGCTGATTGTAACTCACCACTCAACTGTTGAATCTGTGTTTGTAACTGAGAAACTTGTTGCGAAAGATTTTCTTGATTTAAATTTTGTAATTGTTGATGCAATATCATCGTTCTTTCAGATAATGACTTAGAAGCGAATTTCAAATCAATTGCTGGTGATGATGCTGGTGCTGTGACATCAGTATCATTGCTACTCGTATCATCCTCTTGTGTGTTAGCTGTATTTTCTGGACTAATTAGTGGGTTGTTATCCGTCACACTTCCACGTTTGGGTGCAGCACCAGCATCTGCAACAACAATATGACTTTCTTCAATAGGGGCTGAACCACGCTCTGGTGAAGGCCCTATAGACACTTGTGCTTGACTATGATCACTGGGCACCAATTCTCCTGTCATCACATTCTGTGTTTCTGTTACATCTTCAACCGGTGCTAATGCATAAACTGCCATCGACAGTGTCAAAGCACATGTCGATAGCAGGATTTTATTTAATGAGAACTTCATAATTAAGTTACCTTATATACAAGGTTAACGCGTCTATTTTGCGCCCATGCTTTCGAGTTGTTACCTGAAACAACAGGATGCTCTTTACCATAGCTTACTGTTTCGATCTGGCTCTTGCGCACGCCACGTTGAAGTAAGTAACGTTCAACACCACCATCACGACGCCAGCCTAAGCCTACATTATATTCACGACTACCGCGGTTATCGGTGTTACCTTCCAAACGAATTTTAGCGTGTGGGTGTGATGCTAAATAATCTGCTTGAATTGTTAGAGCGTGTACGTCAGACGCATGCACACGATTACTATCAAAATCAAAATAGTAGACTTGATTACTTGGCGCACGCAATGAGTTAGCGTGTAAGCCATTATGTGATGCTGTAGTATTGTTAGCCGTAAAACCACCCGAACCACCCACACCATAGCTACTTGCTGAATCATTATCAGAACCATTCATCGCTGTTTGATATTCAGTATCAGATTGATTGCTGCCATGCGTACATGCGGCAAGGGCAAATCCTGCTGCTGCAATAGTTAGAAGTTTAAAGATTTTCATTTAGCTCTCCTGTTTTTAATAATTTAATCTTATATATATGGCGACCATGCCGGCTCTTGCACATTACCTTCTCGTGCTGGTAAACGCAACTTAATGCGCCCATCTGTAGAAACCAGTGCAAGTACACCACATCCATTGTCCTGCTTGGCATAAATAATCATTTTGCCATTAGGTGATACGCTTGGTGATTCATCCCCGCCACTCTCTGTAAGGCTTTGTATAAAACCACTATCAAGATCTTGTTTTGCAATACCAAACAAAGAAGACTCCCGATGCATCATCACAATACCACTACCATCAGGCAAAAATGAAGCGCGGGCATTATAGTTACCATCAAAAGTAATGCGCTCAATACGGTTATTCGCCAAATAATAACGATAAATTTGTGGTGGCCCACCGCGATCCGATGTAAATACAAACGATTTACCATCGGGTGCCCATGAAGGTTCGGTGTCAATCGAATAACCATGTGTAAGTTGTTTCAAGTGATGCGATATCATATCGAATAGGTAAATCTTAGGATAGCCCGAAGTACTTAACACCATTGCTAACCTTGAACCATCTGGAGAAAAAGCAGGTGCGCTATTAATGCCAGGGAAATGTGATACTAGGCGACGCTTACCCGTTGCTAAATCCTGTAAATAAATAGAAGCATGATGACCCTCAAATGATACATAAGCAAGCTTACGACCACCATTAGTCCACGTTGGTGACATTATTGGTTGCGTCGACACTAATAACGTACGCGGATTAAAACCATCGGCATCAGCCACTTCTAAACTATGCTTAGGCTTTTGGTTATAAAGATCTTGCACCAACACATAAGCAATACGTGTCGAAAAAATACCACGCACACCGGTGAGCTTTTGGTAAACCAAATCACTAATATGATGTGCCAGACTACGCATACTGGGCTGTGTGGTAGTAAACGTTTGGCTTAAAGTAATAGGAGATTTTGGTGTGTAAACGTTAATAAGCTGATAAGCAACGCTATACTTTCCCGATGGTAATAATTTTACTTGACCCATAATCAAATAATTCACACCGCGCTTTTGCCAATATTTAAAATCAATCTGCCTGACACTATTTGATTGGTTAAATAAACCAGGTGTCATCACATGAAACTGGCCGCTATTTTGTAGATCGTTGCGCACAACTGCAGATAACGTGGTATTACCGGGTATGGTGGCTGTATCCTCATTTTTAAATGGAACTAAGCCGATTGGCATCGCTGCTGATACACCTTGAGTGAGTTCTAGTGATAATGCTGCAAAACTCGATTGCACAATACAAAAAGAAAAAATCAGAAAAGACAAAACACGCTTCATTATGACTCCTAGGAATGAATTACTTGCTTGGGCGATACGATTAATCGGATATCACGAAAATTATCAAATGCATTCGTGTCTTTAGGCACAGGCAATGGCGATGCTTTATATATGGCTGTTTTGGCCGATTGATCTAACGCAGTATTACCACTACTCCTAACCAAACTAACCGACAATACCGTACCACCTGGTGCCAAATGCACCTCGTAAATACACGATAACTGTTTATTAACCCCATCTGGCACCAACCACTGCTGACCAATAGCCGATAAAATGAGCGCTTTATATTTGTCAACAATGCCGCGCATTTGCTGGCTTTGGAGTTTTTGTAAATTATTCGTTTCGGCTGACAACTGCTGAGCTAATAATTTTTGTTGGGCTAACTTTAACATTTCTTTTTTCTTAGTGTCAGCTACCTTTGCAGCTGCAATACGCGCTTTCTTTGCCAGGGCTGCCTGCTTCTCTGCCAATGCTGCTTTGAGCTTAATCGCTTTTAAGGCAACTAACTGCTTTGCATGTTGTTGCTTTAAACGGAGTTGCTGCTGCTTCATTTCAGCGACACGCTTGGCGGCTTCGCGCTGGCGACGCTGCTCAACTGCTGCTTGATGGCGCAACTCGGCCAGTTTACGCTGTTCACGCCTTTGCTCTGCCTCCTCACGATACTTAATATCATGGATTTCTTTTTGCACAGATGTTGATGTCACTGCAGTCGCATGCACAATTTTGGTCTTGGCATGACCACTACGGTACTGATAGCTCCAATTTGGTAACTTTATAATCAATATGATCGCCAACAGCACATGTAGGCTGATGGCAAAGAATAGGGGTTTTCGGTATAAACGTGGTATTTCCATAATGGCGATTAGTTTGCCATAATTTACCAAAAAAAGTAACTTATAAGTCTCGCATATATCTACCTAAAAAGTGCTGAATAAGCGCTAAAATAACTGCGGAGATAGCGATAATTGCAAAAATATAATAACGATGCAAATCTAAAACAAACACGATAAAAACTGCAACAGCCGGTGGATGTTTTACTTTAAGGTATACTGTGACCACAAGGTTAACAAAAAGTGCACAAGCTAACGCTAATGAAAATGCCAGCATAGTATCTTGGTTCCATTGCTGGTAAGTTGGCAAAAGTTTGCTTAAGGTCAAATGCGTCACCGCACCTATTGCCATATTGACGAAATAACCACCCAATATAACGCGCGAGATAATAACTGGGGAACAAGGTGAGGTAAAAAGAATATAAGTTGTCGATACAAGCGAACTAAATCCTAATGCCCATAACAAGTCAATATGATCAGTGCCTTTAAATAAAAATAAAAAACCATAAGCACAAAGCGCTGCACCTGTGACCTGAAAGACATAATGATACCAATAAGCAGGACCTTCTTTCCCTAATGTTTGTGTGTCATCTGATTGTGGCATAACCTATCTCCATATAAGCATCGAAATAAACGATAGTTTTGCATAATTTATAGACTTTGTAAAATTTGCTGACTACAATCTAAGTTCCTAAACTTTAAAACTAACACACATGGAGCATAAATCATATGATTAAGTGTAGTAAAATAGCCTTGGTAGCTTGTTGTCTATCAGCCCTAACTTTAGTTGGTAGTGCGAACGCAGGAAAAGCAAGCATGCAACGCCAAGTCAATTGCGGCTCAGCCTTTGAAAAATGTATGAGTCGTGCCTTCAAAAACAATAAAGACTTAGGTAGAGCCGGACCTATCATTAAATGTGCGGTCGTGTCCTATCAGTGCCGCTGCAGTTCTGAAACTTATAAAGATAAAGCATGTAAATATGCATTTCCTAAAATGTTTAAGAAGTAAGTAATTCTTTAATAGCCGTTGCAACATCTGCAATGGCTATTTTTTTTGTATCCTCTAGAGCACGATTTTTATATTCAATCATACCCTCATCTAATCCACGTTCACCGATAACGATACGATGCGGAATACCAATAAGATCCATATTAGCAAACATCGCACCAGGGCGCTCTTTACGATCATCCATTAACACTTCTACACCCGCATCAGTTAAATCTTGATATAACTTTTCGGCAAACTCACGTACACGATAAGACTTATGCATTTGTAGTGGCACAATACCCACTTGAAACGGCGCCATTGGTTCAGGCCAAATAATGCCTTTATCATCGTGATTTTGCTCAATGGCTGCAGCTACCACACGCGATACACCAATACCAAAACACCCCATCAGCGGATAAGATGCTTTGCCATTTTCGGTTAATATTTGCAAGTTCATCGCACGGCTATATTTATCGCCTAACTGGAAAATATGGCCGACTTCAATGCCACGAGTAAAGCATAATTTACCTTTACCATCAGGACTTAAGTCACCTTCAACCACTTGGCGTAGATCATATACTTCTTTTAATTCAGCATCACGCTGCCAATTAACGCCTTTATAATGGACATCATTTTCATTCGCCCCACACACAAAATCCACCAGCAGCGCTGCATCACGATCGACAATATAAGGCAAGTTCAATCCCACTGGCCCAAGCGAACCCACACCAGCGCCTATCGCTTGCTGCACCTCTTCTGTCGTAGCCATAGTTAAAGGTGACGCAACCAAGGGGTGTTTTTCGGCTTTTAGCTCATTCAGTTTATGATCGCCACGTAACACCAAAGCAACGAGAGGCACTTCTTCACCCTTAACAATAAGCGTTTTAACCCCAGCACTTGCGAAAACGCCATAATTTTTTTCTAAATCAGCAATGGTTTTAGCATCAGGGGTAGCAAATTTCTCAAGTGTTGCAGTGCCTGTCTTTTTTGATGGCGTAGGCTCAAGCATTTCAGCTCGTTCAATATTCGCCGCATAATCACTTGCGTCACTATAGGCAATCACATCTTCCCCACTACCAGCCAATACCTGAAATTCATGCGAAACATCACCGCCAATCGCACCACTATCAGCAAGCACCGCGCGAAAAGTTAACCCCAAGCGCGTAAAAATATTTGTGTAGGCTGCAAACATTTTGTCATAAGTCATCTGCATAGCTTCGGAATCAACATCAAACGAATAGGCATCTTTCATCACAAACTCACGCGAACGCATCACCCCAAAACGTGGGCGTATCTCATCACGAAACTTGGTTTGAATTTGGAATAAATTTAAAGGGAGCTGCTTATAACTTTTTAGCTCACCACGTACCAAATCTGTAATTACTTCTTCATGTGTGGGACCCAAGCAAAAATCACGCTCGTGCCGGTCCTTAAGGCGCAACAATTCTCTACCATATAATTGCCAACGGCCACTTTCTTCCCACAGTTCACCTGGCTGCACCATCGGCATCGATACCTCTTGTGCACCAGCTGTCTCCATCTCCTCACGAATCACCGCAGACACCTTGTGTAAAACGCGCAGACCCAACGGCAACCAGGTATACAATCCACTGGCAAGCTTACGAATCAACCCCGCACGTAACATCAACTGATGACTAGCCAGTTCAGCACTTGCAGGCACTTCTTTAACCGTGGGCAGGAAATATTGACTCAATAACATAAAAAAATTCCAAAAGCCCAGATGCTAAGTCTTAGCCTCGATAATTGCAAGTGACACGATACACAGATAGTTGCTACAATGATGTTATGCAGGAATCACACCTATCATATTTTTACATACTCAAGTACCTACCCATTTGGGGGTTGGTCTTAACCGTTCTCATGAGTACATTTCGCTCACGTTTATTTGGGCATTTTAGTGCAGCCAAATTTTTTAAGCAGTGCCTCAATCAGCTGATGTTCTGGATTATTGGCATTCAATCACTTGGTTATTTTATTGCCATCCAATGGTATCCAGCTGTTGTACATGAGTTAATGCACTGGAACTTCCCCAACCCATTACTCGGCCACGTCACCATGTTTGAGTTAAGTTTTGCTATTATTGGCATGCTATCAGCCATTGCCACGATCGGCTTCCAAACAGCGACAGCACTTGGTTACTGCATTTATGTTCTCGGCATGGGTGTACTTGAAATATACAACATCTTCTCTTATACAGGTAATCACAATCCACTATACTGGTTACTTTATAGTCATCTAGTAATACCACTTCTTATTCTAATCCTACTGATGATTGTCTACCAAAATAAGAAATCAACTAGTTAAGATATTACACAAAATGCCACCTACTTCATGGCAAAAAAGTTTAAAAAAATATTCTCAAAAATTTGTCTCATTAGAACAGCTGATTAGCACCTTAACAAGAGACACCTGATCAATAGGTGATCACAGGTGAGATTGACACTCCAGAGACCCAAGAGTACGATAGAACTACATATCAACCGACATTGATGCGTTAACCGACTAAAGTAAACCCTAAAGTTGCTGTCAGAGCGAGATAGAAAAGCCTCAAACCATTTGGGGCTTTTTTTATGGAGTTGTACTTCGATTAACGATCAACATAACTAAAAAAGCTTAAAGCATGCGTCACTCAACGGTAACAGAAGAATTAGAAGCATTAACTCAATGGCTCCAAAGTCATGGCGAAGAGACTTCGCCAGAAGAGATACCCGCTATGAACGAATTAGATCTTAGCTACAAAGACATCAGAGAGCTCCCACAAAACTTCAGATATTTAACAGTTCTAGTGAAACTTTGCCTTAGTGGCAATAAACTTACCGACCTACCTAAGCACATCATCACCCACTTAACCAAACTAGAAATACTTATTCTATATGACAACCATTTCTCGACTGCACCCAAAAGTATTGGAGCGTTAAGAGCATTAATATATCTCGATCTAGAAAACAACATCTTATCCGGTCCACTCGATAGCATCTGGCAATTAACATCACTACAAACATTGAACCTAAAGCGCAATGAACTCACTGAACTATCTGAAGACATAGGCCAATTAACAGCGCTAGTAAAGCTGATTCTAAGCGGTAACTCTAAACTAACCTCACTACCAAAGGCACTCAAAGAACTAAAGAGCCTCAAAAAACTCGAACTGCAATCTATGTCAAAGTTAACCAGATTATCTGTTGGCATTTTTGTAGAGAGACCTTCACAATTAGAAGTGGATGTTCAATATACACCTATAGACACATTCGAGCGACCCGCATCACCAACACACTCTGAAAACGATGAACCAACACCTGTAGACCCTCCCATAAGTGACATTACAAGTATTTTCGGAACTACAAAAATAACCGGCTTGAATCCGAGCATAGCTTACAACGAAACAAGAGCACTCGTTGATTACCTACCGCCTAAATAAAATTAAAATAATTACTTATACCAGTGAATGCTTCTCTGGTGTAACAGCTGATGATGTTTTGATATGCACGTCTCTTTGTGGGAATGCAATGGTAATCTGTCGTTGGCGAAAAGCCTCATCAATTCTAAAATGTAGCTCACTGGTGACATAAAACTTTTTATTTACATCTGGTATCACGCACCACAATTCAAAAAGTAAACTACTATCACCAAATTCTTTAAATAAAATTATAGGCTCATGTGGGGCATCTTTCATAACGAGCTCTTGACCCAATGCAACTTCCATTAATGTTTGTTTAACAAGATCGACATCACTACCATAAGCCACACCGACCTTGACTGTCACACGCCAAATATTATTTCTAAACATATAATTTGTAACCGGACTGGTGACTAAATCGGAATTAGGAATCATAACATCTTCTTTAGAAAGCGTCATAATCTGAGTCGAACGAATACGTACCTTTCTTACAAATCCTTCTATGCCATTTACCAATATACGATCTCCCGATTTTATTGGTTTTTCAATCAGCAAAATCAAACCTGATACAAAATTATTAACGATCGTTTGTAATCCCAAACCGATACCAACAGATAATGCACCAATAATAATGGCAAGGCCTGTAAAATTAATCCCTAATACCAACAGGGATGCTACTAGAGCTACACAAAAACTAATATAAGTCACAATCGAAGCGATTGCCGATTGCGTATCTTGCTCACCTGAAAAATGGTGCTTTTTTGAAATTCTTGTTGAAATGGCTCGCCCTAATATATTCAGAAAAGCGAAAATCAATAATGCATAAATAATACTAAGTAAGGATACTGAAACACTGGAAAAATTAAAACCATCAACGAATACTACCTCCATATTATAAATATAATTTTCTGGAAGATGCCATATTTTAAACAAGGATAAAATAAAACCTGATAAAATCATTAAATATAATGCCAATTGAATTAATATTAATTCAGGAAAATTGCGATTTCGCTTTATAGTTAAGTTATCTAAAATTTTTTGTGCATAAACTAATTTTCGACTTTGAATATCATGAGCAAATTTATTGATAGTTGCCGTTACAATATAAGTAGCAGCACAAAGCAATGTCGTCAATAATAAACCAGCCACAAGAAAATAGGATAACGATAAATAACCAAAACACGTAATTAAAGTATTGGCGATGAAGAATATAATAAGCGCTGATCTAAGCAGCATACGCACACCATATGCTTTGAATCGATACTCATGCGGCCATAACAGCCATACAGCCAATGCATTTAAGACAACAAGATACGTTATAGAGGCTAAATCAAACAACGATGCGCTTAGTGATTGCTGAGTAAATATAACTTGTACAAGATATCCGAATAATACAAAACTCGCTAATGCCACAATACGTTGATACATATTTTTATGTTCATTATACGAACCATATATATAATAAGTGACACATAAAAATAGATTAAATAAAAATATCGCATAAAAACCCAACTCAAAAATAGTATTCGCCTCTTTATTACGATCAGTCAACCAAAAAAATAGACTTGCCACTCCAAAAAGCATAATCGGGATTATAAATTTAGATAGTACATTCGATATTTTGTTATCATGCCGCTTTAATAGATTGAAAAAAGCAAAGCTGATAATCAGCCCTACTAATAATGAACCTAAAAGGGTATATCCGGTTGCCTGGGATAATGCTGTAATACCAGAATACTCCGCCATCGTTTGCATATTGACTTGAGATAAACTATGCAAAGGATTTAGTGAAAACAACATCCATAATGTAGCCCGTGTATCCAAAAGCGCACTGGTATTAACCTTCGAAATAGTTTCTTTAAATGCTGCAATAGAATCCTTAGTGCGTAATACAAATAACTTACAGCGCACTAAATTTGAATGATAGTTTTGCTGCTCGTTATTTAAATATTTAGATTTATCACCTTCTTTTTTATTAAGATCATAGTGATTCACTGCTGCTTCTGATATCAGCTTGAGTTGATTTTCATTTTCTTCAACACATGCTTTCGCTTTTGCTTGTAACGCTTCTAGTTCAGAAATAGCAGACTCTAAGTCTTTTGTATTCAGATTTTGTGTTGAAAGCTTAATATTGATCTGGTCAAAGCGTTTATTTGCTTTATCTACATCAAATGGTGTTGGTGATGCACCTAATGCAGCCTGAAACATAAGCAGAATAAAAATAAAAAGAATTCTTGTAAAAGGCATAATAACATCCGTGCTAATATTAATAAGAGACTGACACTAAAATACCATAATTAAAGCTAAAAAAACTAGCGCAAAAAATAACAAATGAAAAATTACCACAGATAAATATTTATTATATATGTTTGCAAATGAGGCTATGTTGTGTATGATTTCAATCAAGCAGTACAAATGAGGTTTGCACAATGCCAAAAGACAAAACAATAAAACATGAGTGCCACCAACAAAAATATGCGTACAAAATAAACAAGCTAATCAATAAACTAGCAAATCCAAAATTAACAAGTCATGACGCCCATACTGTCTGCGAACAAATTTATAAGGATTGCGATAGGCTCACGCCCACAATAGTGAGCGATTTCTTACGCAAGCTATATTTCATCTACAAAGATCGTTGGATCAGCAGCCAAGTTTTTAAAGATGATGAACGACATATCAGAATTATTTTTGAAGCACATGCCATTAAATCCTCTTACACAGAAGAACTCAGTACACGCATGCTTCACTTTTGTTGTTTTAGTGCTTGGTTAGTCACACCTCTACATAAGCTCAGTCGACACTTAATCAGCAAACTTTTAAAACGTTTTTGTGTGTTAGCAAATGAAGAAAGTAAAAGAAAACCTATTGACGTGTA
The DNA here is from genome assembly GCA_030429175.1 of Gammaproteobacteria bacterium. Lineage (GTDB taxonomy): Bacteria > Pseudomonadota > Gammaproteobacteria > Coxiellales > Coxiellaceae. Next base: position 14,230 of record JAUIDD010000040.1, read on the forward strand.
CCACATCAAAAATTTTCTAGGTGGCCTTAGTGAAATAGTTGAAAAACGCCCCGAATTAGCTTGTTTTATTAATCCGACTGATTTTAGGTTTCTGATAACCCTTATGGCTAGATCCATTGAAAATGCACCACTAGACTTCTTTGTAAATCAACATAATAATCTATCTGGATTATCTACCTTCTTTAACGATTTATACACTATATCAGCTTATCAAGCTGCTTTAATTCAAGCGCTAAGGCCAAGTGACCTAACTGCATTTATTGCTAACTTATACGAAAACTTTTATGCAGATGACATTAACAACACAGCATATAGGCTACATGTACTCGCTAACTTGTATTCGAAAATTGAATTATCTCAGGACTTTATAGATGATTTTAAAGAAAATAATTACTACAATATTTTCAATCTTTATAGATTAATTAATAATGCTGCTAAACATAAAGAAATAGATATCCGAACTAAAAACCAGCTATTACAATCAAAACTTTATTTTCAAAAAATGGCACAAGTAACATTACCAGGCTTTACTTACCTTACTCCAAGCAAAAAAGACCTTATAGCCAGAAACCGCATCACTGCCTCACAAGGAGATATAAGCCATACACTTGCAAGATATGGCGTAGAAAACATTCAAGAAAAATTACTTCACGACTGTTTATTTGTCGATATTTATCTTCTAAAACATAGTATCGTTATTGAAATTGATGGCTATGTGCATAACTCCCCCAAAAAACAACAAAAAGATTGTTTTAAAGTTCATTTACTCAAAATGTGTGGTTTTAAAGTCGTACGTATTAACGAAAAAGAAATAACCAAAGCAAGAAGTCAAAACATATTTGGCAATCCACTTTGGGATTTACTCAGAGCAAAACTCGAAGGCTATCTAGAAGAACCCGCGATAAACACGACACATCAACCCTAAACAGGAGAAGAAACATTATGCCCAGCAAAAACTTAGTCACTGTTGGTATATTTGGCGGCATGGGCTCAATTGCAGGAAGCCATTTTTATCATCTACTCACCAAAGCATTTATAGGCAAGTCTGAACAAATGCAGCCAAATGTGATTTTATTATCAGACCCCAGCATTCCACGCAGAGATAAAAGTGTTTTAGAAGCATTAGAGCAAAAAGAGCCCACCATTTTTATAGATAAAGTTTTAGAAAAGTTAGCAGTATTTAAGTCATATCATGTTGATTTCGTTGTCGTTCCCTGTAACACCTTTCATTATTTTCATTCATTTCTGATTGAACAGTCTGGCGTTAAAATACTTAATATGATAGATATTGTTTCCCAATATACACTCAAAAACCACAATTTAAATAAAATTGGTTTATTATCAACTCGAGCCACCGCCAAAGCTAAGCTCTATCAAAATGCCTTTGCTGAAAATCAAATATCGGTTGTATTACCTGACAAAAAAACACAACTATCCGTAGATTTTATTATTGAACAAGTCAAAATTGGACAGTCCTCAGCACCAGTAACACGTGATGCCCTTAAAGAAGCTATTCACTATATGTCAGAAATGGGCGTATCAACAACAATTTTAGGCTGTACTGAGCTACCTGTAGCTGCGCATTATGACCGTCATCCAATGGCCTTTGTCGATACAACGGCAGCCCTTGTCGAGGGGACAGTTGCAGAAATCACCAAAATAATGGACCAAAAGAGCGCTCACCAATCAAGTTTGTTTGCATCTTTGCATGCCAACATAGATCCAAACACACCCAAAAAACCACAGAGCACACTCTAAGGCCTTATAGCTCACATTGATCTAGCCTAAGCCCAGGAAAAATATTTTTTATAAGTTGAAATTGAGTTAATCTAAGCCCTCATTAAGCATGAGGAGCAAAAAATGGAGATGGATATCAAGCGTCTTGATCATTTAGGAATCATTTCAGGTGTTATTAAAGATCTTGGTCTTATTGAGGCAATAGATATGCGCTTAAAAAAAGACACACAAGATCAAGAAAAGATCACGGCTGGAGAGGCTGTAGCAGGGATGATACTAAACGGGCTTGGTTTTTCAGATAAGCCTTTGAGTTTAACACCACACTTTTTTACGACAAAGGCTGTTGATATTTTGTTTCGTGAGGGAGTCAAAGCAGAGTATTTTAACCGCCATAAACTTGGTAAGGTGTTAGATAGCATTCATGATTATGGCTGTGAATCATTATTTTATGAGCTGTCATCACAAAGTATGGATCAAGAATGTGTAGAGATGAAATTTTTAAGTGAAGACACCACAACATTTTCATTAACAGGTGAATATTTGTCAGAAACTGATGAGCATACAATTAAAGTTACTCATGGTTACTCAAAAGATCATCGTCCAGACTTAAAACAATTGGTACAAGAGTTATTGGTTAGTCAAGATGGTGGCATACCATTGATGATGAAGACTTGGGGCGGTAATGAATCAGATAGTGTTATTTTTAGGGAGCGTACAAATATGCTTATTGAGGGCTTTAAGCAATCAGAAAGTCCACGTTTTTTAGTTGCTGATTCGAAACTATATTGCAAGGAAAATGCTGCGAACTTAAATCAACTTAATTTCATAACTCGTATTCCAAGAACGAGCAAACAAGAAAAAACAGCTGTTAGTCATGCTTTAAAAGAAAACTCGTGGGAAGTTCTGAATAATGAAAATAAATATTATGTGGTACCTATAAGGGATTATGATATGGAGCAACGCTGGATCGTAGTTTATTCGGATAAAGCTAGAGAACGTGCAGAGAAGACACTAAATAAAGCA
>JAUIDD010000052.1 GCA_030429175.1 Gammaproteobacteria bacterium
GCACACATATGACAGTGCTTCGCAAGAAGCATTGGAAGAGGTGGGCGAAAGAGCTCTCTCTGATGAAATTCGACAAGCTCAGTTTCACCAGGGAGCGCATATAAAAATCTTTGATAAAAGTTCTCATCCCGTATAGATCTGTTCAATATTTTAGCATATTAGATCCAGTAAATCGATAGTCTGCAAATAACGACTCTTTAAGTCCAAGAAACTTTGATATTTTTTCTCTAAATAATCTCTGTACCGTACAAAAACACACTAACTCATTTTAAATCAATTAGTTACAATCCATTCAGTTGACAAAAATATGAGATAATCCCAAAAAAGACCGTCAAAATTATCTGTAATATTCTAGAGATTCCTCCAATATTACCAGTACTTTTGGGACGTGATCAGCCCCATTGACACCACCACTCGAGTCTTGAATAATGGCCAAATTTATCGCAGTGCAAAACTTATGTTAAACAAGCCCCAAAGTCACAGCCAAACCATTATCATTAATGACCAAGAGTACACCTATGAAGCGCTATACATGCAAGCACTTCAAATGGGGCAATGGCTTATCGATAACAAAATCAGCTGTCTTGCCTTCTGCTTGCCTAACAGTCTTGAAAATATACTTGCTTATCTTGGCGCTTGGTTTATCGATATCGATATCATGCCGATTAATCCACGTTTAAAAGTACCTGAATTATTAAGATTGGTTACACAACATCGGCCTTCACATTTGTGGGTTTCAAGTGACACATACACACCTGAGTTTATAGCGCAGTGCAAACAGTTAAATATTCATTTAATCTGTTTCGAACACTTGCCGAATATGACACACATGCTTGATAAGCCTGTCGACCACCCTCAAGGCAAGGTGATTCAATTTACCTCTGGTACTGCGGGTGATTATAAAGGTGTGGTACATAACTACGTACAATGTCATAACTATGCAAAACTAATCACGAAAGATATGCGCTATACCAATCAAGATCGACTACTAATCTGCTTGTCTATTAATCATGCAATGGCATTCTCTTATCAGCTGCTACCTGCCTTATATTTAGAATTGCCTTTTGTAATGATGCAAAGCTTCGATGTCGATAAAGCACTTGCACTGATTGAATCACAACACATTACGAGCACCGCACTCCTGCCAACGTTTGCCTATTGGCTTGCTAAAAAAGTCTTATCTTTAAATAAAGAAATACATCATCTTAAAAAAATATTTATCGCAGGCGATGCACTACCACGAGCCATGCGAGAAACGATTGTCAAAGCTTTTGGTGTTGAACCAATTATTGGCATTGGCATGACAGAATGCTTTGGCTATTGTCTTAACTTCGATCCTCAAAATAAACTGGGATCTGCAGGTATTGCTGTTGCTGGCTTTAATATTAGAATTAAAGAAAACGAAATTCAAATCAACGGCCCTGCGTTATTGACACATTATTATAATGCTTCAGAACTAAATCAACAGGCCTTTGATCAAGGCTGGCTTAAAACTGGAGACCTTGGCGCTATCGATGACGATGGCTATCTGTGGTTTTATGGGCGCAAAAAAGATATTATAATTTCCGCTGGCTCCAACATTGCACCGCTTGAAATAGAATCTGTGATTTATCAACACCCCGATGTGCTCGAAGCAGTTGTAACCAGCATGCCTGATGACGACTTAATAGAAATAGTCATCGCTTATATTGCCCTTACAAAAGAAAGTCAGCTAAACGAACATGCCATGCTTGAATTCTTAAGGTCACAACTTGCCGATTATAAACTCCCTAAAAAAATCATATTCTTAGAATCACTCCCTAAAAACGCAACTGGCAAACTCGATCGTCATGCACTTACCATAAAGGCACAGTCTAAATATGCTTAATCAATCATTCCAGCTAATTGAAACGATTGCTTGGCAGCCTCAAAGTGGGTATGCATATTTAGATAATCACCTCAACCGGCTGTGTACTTCTAGTTGCAAACTTAAATTTACATGCAATATATCAACCATAAGACAAAATATTTTAGATCTAAGCACATCATTTCTAAGCCCACAAATAGTTCGCTTACTGTTAAATCGTGATGGTACTTTTGCACTAACACATACAGATCTCATACATTTAGCTGAACCGATACAGTTCTATGTCTCGCCTGAACCTATAGATCAAATAGAACCCTTATGGCGCTATAAGACTACTGCCGAAGCTACGCGTGGGCATTATCAATTGTGGCAACAGAAAATTGGCAAAAACAATGAAGTGGTTTTTTATAATACCAACGATATTATGACCGAGGGCACACAGTTTAATCTGTTTATTGAGCATCAAAATACGTTAATTACATCACCCATTAGTGCAGGACTGCTACCTGGTATATTAAGACAACAATTAATTCAAGCTAAAAAAGTGATAGTCAAACCAATAAAACAATGTATGTTTATGGAAGCCAAACACATCTGGCTTGGTAACTCTGTTAGAGGATTAATTAAAGCAACCTATTTAGGAGTACTAAAATGCGACTCAAATTAACCGATATCGAATTATGCGTACACCTAGGTGTACCTGATGAAGAACGCGCACAATCACAGCTTGTTTACCTTGATCTCACTATCGATCTCACGCATAGCAGCGCCTCACAGACAGACAACATCAATGATACTATTTGCTACGCCACCGTTTATGAAAAGCTACAAGCATTTTGTGATGGTAAGTCATTTCACTTAATCGAATATCTTGCGCAACAACTCTATGATAAGCTTACAAAACAATATCCAAATATCAATTTAACCTGCCTTACCCTACGTAAAAACCCACCACTCGCCCAAATTAAAACGGCAGCAATTACTATTACAGATACACACCTATGAAAGCTGTTTTAGGTCTCGGATCAAACTTAGGTTCACCAGGATTTTATATCAAACAAAC
>JAUIDD010000053.1 GCA_030429175.1 Gammaproteobacteria bacterium
GGGTTTAATAATTTAATTGATGTGTATTTTGTTGATCAGCAAGGTCATGTTAAGCATAAACAAGGTGGACAGTACCGAAGTTCACCACCACGTGAGGTAAAAGAGGGTCGTGTCTCTGGCTTTAATCTGCAACTCTCACCTGGGCAGGAGCTTGAAGTATATTTGCGCGTTAAGAATTTCAATCACCGAATGCCATTTGTACTGCCTTGGTTACTTCCCAATCAAGTTTGGCATAAAATGATTCAGGAGCGCAACCTCAAGGAGGGTATTTTTAATGGTATTTTATTGATTTTATTCTTTTATAATATTTGTTTATTCCTATCGAACCGGGATAAAACGTACCTTTATTATTCATTGTACATCATTAGTATTGCATTATATTTTTTCATCCTTAAAGGATTTGCTAGGGAGATGTTTCTAGCTAGGCACCCTATTTTTGAGCCATATGGATGGTCTCTGGCACTTGGCTTAACCCCCATTTTTTATTTTCAATTTATTCGATCTTACCTTAATACGAAGGTGCTCATTCCGTATTGGGATAACATCATTAAGTATGCGATTATACTCATGCTTATTGTAGTACTGATTGAGCAAGCCATTATATATTTTAGTTTTAGAATTCCATTAGTAGGTACTATTTCTATGGTGGCATTGGTGCTCGAAGCCATTTTAACGATCGTCATTGTACTTAAGCTTATTGCTACACGTAAGCGGCTAGCTTATTATATTATAATTGGTTCATCGTTTCTTTGGATAGGAGGATTAATAAGTATTTTTATGATTTTAGGAGATGCCAATTTTCAGACCGCTCTATTGTTTAGTCAAGTGGGTATAGTTGCTGAAGTATTAGTGTTTTCATTGGGGCTAGGATATCGGTTACGGAATATGGAAGAAGAACAAAAAAGAGCCAAAGAAAACCTGATTCTCCAACTTCAAGAGAATAAAAGACTGCAAGAAGTAGTCACCAAAAAATTAGAAGTGAAAGTAAAGGAACGTACTACTCAGCTTCGTGAGAAAAATAAGGCCTTGGAGGCGTTAAATGAGGAAAAAAATAATTTAATAGGCATTGTAGCACATGACTTACGGAATCCGCTTGGTAGTGCGCTGAGTATGAGCTCATTATTGGAAAGTGAGCTCAAAGATTTGGAAGAAGACGATCGAACGGGGCTTCAACTTATAACCAATTGCCTTAAGCGGATGCACTCTATGGTGGATCAAATATTAGATATCAGAGCTATTGAGGATCACCATCCAAACATTAAATGGGAGCAAGTACAGTTCGATGAGCTGCTCCAGAAGATTGCTTGGTCCTTTCATGATCACCTTGAAGCCAAAAATATAGCTATTTCCATGTCAGTTGAACCCATTTCTGGAAATACAGATATTAACTATTTCACCCAAATCATGGAAAATTTGATTTCAAATGCTATTAAATACTCACCCACTGGCAAACAAATCAATGTTTCCTTAAGTGAATTAAAGGACGGTGTAGTTATTAAAGTTTGTGATCAAGGCCCTGGAATTTTAAATGAAGAAAGAGATCATTTATTTAAAAAATTCACCAAACTAAGTGCTATGCCGACTGGTGGCGAAAAATCAACAGGTTTAGGGCTATCTATTGCCAAAAAATTAGTTGAGTCATTAAAAGGTAAAATTTGGTGTGAAAGTGAAGTAGGAGTGGGGTCGACATTTTTTGTGAAGCTGCCTATTGATGGTCGGAATTTTTGATTTTTTTGGCTTAATGGACAAAAATCAGGCTAAGGATCTCTGAAAGGCTTATTATTATTAGCTTTGGTTAAAATCAAAGTATATGAATAAAAAAAGTGTGTTCATTGTGGCAGCGGAATTACGAAGAAAAATGGTATTTATCGGGGAAAACAGATCTATAAATGTATAGTATGTGAACGTCAATTTTTATCAGGTTCTCGTATTGATGTTTCACAGTTATGGAAAGAATACCACGTTGGTAAACAAACCTATAATCAACTAGCAGAAAAGTATCATTGTTCAAGACGCACGATCCAACGTAAACTGGATATGTATCAAGTAACATTTCCTGTTAAAAGCCCGAAGAAAGTAATAGTACTGATGGATACCACCTATTGGGGGAAAGGTTTTGGTGTGATGGTATTTCGAGATGCGCTAAGTGGCGAAAATATATTAAAATACTATGTAAAGCATGAGACGAATGCTTTATATCGTCAAGGAATTGCTCAGTTACAGTCACAAGGCTATACCATACTAGCTATTGTGTGTGATGGCAGAAGAGGTTTAATCCCCTCATTAGCTCCCATACCTGTTCAAATGTGTCAGTTTCATCAATCTGCTATAGTTAAGCGTTACATCACCTCCAAACCCAAATCAACAGCTGCTATTGAACTTAAGCAGATTTGTAGACTTATGATTGTAACAGATAGAGCCTGTTTTGAAGGAGCTTTAGAGCAGTGGTTTACAAGATGGGGAAGCTTCATTAATGAACGAAAATTAAATCCAATAACAGGAAAAACCTATTATGCTCACCGTAGAGTAAGAAGTGCCTACAGAAGCCTTAAATTTAACTCCAAATGGCTCTTTACTTGGTATGACCATATTGAACTGGGAATCCCTAATACTACCAATGCTTTAGAGGGACATTTTACTCAACTAAAAACAAAACTGAACAACCATAATGGCTTAAATTTACAGCGAAAGAAAAAATTTATTGATGATTTTTTAAAGGTATAAAGCAGGCCCTGATAGGCTAAAATTGCTTTTAACCCAGTGGGTCTAGACCCACTGGGTTAACCACCTTAACTTCTTATTTATTATTGTACTTTTCTTAGCCTGATTTTTGTCCATTAAAACAACTTCACTTTTTAGAAGCCTGATTTTTGTCCATTATACCA
>JAUIDD010000041.1 GCA_030429175.1 Gammaproteobacteria bacterium
TCTATGCTTGTTGTACGACAATTGCCTGCCACACAAACTAACATAAACGGCTTTTTAGTATTAGGGCAGTTCTTGATGGTATTTTCTAGTGCTTCAATATCAGTATTATAATTTTTATCAGCTTTCGACCAAATTAAACCTTCTTCTCCTAATCCCAAAGAAGCAGCAGCACCAGAAAATGAAAAATGTTCAATTCCTTTTGCTAAGACAATACCAGGTTTAAAAGATAGGCTTGTTAACCCTTCTTTTTTAATTTGAGGAAACTTATTATTTAATGCCACTAAGACTGCAGTATAGTTAGACATATTACCACCACTTGTCCACATACCACCGACGTGTGCTAAATCAGGTAGCGTCTTTAAGCTGTAGGTTGGGTAGTTGACAAGCTGTCTTAGCCACATGAGTACCTGCATCTCAACAAATGTAGCGCTTGGTGCGCTACGATCTACAGCAATGAGATTTTGGTTTAAGAAGGCAGATAAAATATCGGCAGCAAGGGTTGCGACACTATTGCCTGTATCGGGAAAGGCCAAGAACTTTTGATCAGATTGAGCAATAGAATATTTTGCGACTTTGTTTTCTAGGGTATCTATGAGTTCATCAAAATTCAACCCATCAATAGGTAGAGACTCATCAAATAAGTTTTTTAGCTCATCAAGGTTCAGATAATTTAGGACTTTTCCATCTCTGACTTCTCCAGAGACAAATTTGATCCCAAGCTTCAACACTTTTTCTAAGAAGTCGATTTGCTTAGGTTGCTTTTGGTCATAAAGAAAATATTGCTCATAGTTTTCATTTTTTAGCATTTTCTTGCTCCGTATTTAGAATGACAGGTAAATTATTTTTTTGTGCTATATAATTTATTTGTGTTTGTAGGTCGTCTAGTTCTGTTAAGGAATATGATTGAGAGTTATCATATGCCATAATGGATTCTTGTAGTAAGTTAAGTAGGTTGTCTGCTAATTGCTTGGGTAAACTGCTTAGGATATGGGGTAGGTTTGATTTGAAACAGTCACGTTGATAGCCAAGTCTTTGTATCAAGCAACGAACCTGAAAAAATAGATGTTTAGCCGTCAGGCTGTAATACTCACGCTCATATTGACTTTTACATGCCCAGAAGTTTTTAGGTAAATCAAACAAGGGGTATGACCATAGTGCGTTTTTAGAGTCCTCCATCAGCACTCTCATTTCCATCCACTCATGTAGGTCTCGTGTGCCATAAGCTGCTTGGTGACTCAATAAATCTTTTTCTTTTGGTCTATCTAGGCTGCCTTCGCAGGCGATATCAAAGATTTTGCAAAATGCAATCAATATGTTTTCTAAATCAAGATGTCCATTTGGAAAAGTAGTACTTGAAAATTCAAAATCCACATCACTTTTTGTCGTAAGAATGCCATGAGCAAGCGATCCACGAACCAATAACTGTGGCATCTCTACAGGTAACAGCATTAAAAATTTTGATAGCCTATAAATTAACTGCTCAACTAGGGCTGCCCTTTGAATGGCAGCATTTAAGCCGAACTTATTTGATAGTGCTTTCAGGTTTGAATATAGATCATTTAATCGCGGATTAATAAAATTAAACAGTTCAGCATCGATCTCAAACCATATGTCACGTGCGTATGCTTGAGGCGATTGATTTTGTGATAGTTTATTATCGAGCGTTTTCAAAAAATTTTGATATTCCTTTTCGCCCAATGATCGAATGTCAGCAGCACAGAGGCTATAAAGAAAGGATAAGTCTGCTGAGTAGGGCAGCAGGATATCTTCAGCAAGATGGCCTATTTTGAACGGCAGTTGAGCAAGGCTTGGTTGTGTGGTTGCTAATATGCCCTCTGTCATTAAGGTAAGCTTGTTGCAATACGCACGTGTTAACTGTGCGCTCTTTGTATTTGATAAACGATAATGGACTGCTTCAAAATCATCGAGTGCAGGCACTAGTTGATTGTCGATGCTAAATCCCTCGTGACTTAGAAACGCCCCAATTTTTTGGTATAACACCTCAGTAGACTTTATTTGTGAAACGAAGCCTGCCCAGCCTAATGACCACTTTAATATTACTAAAGAAGAGACTCTTTTTATTGGGATGAGCTCGATTTCTTCAAAGTCAATAGCGACTAGTTGAGAAGTATCATTTTCGCGGCAAAATAAATTCCTTGGAACCAGGCCATCCCAACAAATCTTATAGGACAAAACCAGTAAGATCAATCTCAGGAGCGTTTCTAAGTCAAAACAGGATATTGTACCCTGTATAATTTTCTCAGCCAGATTTTTGCCGTAATCGCGCATCACTAAGATGGACTTATCTGCAGACACATCAGTTAACTGTGGTATGGCTGCTACGATCCACGTTTGCGCATTTACTTTTGATTGAAATAAATGTGCATTCTTAAGCTCATGTATTGCTTGCGCTTTAGGTAAAACTTTAGCAACAAATTGCTTGTCCTCAAAATCGAAGTAATTTATTTTTTTACCATTGCTCAAAATGTCTGTTAAAACATGTGCAGGCGGGTGTTCACAAGTCAATAAATTTGTCATGCTTAGCTCTTAGCATACATTCGCTTTTATCCTCGTCATCCGTGTAATGGGATCATAGTTTTTAAGAGGTGAGGCATTGAGTTTATTGATATCTTGATCATAAACGATATCCAAATCAAACTCACCACCACTAGGCTTTAACCAGGATGTTGTCGTTAAGTCTAATATACAAAACGGCTCATAGCGGACTAATTGTATATAGGCACCGTCGTCTAAACCAATACACATATCAAATCCAATTTCTTGTTTACCATTTGCTAAGGAAAAGCTAGGGTCAATCGGCAGGTGGGCTTCACAGTGATTATCAGTGAAGGTACAGCTTGAGTTTTCAACCACAGAAATTTTTGGTTTATGGTAGGGGATAATGCGCATGGGACCATCCCTTTTTTCTTTTACCTGCTCTATTTTTGATTTTTCTCTTGAAGCGATAAACTGCAGTTTTGAGGGCAGGTCGCCTTGTTCAAGTAAATCAGAGTATAGGAAGTCCCTTAGATCTTGCTGTTTAATGACATTGAACTCAATAGATTTGATGTGAAGATCTGTGTCTATGAAGACTGACAGCATATCTTCTTCAAGCTTCATCGAGGCCTGCATGTGAAAGGGGTGGTCTATCACACCACGTTCTAATGCATTTGTGCCAGAAAGGTTAATATCAAATTTCTGGTTGGTCGCGCTGAGCTGGCTGGTGGGCCTATATGTATGGTCTGGGTCAATGTCAATATCTTTACTCGGAATCAAATAGGGTGCTGGTAAAGCAGTTAAAACAGAGGGTGCACGCTCTTTAATAGCGCAAATCATGCGAATAGCCTCACTACAAAGGTGACGCACCAATTTACATTTAACTTGATCTGGCTCGTCAATTTTATCGTTGGCAAGGACAGCTTGATAATGACAGCCTCCCCCACATAAATAGCGCACCCAGCAGGTGCTGCAGCCTTTTATTTTATCGACTCGAAGGTTTAAATGTTTTTTGTGAGCAGCCGGGTTCACACCTTCGTCTATTGTGCCGATCGCATAGTCAGTTTTTCCAATAAAGTGCGCACAAGGGTACAGCTTGCCATCTGTATCAACGTAGCTACCTGAGATGCCGGCGCCACATCGATAAACTTGAACAGATCGGTGAAGTACACGATACACATAACGCATGAAGAAATCTTGACTATCGAAGGAAAGTAAGCACTCCAGCATTTTTGCCGGAGGTTGGTCAAGTATATAGTTAACTAACTCGGTATAGCCCTGCTTAAAGTCTTCTAGCGAATTTTCATTTAGGCTTTTTTCAGAAGTATGTTTCAGATTGACGGGCTTCATATAGATTGCTTTAAAACCAAGCTCATCTTTTAAGTGCAAATAAATATCGAGAATGTTTGTATGGGCAGCAGTCAACACGGTAGAGACACTTAATCTGGGATCGTGTTTTAGCGCCTTATCAATCACTATTCTAACGTCATCATACGTGCCAGTGCCGTTATTATATTTTCGCACACCATCATTTATTTCTTTTGGTCCATCACAGCTAATGTCCATAGGGTAGCCAATCATTTTTTCCCAACCTGGTTTATTAAGTAGGGTGCCATTCGTAGTGCGTGTGCCGACTTGGATTTCTTGAATAGAGGTGTCTTTAAAGACGCTTTTTATGTGTTCATTAAGTTCATGGTGCATCGAGCTTTTTAATAGGGGTTCACCAGATAGGCCATAATCAATGCGAGCGTATTTTGTGCAGTTGTTGTAATTATTATAAAAAATAGTGGTTGCTCTTTTAGCAAGATCCTTAGGCATATAAGCTGGTGCACCTGCTTCGATAGCTCTTTTTCTAAAGGAGCAGTATTCACAAGAAAAATTACAGATATTAGTTAAAGAAAGTTGCAGTTGGGGGCTTGCCTCTCGGTAGTCTCTGAATAAAATAGGTGGGTGTGTGGTAGCCTGATCAAATTCCTTAACAATATGGCCACCTAGGATGTCAAAAGTATAGCCATTATCAAGTTTCCTCGTCGTTTGTTTTATTGTGTTAGTGCTCATAAATATCTCCTCCATTATTGTTGAGTTACCCTTGTTAGCACTAACAGTTAGCACTAAGTTAAGGCATAAATGCTATTAGGTTAGGTATTAAATGTGAGTGTGACTCAAATTGTCTCCTCTAGTTTGTAGGGTGTATTCGGCCCCTCTCCCTTGTTGAAAAATTCCACATGGAAGCTTGCTAAAACAGTCAGTATCAGGCTTATTAATGTCGGTCGGTTTTTTCCGTAACCAGCGCCGTCCTAATAGCAGGGCTGCTACGGTCAAACAGGTTGCTTTACCAATCATAGGATCTCTTATGGTTGTGTGACCATCTGCATCGCCATAGGCTAGTGAGATCACTACCAAAAAAGGTAAGATAGTTGCAAATAAAAGGTCATTAAACATGGCATATCGTGCATCGTAACAGCCAGATAAGGCGCCCTCTGAGATAAAACGAACTGCATTTGATACTAGAAAAACGGTGAAGATCCTCAGCAAGTCAGTAGACATTGTCATTAGCTCGCTGTCTTGTTGATCTTTCTCAGCTAAAAATAGTGACACAAAGGGTTTGGGTGTTAGCAAACATACCATTGATATCGTTGAGGAGATTAGTACACCCCAGAAAATCGCGGTATTTCCTAAATATTTAGCTTCAGCAAAGGCTTTAGCACCAATTTTCCTGCCCACCAAGACACTGCTCGCCATATCCAAACTATTTGTTGGCACCGCCAGTAACCCGAGCCAGGCTGCAGCTGCAGAATAAGCGGTTAAGTCATTTTTCCAGCGTCTGGTAAGCATGAGCAGTGTAATAGTTAAAATGAAAATATCTGTGCCGACAGATACACCTCGAGGTAGGCCGAGTTTAAAGATATTATTAAGCGTTCTTGAGACGGTATGTCGTTTAAATCGTAGTACATCATATTGCCTTAAATACGCGCTTAACTTTAATGTCATAAAAAATAAAAGCAAGGCGGCCCAAGCGCCTATGGTAAAACCGTAGCCTAAGCCAGTTATGCCCATACTATGTCTAAGTCCAATACCATTCATTAAGCAATAGCCTATCCCAAGTGATAAGCCATTATTTAGGGCGTTAAAAAATAGCGCCCAATTTGGTTTGGTAATACCCACTAGAAAGTCTTGTGAGATACGTAGTATAAAAATGGCGGGTAATGATAATGCAGCACCTGTAAAAAATTCTTGCGCTATGTCTGCATAGCGTGGATTCTGATTTAAGCCTTTTAAAATGGCGCCTGTATTATACTGAAGACAAATTCCTGGTACAGATAATAAGAGCGCAACCCCCATGCTGATGAACAGAACGGAACCTGCCTCATGTTTTCCATGTGTAGTTAAGGTGCGGGCAACAACAGGGCCAATTGCACCTAGTATGGCAAAGGCTGGGTTAAGTAAAAAATTTTGTACTTGCCCAATATAGTTGCCTGCATTAAGCTCGTCTTTTCCAAGCTTTGATAAAAGTAATGTGGTGATGAAGCTACCGACAATATCCACGCCTTGATAAATAAAAATGGGTGCAGCTATGGTGGCTATATTTTTTGTGGTGGATACAAACGTGTATCTTGCTGGGCTAGGTGAGTGTATTAATAAATTTGATTCTTCACTTTCACTGGCCATTAGTTATGCTCCTTTATATCTTGCATATGGCTCAAATAGGTCATCGATCGTCGCATAACTGTCGACATTTGTCTATAACTCACCTTAGTACATGACAAAAAATGAATTTAATAGTAACTCGCTGATAAATAAAAATATATAATCTTCAATCTACCAAAAAGGAGATTATATGGATTACTTCAGCGAGTTAAAGGAAAGTTTAAATGATTCTTTGAGTTGGAACAAGGCCAGAATCATGTGTTTTGTAACTATGTTAGTCGCACTGCTCAGAACCAGGACAGTAAATTTGAGCAAATTGGCCTGTAGCATTATAAGCGATAATACGCAGCTCTCGCGTTACAGGCGACTACAGAGATTTTTTTCTGATTTTGAAATTGACTATGATTGCATTGCTGGTTTTATATTCAAATTATTTTTTATGAGTGGTGGCGAATGGTATTTAACCATAGACCGAACGAATTGGAAGTAACATCAGTACGTCAAAGTCGCTCGGTAATTAGACCGACAGTTTCCCTTGGTAATGACAGCTTTACATATTATCGCGTCTAGAGCACCAATTGATGACGAGCAAGATAAGCCGGGCCCGCAGCCATAAAATCAGTTTGAAGTTATTACAGTGCATATGTTATGTTTTAATAAAAAATTTTTTTTAACGGAGTGTTGCCATGGACCAAGAGCCGCAAGGTGAATTAGCCATTCGTATTTTAGCTATGCCTGAAAACATTAATCCAGCTGGACATATCTTTGGTGGTTGGATTGTATCGTTAATGGATTTGGCGGGATTGAGTATTGCCAGTGGATATGCGCGTTATCGTTGTGTGACGGCCGCAATTGATTCAATGACATTTATTGCGCCGGTTGAGGTGGGTGATTTTGTGTGTTGTTATGCGCGGATTAAAAAGCTCGGTCGTACCTCAATGCACATTACTATCGAGACTTGGGCGGTTGGTACTGAGCATAATAGTCAGCGACGTAAGGTGACCGAAGGTACTTTTGTCTTTGTCTCGGTCGATAAGGAAGGCAAGCCCCATCCGCTACGGATAAACAACGCCTAATTTTTTGCTTCTCGCTTTTGTTTTTGTTAGACTGTTTTAATGAGAACAAAAGGAGAGCGAAATGCTTACGCGAGGCCAGCGCCGTACCTACGATTTTATTAAAGATTTCGTCGATCAAAACGAGTTTGCTCCAACAGCTGCGGAGATTGCTGCAGGCATTGGGATTAAGTCGCGTGGTGTCGTGCATCGATATCTTAAGGCGTTGGAGGAGGCGGACCGAATCGCGTTAATTCCTAAGCGCCATCGTAATATTAAGCTGATAGATACTGCAGCGCAGTTCAGTGCAAAAGGTTGTGTGCCTTTGATTGGTGCGATTGCTGCTGGTGAGCCGATCGAAGCGATAGCCGATGCCGACCCGATAGATGTCTCTGAATTATTCTTAGGCGAGGGACATTATGCACTGCGGGTGAAAGGTGATTCAATGATTGATGAGGGTATTTTTGATGGCGATATCGTCGTGTGCAAACAGGCAAAAACAGCACGAAATGGTCAGATCGTGGTGGCTTTGATAGATCAACAACAGGCTACCTTAAAACGTTTTCAACAAAAAAACGGCATGATAATTCTCCATCCTGCTAATCAAGACCTGTCACCGATGTTGTTTGATTCTAGTCGTGTTACGATACAAGGTACCTATATTGGCTTATTACGTATCCAGCAATAAGTGATTTTAAATGACAGAACGATTTCGATTAAATATGCGTGAACCACATCTGGTAAGCCTAATTATCCTGAGTGCGTTTGCATCTATGGGTGCAGTGCTTATCACACCAGCATTACCTGAGATGGTTCATTACTTTCATATCAGTGAAGGTTATGCGCAGCTAACTGTTGCCTTATTTTTAATTGGCTATGCCACAGGGCAATTGATTTATGGCCCTCTAGCCAATCGTTTTGGGCGTAAGCCTGCTTTCTATACGGGTATTGTGATTGCGACTATTGGCTCGATAGTAAGTATTCTATCGGCTCCAGAGCATTCTTTTCGGTTGATGTTGGTTGGGCGTTTACTTGAGGCGCTGGGTTCGAGTGCGGGGCTGGTGACATCATTTACAATTATTTCCGATTTTTATTATCCTAAAGAAGCGCGCAAGATCACTTCTTATATGATGATGGCATTTGCCATCGTGCCGGGAGTGGCATTGTTTTTAGGTGGCATCATTTCACAATATTTGCATTGGGAAGTGTGTTTTTATTTTTTGTTGGGTTATGGGCTTGTATTGTTTTATCCAGCTTATATGCTGCCAGAAACACTACAACACAAGGATTTTAACGCAGTTAAAATCAAGCGTATTCGACGCAGTTACTTTGAAGTGTTTACCAATAAGGTATTAATTACTTATTCATTGTTATTTGGTCTGAGTTGTATGTTGCCTTATGTGTTCTCTGCAGATGGGCCTTTTATCGGTATACATATGCTTGGTCTATCTACTGGGAGCTATGGTATGATTGCCTTAATCCCGACATTGGGGATGTTGATTGGCTCGATTTTTTCAGCAAAGCTAACCAAGCATTTTTCCGCAAATAGACTGATTGCTTTTGGTGCACTATTAGAGTTATGTGCCGCGGTTGTGATGTTGGTGCTGTTTGTGATGGGTGTAATCACGTCGTTAAGCCTATTTATTCCTATGTTTTTTATTTTTACCGGACATGCATTTGTATCGGGTAATGGTACAAGTTCGGCGATGTATTTTGCGATCGACAAGGCAAATGGCTCTGCGGTGATGAGTTTTATCGGTGTCGGCATGCCAGTAGTTGGTACTTTAGTACTGGCTTTACTAAACGTACAATCTGCAGTGATCATGCCAATTATTTTTACTTGTGCAATTGTCTTGTTGTTGCTTTTACTGTTTACGGTGCGTAAGCACTATATTGGTGAGCATGGCGAATAACCGTGCTAGAATAAGGCTTATTTATATTTAGGAGTAACCTCATGGGTATTATCATTTCAATTATTATCATCTTAGTTATCGCTTATATGGTCTTAACCTATAATGCGTTGATCGCGATGATCGAGGCGGTGCATAATAACGAGCGCCAAATAGATATTCAGCTTGATCGACGTTATAAAGTATTTGAATCACTCATTAATGTAGTGCGCAAGTATATGGACTACGAGCAGTCTACACTGAAGCAAGTTGTGGCGTTGCGTGGCCAAGCCGAAGAAGCAAAAATGGCAGGTAATGCTGATGCACGTATGGCTGCTGAAAATAAAATCTCTGGTATTTTGGGTGGTATTAATGCCGTATTTGAGCAATACCCCGACCTTAAGGCCAATCAAAATGCGATGCAGCTCCAAGAAGAAGTGGTGAATAGTGAGAATAAACTAGCTTATGCAAAGCAGGCATTTAACGATGCGATTGAACGCTACAACGCTAAGAAGAAATCATTTTTTGCTTCGGTGATTGTCAGTTGGTTTAAATCTAAATTAGACTTTACCTTTAATTATTGGAAGCTTAACGATGACGATATTAAATCTAAAGAAGATTACACTGTGAAATTATAAAACATCATGACCGGACTTAATCAATTTCAGCAAGGCACGGCAAATTGGCGTGCCACCTTACGTAAGAACAAGCAGCGCACTTATTTTGTGATGCTTTCGTTTATTGTGTTGTATATGTTTATCGGGTTACTATTCGATCTCTATCACGCCACGGTATTGTACCCACAGGTGCCGTTACAGGTACTGTTTAAGGCACTGGTGACGTTCCAGTTAACGCCAACGATAGCGATCATCACCACTATTGTTGCCGTATTATGCATTTGGATTACGTTTGCTTTCCACAATAAGTTAATGTTAATGGGCACAGAGTATCAGGAAGTGACTGCAGAAAATGCATCATCGCTCAAAGCTGCACAACTGTACAATGTGGTTGAAGAGATGAAAGTTGCTGCAGGTCTGCATTATATGCCACGTGTTTATATTATCGATGCGGACTATATGAATGCTTTTGCCAGTGGTTATAGTGAAAAATCTGCGATGGTTGCGATTACCCGCGGCTTGCTTGAAAAACTTGATCGTGCTGAGCTAACGGCGGTGATGGCACATGAGCTCAGTCATATCCGTCATATGGATATTAAGCTGACCTTAATGGCATCCGTACTTGCAAACCTAACCGTAATGCTACTTGATATTTTATTTTATAACATGCTATTTAGTAGTAATCGACGTTCTGAGCGTGAAGGTAATGGTGGTGCGAATGTGCTTTTTATTGTGATTATTTTATTGCGCTATTTGCTGCCACTGGTGACTATTTTGCTGATGCTTTATCTCAGTCGCACGCGCGAGTATATGGCTGATGCTGGCGCAGTTGAGCTGATGCGAGACAACGGTCCGATGGCACGTGCACTACTTAAAATTCAAGGTGATCATGAAGCGCATCAGGCTGAATATGCTGAACGCTATCGTCAAACACCACATGAAGCAGTGCGCCGTCAGGCTTATATCTTTGATCCCGTGCGCGCAGGGATCGAATCCAAAGATTCGTTAAGTGACTTGTTTTCTACCCACCCGGGTATTATGAATCGGCTTAAGGCACTTGGGTTTCAAAGGAAAACGTGAGTTGACCATCGTCTGTAGAGTCCCTATGATAATCGACTTATTTATATTATTTGAACTTTGAGTAAACACTTATGCATGCGCTTGAAATATCCAATCTCAGCAAAACGTACAAGGGCAGTGTAGAGGCTTTGAAAGGCATCTCATTAACTGTCGCCAAAGGTGATTTCTTTGCCCTACTGGGGCCAAATGGTGCGGGCAAATCGACGACGATTGGTATTATTACGTCTCTGGTACGTAAATCGACAGGACAGGTGAAAGTGTTTGGTGTTGATATCGATGAAGATTTTGCATTGGCAAAAAGTTATATCGGTGTAGTACCACAAGAATTTAACTTTAATGAGTTTCGCACGGCTGAGCAGGAGCTGCTGGCTCAAGCAGGTTATTATGGCCTATCAGTTAAGCATGCAAAGGCGCGTATCAACGACTGTTTAGCACTATTAGAGTTAAACGATAAAAGAAATAAAGCAGTACGCTCGTTATCTGGTGGTATGAAACGACGCTTGATGATTGCGCGGGCATTGTTGCACAAACCAAAGATGCTGATTTTAGATGAGCCAACAGCGGGTGTTGATATTGAAGTAAGACGTATGATGTGGGATTTTTTGCGCCAGCTCAATGAGTCAGGTACAACGATTATCTTAACGACACATTATTTAGAGGAAGCTGAAAGTTTGTGTCGCAATATTGCGATTATTGACTGTGGTCGTGTGGTTGAAAATACTGCATTACCTGATTTATTACGTCAGCTTGATCGTGAGCGCTTTATCTTATATCTTGAGACCTGTTGTGCAACGTTACCTGCATTTTCAGGCTATATTGTTACAGTGATTGATGAGGTGACATTGGAAGTTGAAGTGCCTCGTGAAGGTAGCGTAACAGATTTACTCAAACGCCTCGATGAAAGTGGTGTACGGGTAAAGAGTATGCGTAATAAATCGAATCGTTTAGAAGAATTATTTTTGCAGTTAACGCATTAGGAGTTGGTATGGAAATAGCAAGCAAATATAATGCCTATATGACTATTGTACGCATAGAGTTTATTCGTATATTTAGTATTTGGCAGCAAAGATTGGTGCCACCTGCAATCACATCAATTCTCTATTTTGTTATCTTTGGTCATGTGATTGGAGATCATATTGGTACCTTGCACCACTATCACTATTCAACATTTATTGCGCCCGGTTTGATTATGATGCAGATGATTACTAGTGCCTATACTGGTTGTGCTTTTACCTTTTATTTTGCTAAATTCTCACGCTCCATAGAGACGATATTGGTGTCACCGATGTCAAATTTCTTGATGCTGGTATCATTTATGACAGCAGGGATGTTACGCGGTATTGTGGTTGGTGTCATCGTAACAATAATCGCCGCAATTTTCGCGGATCTGCCTTGTTATTCAATCATCAGTATTTTTGTGGTTACACTATTGTCAACGGCAATTTTTTCTTTGCTAGGCCTGATTAATGGTGTGTTGGCACAGAGCTTTGATGATATTGCAACGATTCCAAATTTTGTTATCACACCACTGACTTATTTCGGTGGTGTATTTTATGCTGTATCAATGCTGCCAAATGGTTTTCGCCAACTATCGTTGGTTAACCCAATCTACTACATTGTTGAAGCCTTTCGCTATGGTTTTCTTGGCTACAATAAACCGATGCTGACAACGTCTATTTCAATTTTAGTCATCATGTTTATAGTTGTATTTGCGATTACGTGGATTATCTTTAAGCGTGGTGCGGGATTGCGCCCATGATGCTGTATTTGCTGCTACGTTTAGCGATTCTTGTTTTTGGATACCTACCATTTTGGCTGCTTTATGTGCTGTCCGATGTGCTCACTTTCATATTTTATAGCTTTGGCATTCGACGTGACACAATTGAAGAAAATCTAAAAGTATCTTTCCCTGATAAAGCACAAAAGCAGATTACCCAGCTTACCAAATCAATCTATCGTAACTTCTTCGATGTAATGGTAGTTGAAATGCTAAAAAACTTTACTGTTAGCCGCAAAGTGATGAAGCGTCGTTTTGATCCAGGTGATACGTCGCTCGCAAAGCGTTATTATGCTGAAGGTAAGAGCCTTATTTTAGTATTGGGGCATTATGCAAACTGGGAGTGGGGGGTGAGTGTGACAGATCAATATAACTGTGTTGCCTTCTATAAACCTCTTAAAAATAAATATATTGATCGTTACGTCAAGCGTAATCGCGCACGTCATCAATTTATCTTGGCCTCTATCATGAAACCGCTACCAACTTTTTTAAAATATCGTGACCAGCAAACAGCTTACTTTCTATTGGCTGATAAGCAAAATGCAAAAAAACGCCATCTTAAGCGCGTGATTTGGTTGCCGTTTTTAGGTCAGGATACGCCATTTTTATTAGGGCCTGCCAAGTATGCGGAGCAATTTAATTACCCGATTTTTTATTCTAAAATTATGCGTGTTTCTCGCGGGCATTATAAGCATACGCTTATCCCCATTAGCGAAAACCCTGCAAACGAAGATCCGGCTGTAGTCACCGAGCGTTGGGTTAGAACGCTCGAACAACAAGTCATAGAGGATCCCGCAAGTTGGTTGTGGTTTTTCGCCACAACGCGTAGTCGCCAACAGTACACCCAGGTTGAAATATAAAGGCTGGGTTCAGTCTTTTTTGAGTGAGGCGTTGGTAATGCGTTCTTCTACAAGATAAAGCGGCATTTTTCTAATCTTGGCATAGTAGAAAGCCATAAAATAGACAAGCAGCTCGCGGTAGCGAATACAGTAGCTTTTAAACATGCGGTAGAAGTAGCTTAATCGTAATGGATAGACACCAAGCTCGATTCGTTCAAGTGAGTTGATCAGGCTTTGTAGTGTATGTGCTTGCTTTTGATTAGGAATATAAAACAAGACACGTTTAGAAATGAAGGCGTGGTGGTACATATTTTTAAGGACCGAATCTCTAAATACTTGCGTTGGCCATTCAATGCGTACTTGGCTATTGGTGTAAGTGTTTTTGTCACAGCCCATCAACTTAACTGGATTAAGTTGTACTTGATAATAGGTATAAGTATTGTCGATCGTGCGAATCGCATAAGCAATACTGTGACGATTTAGAGCTTTACGAAATAGTTTGGGTATTGTTTTTAAATGATCACAGTGATTGTTGAGTATACGTTGGTTGATCACAATCACCTGCTCTTTAGCATAGAGTTTGTCGAGAGTTTTGTGGCGACGTTGTTGATAGGCTTTGATTTCATCTGCGACGTGGTTAAAACAGTCAGTTGATTTTGTTTCAAAGCCGCTGTCTGAAGACCAGTGTGATCCAGGCAGCATGATTTTTAATTTGGTATTTTTAAATGGCCGTGTGCCGATTTGCTGTTGTAAGACGAGTGGGTTAGTTACTAGGCGATTAAAGTGCTCGGTGTCTTTGTGTAGGTGGCAGCTGTTTGATGCAAAAGGGACTGCATATGTCGGCTGTAGTTTTTGCATAAATAATTTAAATGCACGTGCATAGTGCTCCGGATCGTCAGGCTTAAAGCTGTCATCGCTATTGATGCAGGCGCGGTAATTAGCTGAACTATGACTGCGTAGTGCAAAGTCAAAGTGGCCATGTTTATTCATGATATGTTTGAGTGGTAGGCCAGTGATTTTGCAATCATTGACATCGAGGATTTTACATTCGGGTGTTTCAATTGCAATTGCACTATCATTTAAAAACAAGCCGAATTGATAGCAGGTAATTTTTATCTCATCAGGCAGTGAGAGCGTGCGTGCTTGTTTAGCGAGCGTGATGGGGCCGAGTTTTAATTGTTTGAGGTCTTTGTGCGAACGACCCTGGTATTCATCAGGTACAATATAGTGGCAGTTTTTAAAGTATTTTTTGAGTGATAACCCATGCCAATGATCCCAATGTACATGTGAAATAATTACATAATCAACTTGACTTAAAAGTGCTTTATCTAATTGTGGTTCTGGAAAATTCCACCAAGAGCCCCAATAGCATGCACCAAAAAGCCAGGGATCGATAATTACTTTTGTTTTGTTGCGTTCTAACAGTAGGCAAGCGTGAGAGAGTATTGTGAATTTAGTTTCCATGTTGGCGTATTATGACATTAAATAATTATCTGTGGTAGGGGTGGTTTTGGATGATGCTGTAGGCACGATAGAGTTGTTCGGCAATAATAACCCTAACAATAGGGTGTGGTAGTGTTAGTGCTGATAGTGACCAGAGTTCATGTGCACAATTTAAGTAATTTGCATGAATGCCTTCAGGTCCACCGATCAATATATTAATATCTTGGCTTTGATCGTGCCAGTTTTTAAGTTTTGTGGCGAGCTGTTGTGTATCGAGTGTTTTACCAAGACGATCTAGTGCGATAGTAATTTGTGTAGGTACGCACTTGGCGAATAATGCCTCACTTTCCTTTTTGAGTAGTTTATCGATATCGCTATTTTTATCGCGTTTGTTGGCAGGTACTTCGGTAAGTATGAGTTGATAATTGGCTGGCAGGCGTTTTTGGTAGTCTTTAAAGCCATCGTCTACCCAAGTAGGCATACGTGTGCCGACGGCGATAAGATTAATCTTCACCGACAGCCTTTTCACGAACGGCTTTGGTCATGCCCCAGAGTTTTTCGAGGCTGTAAAAGTCACGTGTTTCGGCAAGCATAATATGCACGACGATATCGCCAAAGTCGATTAATACCCAGCCATCAGGATGCTTAGCACCTTCGGTACTCATTGAGCGAATTTCTTGGTCTCGTAGTTTGCGCTCAACTTTATCGGCTAATGCCACTGCATGTCGGTTTGACGTTGCCGTACAGATAACGATGCGATCCGTGACATCGGTGAGCTCTGTCACGTCTATGTTGGTGATATCAATTGCTTTGTTTTCATCTAATGCTTCCCAAGCCAATTCGGCCATTTCTGCTGGTGTCATGCGCTTTCTTCCTCAACTGCCAAAAAAGGGGGTCATCTTAACATAGGGGACACTCCTGTTCCAACTTTAGAAAAGAGTGTTTTTTCAATTGGTTACAACCTTAAAAACGACGGGTCATTCTTGTTTCAACTTTTATTGAGCTCAAATAGAGCTCAATAAAAGTTGAAACAAGAATGACCCGTCGTTT
>JAUIDD010000005.1 GCA_030429175.1 Gammaproteobacteria bacterium
AACCTGCGTCGTATATGGACAAAGATACTTATTTTTTACTTTAAAATTTTATCATTGATGCTCGGGTATATACGTTTGATGGAAGAAGCTCAGAAGAATTGCTTCGTTATTCAGGGTTAACTACTTAGTATCTTGACTAGCCAAGTTTGATTATCTTCAAAAAAAACACAAATTTCCTTCTGCAGGACGGGTGGTAATGTTTCAGTATCACTTGCGAGCATGCCACATAAACATAATTTGTTATGATTTAATACATCTTCATAGAGAGATGCATAGTTACGAATAAGAGCTATCCATGTGTTTTTGCTTGACTCAAATTCAGCTAAATGATGATTAAAGGTTTCTCGATATCGTTGAACTACAGCCACAACTAGTGTTGCCTTACTGGGGAAGTAATGATGGATGCTTGCTTTGCTTATACCTACTATTTTAGATAGATCTGCATAACTGAAGCCATTATAACCTCGCGACTGTATGATTTGCTGCGCTATATCGAGTATTTCATTTTTTTTAGCTGATCCCATAATGACGCCATCCTACTAGTAGGTAGGTATCGATGTCAGGTTAATTTCACAACTAACCTCAATTCTGGATCACTATTTAGATTAACCCAAGGTCTGACCCTGGATTAGGGTGAGGAGTTTTGTAGTCGCACCTTGGTTTTGTTGATAGACCTGAAAGGCAGCAACGCCGGTGGTGTGGCAGAGATCTTTATTATCGATAAGGTCAATTAAATATTTAGCCAGCTCGCTACTGTCATGGACGATGATTTGGCTATGTGCTTCGATCAGTAATTTGCTAATTGTTTTAAAGTTACGGAGATGCGGGCCGGTGATAATTGGTTTAGCAAGTGCTGCAGGTTCCAGCATATTATGTCCGCCAGTATTGACTAGGCTGCCGCCGACGAAAGCGATATCAGCTATGGCATAGAGAAGTAATAGCTCGCCAATCGTGTCACCGATTAATATATCTTTATTAAATAGTTCTGCTTGTTGATCGCTGCGATAACTGTAACTCAAATTTCGTGCTTCACATAGTTTGGCGATCGATGCTTTACGTTCGATATGGCGTGGTACTAATAATAAAAATGCATCGGGATGTTGTTCTTTAACTTTAAGGAATGCATCGAGTATGTGTGCTTCTTCCCCATTGCGCGTGCTGGCTGCGATGATGACGGGGTTGTCTTGTAGTTGCCATCGTTCACGTAATGCTTGTGCTTTAATCGAAATATCATCAGGAATGCTTTTATCAAATTTGATACTACCCGTGATGGTTAATTTTTGTGGATCAACTCCAAGCTCGAGATAATGGTCATAGTCACTTTGACTTTGACAGGCGATACATGTGATTTGATTCAACATATCACACGTAATATTACCGAGCCGCGCATAACCTTGCATCGATTTTTCAGATAAACGTGCATTGGCAAGAATGGTTGGTATATTTTTTTGTTTGCATACAACTAATAGATTTGGCCAAATTTCAGTTTCCATGATAATGCACAGTTTGGGTTGGATACGTTTGATAAAACGTTTGATAAACCAGGGTGTGTCGTAAGGTAGATAACTATGTGATACATGATTTCCCAGTGTTTCGATCACTTGTTTAGATCCAGTTGGTGTTGTGGTGGTGACATGGATATTGTATTGCGGATATTGTTTGATTAGCTTTTTAATAAATGGAATTGCTGCAATCGTCTCACCGACGGAAACACTGTGAATCCAAATGCTTGGTATGCCGATTTTTTTGCTGCTGCCAAAACGCTCACTCCATCGAC
Organism: Gammaproteobacteria bacterium; assembly: GCA_030429175.1. GTDB lineage: Bacteria > Pseudomonadota > Gammaproteobacteria > Coxiellales > Coxiellaceae. The sequence continues at coordinate 1,778 of JAUIDD010000005.1, forward strand.
GTCGGTAATTGGGTTGTTTTCGAGAGCGAATTAGTAGGCGTAGTAATACAAACGGGATCGCTAAATAAAATAGTAATGTATAGCAGCGACGAACAGCCCGAGTAATGATATGCATAGATTAGGTTTTTGCATTTTCGACCAGACGATCAATACTCGCAGAAAGCTCTTCACTTTCGTTGGTTTTTTTCTTATAAGTTTCTTTGATAAAGAGCGATAAGATTAACCCTAAGCAGAGACCTGCAGGTAATAATGATAATGACCAAACATAATCATGTGGGGTATAAAGGCGCAGCCCCGTTTTAGTTAGTGTGCCATGCCAGCCATTGTTGAGCAGTTTACCAATGACAGGTTGCATCACAAAGCCGCCCATCATAATAACAAAATTTGCGAACGAAACGGCAGAACCAGCAATTTTTTTGTTCCAATTTTCTTTGGCAAGTGTAAAGCACAATGGGTGTGGGCCGCAACAGAGGCCAAATAAGAAGAGTAAGATAAAAATCATGGTTTCGGAGATGCCATGTGAGAAAATCAATATTGAGCTCACAAAAGTTGCGCCAAGCGTGCCGATGATGAGTGGGATTTTACGTGTACCAAATAAATCAGATAAAAAGCCAACAACAAAGCTTGAAATAATCCAGCCGGTTAGCATCATTGAGGCGCCTTCAGCCGCTTCAATAGCACCGAAGTGAGTCGTTGCTTCAAGGTAGGGAATCGCCCAAGCATCTAAAAATACAGATGAGGGTAAATATAATAAGCAGCCAACGATGCCAATTAACCACATTTGGCTGTTACTCATGATTAGTTTTATATATTGCCATAGCTGACTGTAAGACATCGGTGATGATTCTTCGAGGTCTTCGTTTTTAACGGTGTTTTTAGGTTTATCTTTAACGATGAATAAGATGATGACAAACAATACAATGCCAACATAAAGTGGTGTGCGCAGGGCTGCAGCATAGCCATGTTGTTGTAAGATGTGGGTAAAGCCAATTTCAGTAAAGCCAGCTGCTACCATGCCAAGACCCGTCACAAAACCAGTCGCTGTAGCAAAATATTTACGTGGTAACCATAGTGTTGCAAGTTTTAAAGCAGTAACGTAGGCGAATGCAGCACCAAATCCAACTAAGAAACGCCCCATCAGTGCAATGGTAAAATGATCAGTTAATGCAAATAATAAAATACCCAACATACTCATAATACAAGCAACGAGCAATGAGCGACGAGGGCCAATTTTATCGACAGACACACCAACGGGAATCTGCATTGGTGCATATGCAACATAATAGAAAACAGTCAACCAGCTGTAGCCCAGAGAATCTGTATTAAAGTGCGCGAGTAATTCATTTTCCATAATATTGGGATAAACGCGTAGCAAATAGGCGAAACAATAGTATAGAATACCTGTCAGAAAAATAACGAAACCCAGGGTGGAGATACGCTCCCCTTTGGTCTTGCTTGCAGCTAGGCTATTGTTATATTGGCTTTGCGAAAATACGGTCATACTATAGTCCTCCTTTTGGGTTGCATAAGACTAAGGGAAGATGACCCATTTGGCAACCTCGTATTTTTCGTAGCTGCTGCAATGAACAAAATGTACAAGAGGCATTCATGTCAGGAAAAAAATCAGCTCAGTCAGAAGGTTCATACTCTTCTGAGGCAATTGAAGTCTTAAGTGGTCTCGAGCCGGTACAACGCCGTCCTGGAATGTACACTGATACGACCCGACCTAATCATTTGGGACATGAAGCGATTGATAACAGTGTTGACGAAGCGATTGCTGGCCATGCATCGACAATTGATGTGATTTTGCATAAAGATAACTCGTTGCAGGTGATCGATAATGGGCGTGGTATGCCGGTGGATGTCCATTCGAAGCACAAGATTTCAGGGGTTGAGCTGATTTTAACCCGTTTGCATGCGGGTGCGAAATTTTCCAATAAAAACTATGAGTTCTCCGGTGGCTTGCACGGTGTGGGTATTTCGGTGGTAAATGCGCTGTCGACTCAGCTCAAAGTGCAGGTTAAAAAAGGCGGTAAAGTCTACGAAATGGAATTTGCTCATGGTAAACCAAAAAGCAAATTAAAATCGACCGGCACCTGTGGTGCACGTCAAACGGGTACGGATATTTGGTTTTCCCCTGATGTAAGTTATTTTGATCAAGCAAAATTTGATGTTAAAGAACTGTGTAATACCTTGCGTGCCAAAGCAGTATTGTGTCCTGGTTTGAGCGTGAGCTTCACCGATCAAAAAACTAATAAAACCCAGCGCTGGTATTACGAAGATGGTTTAAAAACTTATTTATTAGATCAAGTTGGTGGGCAAGAGTTATTACCTGCAGAACCTTTAATTGAGCATCACAAGAGCGCTTCTGAGCAAGTTGATTGGGCAGTAGTGTGGTTGCCTGAAGGCGGCGATATAGTCGGTGAAAGTTACGTTAACTTAGTCCCAACGTCTGTGGGCGGCACGCATGTCAATGGATTGCGCACAGGTTTGCTTGAGGCGATGCGTGAATTTTGTGATATTCATAAATTATTACCACGTGGTGTGAAGTTATCTGCAGAAGACTTATGGTCGCAGTGTAGTTATATCTTATCGCTTAAAATGCAAGAACCACAATTTGCAGGACAAACTAAAGAACGTTTAAGCTCGCGCCAGGCTTCGGCCTTCGTCAGTGGTGTGGTTAAAGATGCTTTTATTTTATGGTTAAACCATCATATCGATGAAGCTAATCAATTAGCTGAAATGGCAATTGCTAATGCGCAAAAACGGATGCGTCTTAGCAAAAAAGTTACGCGTAAAAAAATTACGACTGGCCCTGCATTACCAGGTAAGCTTTCTGATTGTACTTCGACTGATGCAATGAACTGTGAAATATTTTTAGTGGAAGGAGATTCGGCAGGTGGTTCAGCAAAACAAGCACGCGATCGACATTTCCAAGCAGTAATGCCACTGCGTGGTAAAATTTTAAATACGTGGGAAGTTGGTTCAGACCAAGTACTATCTTCGCAAGCAATTCATGATATTGCAATTGCACTTGGTGTCGACCCTGCAAATGAAAATATTGAAGGCTTGCGTTATGGCAAAATTTGTATTCTTGCTGATGCTGATTCCGATGGCGCACACATTGCGACACTTTTATGTGCGTTGTTTATGCGCCACTTCGTTGATCTCGTTAAACAAGGTCATGTGTATGTCGCGATGCCACCGTTATATCGTATCGATGTTGGTAAACAAGTTTTTTATGCACTCGATAACTCTGAAAAACAAGGTATTCTTGATCGTATCGAAGCTGATAAAATCAAAGGTAAAGTGAATATCCAACGCTTTAAGGGCCTTGGTGAGATGAATCCGATTCAGTTGCGCGAAACCACTATGAATCCAGATACACGTCGTCTGGTGCAACTGCGCGTTGAAGGCAATGGTATGAAATCCAATAAAGTGATGGATATGCTACTTAACAAAAAACGTGCTGCTGATCGTAAATCCTGGCTCGAGAAAAAAGGTGATCTGGCGCAGATCTAACCTACCGGTGTTAGTTTAACTGCCAGAAATTATAGTTAAGGATCGCAGCAAAGATCACCCACGCAAAGTAAGGTACGAGCAATAGTGCTGCGAGTAGGCTTTTGCGCAAGGAGAAAATAATAGTTAAGAAGATAAATACGAGCAGTACGATAATATCAACAAAAGCCCAGTGGATTTCATGATAGCCGAAGAAGATGAACGACCAGATAATGTTAAAGAATAGTTGTGCGATATAAAACATAAAAGCGATGACAGCTTCATTGCGTTTAGCCCATAATAGCCCACCACTAATACCGATCATAATATAGAGCACCGTCCACACCGGCCCAAACACTGCGGATGGTGGGTTGAATGAGGGCTTGTTAAGATGGTCATACCATGTGTGAATATTTTCGCCGGTGATCCAGCCGGCAAGTCCTGACAGCACTAAACAGATAATTACCCAAACGATGCAAGATAAAACGGTACGACGTGCTTGGGTCATTTCTTTAACTCCTTAAAAGCGGCGAGCACTTTGGCACGCATGGCACTATAATCTACGATGGGGACGGGATAGTTGCATTCCCGACGCAGTTCCAATGGTGGGTTGTGGATTTGTTTGTCAGTACAGTTTGCCAGCTCAGGGCAGTATTGTCTAATAAAGCTGCCTTTAGAATCGAAGCGTTCACTTTGGGTGGTGGGATTAAAGATACGAAAATAGGGTACAGCATCGCAGCCAGTTGACGCAGACCATTGCCAGCCGCCGTTGTTCGAAGCAAAATCACCATCGATTAGATGCCGCATAAAATAATCTTCACCCCAGCGCCAATTGATATAAAGTGTTTTAGTTAAAAACATCGCTGTCACCATACGTAAGCGATTATGCATCCAGCCGGTTTGTTTTAGTTGGCGCATGCCTGAATCGACTAATGGAAAGCCAGTATTGCCATCACACCAGGATTGAAAGTTTTTTTGGTTTTGCGACCAGCGTAGTTGTTTGGTTTCAGGTTTAAAAGGCTCACTCTTTACAACTTCAGGAAATAAAAATGCGAGTGCATAATAAAACTCACGCCAAATAAGTTCACTCAACCAACAGCTACCGCCTTTAGAAGTGATGCGACCAAGGGTTTGGGCATTAAAGCTATCACAAAGTGTGGTGATGCATTGGCGCGTTGATAATAATCCATTAGCTAAATAAGCTGAAATTTGACTGGTGCCATCAATTGCAGGCATATCACGATCTTGCTCATAACGCATAACTTTATTTTCACAAAACACGCCAAGCCTTTTGTGTGCTTTGATTTCGCTTTCAGGCCAAGTATCAACTTGATGTGGTGTGCGTTTAAAACCAGTGATTTTATCAGGAATTTGATCTGGTTTTATTGAGCAAGGCGCTTGTTTTTTAGGTTTTTTATGGTCAGTAAAGTATCTGTCGGGCGTGACGACTTTAAGCCAGTTACGCTTAAACGGTGTAAAGACTTTAAAAGGTGTGCCATCATGTTTCAAGGTCTCGTTTGGTGGCAGAATGGTAACATCATCATATTCAAAAAATTCAATATGATGCGCATTCAATTTTTGTTTAACCAGGTGGTCACGTCTAATTTCATCGACTAACAGTTCTTTGTTTACAAATACAGAACTAATGTTATGTTCGATACAAAATTTACTAAGTGTATCAGGTATTAAGGCAAACGATTTAACACTAATTATTTTAAGTGGAATATTTAGCGTGTTAAGCGCTATTGAAAGTATCTTAAGCTGACGTAAAATCAGATCAACTTTAGCATCGGACCAGCAATGCCGTTGCCAGGTATGATGAGCGATAATGTAGAGTGCACTAAGGCTGCCGCCTTTATACTGGCTAGCCTCAAGAAGTGCGGTATTATCTTTTAACCTTAAGTCGTGTCGAAACCAAAAGCAGCGGTTCATATTTAATATCCTTTCATGCCAAATAGTGTCAAATTCGTTATTTTCTCAGTGCTAACTAACTGATTAAAAGAAATAAAAAAAAGAACGTTAAATCTGACACCAAATAATACTATTTTAAGTATTTTTGGGTATAATTTTGCCTATAAAATGGTATGATACCATGGAAAAGTACAGTAGAAATAGCTTTGGTCAGGGAGATCAGCGATTGAAATTAATAATTAACTCCCGGAGTGGTTTATGAGCAGGCAAGAGAGTATGAGTATGCGACAAGGTCTTCAACAATTCTTCACAGATTTAAAAACCTCTTATCATGATACCGGTCGTGAAGTGTTGCTTTTCGAACGCAGACTTAAAGATTTTGAGGCAGATAAGCCGAAGCAGGTATTAAGTAGTGATGCTAGGGCTGTGCTTGAAATGCTCTTTGAAGAGAAAGCAGACCAAGAAGCTTTTTTACGTAGTGTGGTTAACGCAGAGTTAAGGGAATCTTTTTTAGACAGTGATGAGCGTTTTGACGCGATATTTGATGGTGTGATCGATCTTTTACGTGAAAATACTTTTAATCCTGATGAGTTTATATTTATGCTCTCTAGTTACTTTGTTACGCCTCCTGATCAAGATATATTAAATAAAATGGTCAGTGTTATTGCGCCAGATTCTGGGCATGGTACATCAGGCAGTGATACTTCAGAAGATTCTCTTGAGATAGGAGATAGAGAAGACTCTCTAATAGTGCCTGAAGTTGCGCCTGAAGAAGCAGTACCTGTTACAACTACATCAGAATGGGGTCCTGAAGAGGAAAGGATGAAGGGTATTGTGGCCAATCTGCACATAGCTTTAGTTCAATACAAAATAGATCATAAGGTTATTCAAAATCCAGTCTTTAGGTTTCTTCGCAATCTTTTTAAGTCTAAAAATAAAAAATATATTTCACAACAGCATTATACTAGGGTTAACAATTATATAGATCATTGTGATACATTTTTATTTAAAGAAGATGCTACTCTTGAAGAAAAAATTCAATCATTAGAACTGCTAAAGTCTACATTTGGAGAGGGGCTTAGCGATGCTGATATAGATATTGATGCATTTGAAACTGAACAAAAAGCAAGGCTGCAGTCGCAAAAAGCTGACGTCCCTGAAGCTGAACAAAAAGTAGGATTACAGTTACAAAAAGCTGACGCCCCTCAGCTTGATTTCAGTGCATTATTACGTTTGTTTGATGAGGCACAGCGCAAAGCGATCTTGAGTGCTGATCAGGTAATATTTAGACGTAATAATTCTGTGCTTGGTACGGTTGATATGGGCACCGGTAGTAAAGTAGAATCTTTGATTATTGACTTGGACAGATTAGCTCTTCCTGCACTTACTGCGCGCCCTGCACTTCCTGAAGAAGCACTCATGCTAACAACAGGAATGTTCTTACCAGAGTTTCCTGTCGAGGCGTTTATACGTGGACTTCAATCACGTGCGGCTAGTGCGGCACTTAATACTAACGCACGTTTTGTTGAGGCGGCATCACAACAGGCTCAGCCTCAGCCAAAAGTTAAACATGTACATTTTAAAAATCATAACGAAACTCAGCAACTACAAGTACAAGAGCTGGAAATATTTCCTTATAGTAGGTATGGCAAGCAGTTATCTATGCTCAAAAATTGTCTTGCTGATTATTTAGATTGCCAAAAGCAAGGTGAGAGTGCTGATGGCAGTTGGCATCTTTTTAAGACAAAAGATAGAAAATATTCTGTAACACCAGAACAAGAAAAAGTTGTTAAGATCATTACTGCTCTGATAGAGGCATATTGTAATGATGATGTTAGTTTAATAGATTGTGAAACGATTTTGAATTTGGTTTCAGATATGTGCGCTGAATATTGTACTACTCATAAAAAGGGACTATTGTATCGTCAACTTTCTGAGTTTCTAGAGCAACACCCTCAAGCGCCTCAAGAGCAGCAGTTTGCTCGGCTCTCTTTATACTCAACTGTAGTGTTGACCAACGCGTTAAAAGCACAAGGTATTCGTAAGCATAAAATACGTGATGTATATGATCAGATTGCCACACGCTTTGTATTGAGTGGTAAACATTTATCTGCAGCAGTAGAAGCGCTTGAGCAGCAACTTAATAACCCAGCACGGGTTGAGGCAGAGTCTAAAGCGGGTGATGCTAGAAATATTGCTTATCGTGCATATTACAGTGCAAAGTTACAGTTAAATGCGTACCAAGATGCTCGATATGCTAAGAATGTGAGTGAGCAATATGCTGCCTGTGTTGAGCGTGATATGGCGCGTCAGAAACTTTTAAGCAAAAAATCCACTTCACACGCACGCAAAAAGTATATACAAAAGCACAAGCAAAAAATACAACTAGAAGATCAAGAGTTAGCTTCGGTAACTGCAGCATATAAACTTTTATCAGAGTCGTACTATCCTTCAGCGCTGTTAGATGAAGAAGGTACTGAAGCTAAGCTAAAGGCTGCTTGTGTTGAAGCTAAAGCAGATTATCAAAGCAAAAATGCTGCGTATGAAGAGGTGGTTGCACATCGTGCTAAAATTTCTGCATATATTGATAGTGTTGCTACAGGTACAAGTAAAAAAGAAGTTAAGCCTGATCCAAAAGAACAACCAGTTGTTTCTGCAGCGACGAAGCGTCATGACCGTTTAGCACCTGTTAAACAAGTAGTGGTATCTAAAACATCAAAAATGTTGTTAGATGCGCAGGACTTCTTACAGGGAGTACGTGATAAAATGAAACAACGTCGAACGACTAAACAGCATTCACGTTTATCATTCTCTGGGTTGTTTGGGCATAAAGCTGCTGTTGAAAAGCCAATGAGCGCAGAAGAAATTAGCGTCAATGCGTTATATGCATTGGTTGCGACAATCAATATACAAAAAGGTTCTGAGCATAATCCACGAGAAAAGGTAGCTTTTCTAAAGACTGTGTTGTTCAACTACCGTTATTTACTTATAGATGGCAAGCAAGTCTTAGACTCAAAGCTGTTAGCATATTTAAAGTCCGATTCCATATGGGAAGCGCTTGAGTTAGAAATAGGGGGTTCTAGTTCTTTGTTACCTGACGTACCAAAAAAATATGTGAAGCAGACATGGTGTTCTATAATGCAAGCTGCGGGTATTGAACCCAGTCAATGGCCAGAAGCTGTTACAGTATATCTTTTAACTTGTAATGAAGTTGAGGAATATGTCGAGACTCCTGCAGAAGAAGCTGCAACTCAAGAGCCCACATTTACGACTTAAATTTATGTTAAGCTAGATGCAAAACTGTATCACTGTTTTTAAAATGCCAACTTATGTTGGCATTTTTTTACTTATCACGTAGAATAAGATTTTAGAATTTTTAAGGAGAAAAGTTTTGAAACTTAATCGCAAATTATTATCCCTTACGTTGGCGTTACCCGCGATCTGTCTTGCAGGTGGCCCCGATCACTATCAACATCACGACGACTCTGGCATGTATGTCGGTATTGCGTCTGGTGCGGCGTTTACTAAGTCAACTGGTACTAGTGGTGACTTGTTTGAAAGTGATCAGCTTACAAACGTAAGTAGAATGTTGCTTAAGACAACTAAGACTCGGATTGATGTGCCTTTATTCATGACATTGGGATATCAAATAGATAATTACTTTAGTGTTGGTGTCACTTATAACCATGTTGATACAACTTATAAATCTGGTTGGCAAAATGTCATCATTAATAATCTTAGCCGCCAGGCTCGATTGTCGTCCAAAATTGATCTTGATAGTGGTTTTGTTGACGCAAATTATCGTATTCCAATGGGTTCTATGTTGGCGTTGGCTGTGGGAGGTGGTATTGGAGTAGTGCATATGACGAACTATGACCTTAATATTCCATTATCTGATGGTGCTCAGCTTATGGACGTCAGTAACAGCGATTATGCATTAGGTTTCTTTGGAGATGTTCGCTTGGTTCTCAAAGATGTTGTAAGTCACTTGAGCCCTTTTGTTGGTTTTCAGTATATGAACTATGGTAAACATACTTTAACTAAGCAGTACTCAAGTAAATTTAATCAATTTACCAATGTTAATTTATCTAGTAGACCAAAGGCTTGGTTGTACTCACTTAATGCCCTTGTTGGTGTGAACTATATGTTCTCGATGTAATTACCTTTTAGTTATATATCAGCTGTCGATCCCGGTTTATGCCGGGATTTTTTTATGCTATGCTCAGCCCTCTTTGAGTAGGAGGCTATGATGGATCGTAAATCTGTTTTAATTTCATTGAGTTTGATTGCTTTTGTGGCGGTGTGCCGTTTGGTGCCGCACTTAGCTAATTTCTCACCGATGGTATGTTTGTCATTATTTTTAGGGCGTCATTTAAATAAGCGATTAGCGACAGTAACGATTGTATTATCTATGTTATTAACGGATATCTTGTTGGGTGTGATTTATGGTTATCCGCTGTTTGGTAATTGGATGTGGTTTACCTATTCGGCCTTGTTAGCTATCTTAGTGTTAGGTGTGGTGATAGCTAAGCGTTCATCTGCTGTGACGGTATCTGTGGTAACGCTGTTAGCATCAACGCTTGGTTTTTGGATATGGACCAACTTTGGTGTGTGGTTATTTTCGCCTAGCTATTCGAGTAATTTATCCGGTTTGGTCACGTGCTATGTGGTGGCAATCCCTTTTTTACAAACCAGTCTTATCGGTATGTGTATTTGGGGTGGTATTTATTTTGTTACTCGGGCAGTGTTGCGCTCGAGTATATTTCAGATTCGGTCACAATCATATTTAGCTTAATATCCCAGCTATCTACCGTGATGGCAGCTACTTTTTGCATTTCGTAGGCGATGCCAATGGTAGTTGCCTGTGCGTACTGCAAATAAGTGTCGTAGTAGCCGCCGCCTTGGCCGATACGATTACAGTCCTGATCAAAGGCAACCAGTGGCATAATAATTAAATCAAGTTCACTAGGTTCGATAGCAGTGGTTGATTCTCTTATGGGCTCTAAAATTTGAAAGCGATTGTGTTTCAGTTCACTATTGGTATCGATAAGGTGAAAATGCATATGATTATCGATATCGGCAATGACAGGTAGATAGATGTGTTTACCGGCTTCTAAAGCATGCACTATCAGTGTAGCCAAATCCACTTCGTTCTGAATGGCGCTATAGCAGGCGATATGCTGTGCTTGTTGGTAGCAGGGTAGTTCAGTGATGGTGTCGCAAATAATTTTTGAATCGCGCTTAACGTCTGCTTTTGAGAGGAATTGGCGTTGGCGGCGAATATTTTTTCGATATTTAGATTTCATTTCTTATCGTGGATCCTCCGCAGCAACGCTGCAAACATTGTGAAACCCTTTCAGGTCACGGTGGAGGTTTAGGTTTTGCATCAGGCTTTCTACTCGAGGCAGACTTGCACAACAACAAAGACACCAAACATTCCTATATTAGTAAGTATCGATTCAACAATATATAGTTTGCTGGCCTTTACCGCAGAGGATAAGATATTCTATCACGCTGAAAGTGCTATTAGCAAACAGCGAGTTCTTCTTCAGCGGTTAAAAATGCTGAAATGCGCGACTGTAAATGACGCAATTTATCATCGACTGTATTGGTCAAGTTGGCACGTTCGTTTTTAAGTGTCATCAATTCGTGGCAGAGATTCAAGGCTGTCACGACTAACATGCGATCGGTACTTGATGTGCCTGATGCACGTTTCATCGTGTTTAAACGTTCTTCAATAACGTTGGCTGCTTTTTGTAGTTCTTCGGCTTGCTCTGGTGGGCACTTGATATTGTAGTGTTTACCAAGAATGCGAACTGTAACGATATGGTTGTCGACTTGGGTAATGCTCATGATAACTCATCCTTTAATTGGCTGATAATGCGTTTGATTTTAGTGGCAGCACGATCATTGCGTTCTTTAAGACGTGTTCTGTCACGATTGCTAATGGCGAGTTGGCTTTTAAGTGATTGGTTTTCAACCTGCAGTGTTTCTAAATTTTTAATCAGTGTATCTACTTGGAATTCGAGGTTGTTTAGTTCAACGATGCTCATTTTGGTCCATCCCTGCTTAATTTCAAACACTAAAGTGTCTTATATGAGACAATACATAAGGATAATAACTTCAAGCCCAAGCGTCAACTGGTTATAAAGCTTCTGTGGCTACCCTGAGCCATGTTTGTAGCTCAGGTGATAGATCAGGGCTTAATATTTTGTAAGTTGTTTCATGATAGTTGTTAATCTGTTCGATTTCGTTGGTAGTAAGCATTTGTGTGTCGATTAAGTTTTTAGCGTATGGAAATAAGGTTAAATCTTCGAATGCATAGAAAGGTCCGTGTCCAGACTCACTGTCTTTGGTATCAAATTTAAGTACGGTAAGGAGCAAGTTTTCAATGCGGATGCCATACTGACCTTCAAGGTATAAACCTGGTTCATTGCTAACGATCATGCCTGGTACGATCGGCACGCGTGTGTAAGCATTGCTAATACGTTGTGGTCCTTCATGTACGCATAGGTAGCAGCCGACACCATGTCCGGTGCCATGACCATAGTCGAGACCTTCTGACCATAATGGTAAATGCGCAATCGCATTTAGTTGTTCACCGCAAGTGCCATGCACAAAAGTCGCATGACGCAGTGCTAAATGCCCTTTTAGGACAAGTGTATAATGATGCACTTGTTTGGCGCTCGGTGTGCCAAGATGCACGGTGCGTGTAACATCAGTGGTGCCCTCTAAATATTGGCCGCCAGAATCAATTAACAATAAGTTGGTATCATCGACAGCGCGATCAGTTTCAGGTGTGACACCATAATGAATAATCGCGCCATGATCGGCAAAGCCGCTAATCGTTCTAAAACTCAAGCCACGTAAATGATCGTCTTCACCACGAAAAGCAGCCATTTTTTTAGCAATGCTAAGCTCTGTTTGTTCGGGCCAATTAGATGCAAGCCAGTGAAAAGTTTTGGTGAGTGCCAATCCATCGCGTTTATGTGCACTTAGCATGCCGTCTTGCTCAGTTTGGTTTTTAATCGCTTTCATGAGTGTAATTGGTGATGTACCGAGGATCACGTTGTCGTTACCCAGTTGCATGTCCATCCACCAGCTGGCTGACGCCGATTCGAGTAAGGTGGGCTGGTTTAAGTTTTTAAGTGCGTCACCAAAATCATTATAATCGGCAAGTAGGACCCCTTCTTTTTGAAGTTGTTTTTGTGTCTCTAAATCACATTTCTGTGGATCAATATACAACGTTGCTTGATCAAGTGTAATTAAAGCATAGCTAATAGCTAATGGATTATATTCAATATCTGAGCCGCGGATATTAAACAGCCAAGCAATAGCATCTAATAAGTTAAGCGCATGTGCTGTTGCATGCTGTGATTGTAGTACTTTACGAACAGCTCTTAATTTATCTGTTGTTGATAAACCTGTATACGCAATATCAAGCATGTGTGTGGGATTGGTCGGAAGTTGTGGTTGATCAGTCCAGATTTCATCGATTAGGTTGCTATCGATGGCAACTAGTTCACTACCTACTGCTTTTAAAGCTTTATCCCATAGTTTTTGTTCGTGCATGCTTAATAGTTTTGGATCGGTGGCAACACGTTTTTGTACGGCATTTTCTGATAACCATTTGTGGATTGGTGCATCAACACCTTGTAATTGCTTCATTAAGGTAAAACAATCATGATCGAGTTGTTGTTCTGCTTGTAAAAAATAACGTGGATCAGTCCATAAATAAGCGCTATTGAGCCCAACCAGTACATCACCCGCAGAGCCATCAAAATTTGAAATATAAGCACGACGTTGCCAGCAGTTTGGTAAGTATTCATCGTTATGTGCATCACGTGAAGGTACAAAATAATAATCGATTTTATGTTGTGCCATAAGTGTACGAAGATTATTAAGACGTGTGGCAACTGGGCTCAGCATTAGTCATTCCTTGGTTTAAGTTAATCGTATATTACTTGTAGCAGATAGCGTGCTTGAGTACAATACCAGCATGCAGAATACGCCTCACATTGTTATCGTTGGGACTGGGTTGGTTGGAATGACCATTGCAGCGGCTTTATTACAACGCTCTCAATTTCAAGTCACTATGCTCGATCGACAGTCACCAGATATAGCGATTGATCATCAAGATGCACGTCCTATTTCATTGTCAGCAACAACCGTGCTGCTATTAAAGCATATTGGTGTATGGACGATGTTAAGTGAGCATGCCGCTCAGATTGATACCGTACATGTGAGTGAGCAGCATCGCTTGGGCTCATTATTATTATCTGCCGCAGATGCTGATTTAGATGCGCTCGGTTACGTTGTGCCTTATGGTTTATTGCAACATGCATTATTTCAAGCAGTAGATCACCATTCACAATGTCACTTTAAATTAATCGAAGACATTGAAAAAATTGAAGAGACAGACATAGTTTCTTTATCTTTAAATACTTCTGCAGGGGTGCAAACGTTGCAGGCAGACTACTTAATTGCTGCTGATGGCGTGCATTCACGTTGTCGCGAGCTTTTAAATATCAGTGCAAAAACGATCACGCACAATGATATTGCGATTAGTGCTATTCTTGAGATGGCGGTTGCTCATCAGCATGTCGCTTATGAACGTTTTACCGAGTCAGGTGTGTTAGCGTTATTGCCTATGTGGCAGTCACACCAATATCGTTTAGTATTAACGGGTGATGCTGATTTACTAGCAACTTTTGATGATGATCGATTGCGAGACTTGGTCGATCAAGCGCTTGGTAGTCGCACTGGCATGGTGAAACATATTAAACGCAGTGGGACCTACCCGTTGAAAACAGTATTGGCTGACCGCCAGGTCACTCAGCATTGTGTTTTAGTTGGTGATAGCGCACATCGTATTTATCCGCTTGCAGCACAAGGTTATAATCTAGCAGTGCGTGATGTGGCGATGTTAGTTGATTACTTAGCTGAACGTCGATCACTGACTGATTATGTGTTAGCACGTGAGCCCGATCAGAAATTTACAACACGTTTCACGCAACGTTTAGAGTGGATTTTTGGTTTACAAGTACCATTACTAGACCATATTCGTGCAACTAGCTTACTGATGATCGATTTAATGCCACCTCTAAAACGCAGACTGATTCAACAAATGCTTGGACGCTATCAAACGCAGCCGAGTTTGTTATGCGTAGAATAAATATGTCATATAATATCAGTATTGTTGGTGCCGGCATGATAGGTCTAGCACTTGCTAATGCGTTAGCACAAGCGGGTTTTCAGGTGCAGCTGGTTGAAGCACAGCAGCCAGATTTTGATTCACAAGTACAGCCACAGCGAGTGAGCGCGATTAATTTGCATGCACGTGATTTACTTCAATCGCTATCGGCATGGTCTGTGCTTAATCAAACTAAAGTCACACCGTTTTCGAAGATAGAGGCATGGGTACATGCCAAAAGTGAGCGTGTCCACTTTAATGCAGCTGATATGGGTCGACGTTATTTGGGTTATATTATCGAGAATAATGAGATCACACGTGTGTTATGGGAAATGGCTGAAGCTGATAAACATATTGATATATGTTGTCCGCAACAAGTAGACAGTATATCGGCGCTAGAGGGTTTAATTATAGGTGCTGATGGTGGACGTTCATGGTTGCGCAAGCAAGCAGGGTTTGAAGTTAATGAGCGTAGTTATGGTCAACGTGCGATAGTGGCAACCATTCAAACCCAAAAGCCACATCTTAATACTGCCTATCAAAGCTTTTTAAAAACAGGTCCACTCGGTGTATTGCCGTTACATGATCCACAGCAGTGCTCGATTGTATGGTCAGCGGATGATGCCGAAGCAGAGCGTTTAATTGGCTTAGATGAGCTTGCATTTAATCGTGCGCTTGCAAATGCGTTTAATGTGCAACTTGGTAAGATGACGTTACTTACTAAGCGTTTATCGTTTCCATTAATTATGCGCCACGCCAAGTGTTATGCCAAACCAGGCATCGTGTTAGTCGGTGATGCAGCACATACGATTCACCCTCTTGCAGGGCAGGGGGCGAATTTAGGCTTTCAAGATGTTAAAGCATTAGCAGAAGTGTTGATCACCGCACGTCAAAAAGGCCAGGATATTGCAGCATTACCTACGTTGCAAAAATACACACGTGCACGCCGTTGGCATAATAGTATGATGCAATTGGCTATGCTGGGTTTTTATATGTTTAAGCAGCCATTTGGGTTTAATATCTTTGATAAACAAAAATGGTTAAAGCGATCGCTGACACAATTTATAGTTTAGGTGTTTTATGCAAAAATCTCATATTTTAGTGGTTGATGATGATCCACAGATTCGTGATCTGATTGGTAATTATTTAGAGCAGCATGGGTTTCGTGTTTCGGTTGCGCGTGATGGCAATGAGATGTGGCGTTTACTTAAAAAATCAGAAATTGAGTTAGTGGTATTGGATATTATGCTACCGGGTGATGATGGTTTAACGCTATGTCGGCGTTTGCGCAATGAATCTGCGGTGTTGATTATTATGTTAAGTGCAGCAAATGAAGAAGCTGATCGTGTGGTTGGTTTAGAAGTAGGTGCTGATGATTATTTGGCAAAGCCCTTTAGCCCGCGTGAATTATTGGCACGTATTAAAGCATTAGTCCGCAGAACAACAGGGCCTTTGGCAGCGCAGCGCAAGACAAGATGTTTGGCTAATCAGCCACTGATTTCTTTTCATAATTGGGCGCTCGATCAAAATAAACGACGTTTAATTACACCTGATGGCGTTGCGGTGCCATTAAGTGCCGCCGAATATGATTTACTCGTTGCTTTTTTGGAGCATCCTAATCGCGTATTAAATCGTGATCAATTACTTGATTTGACTAAAGGTCAAGAGGCACAGCCTTTTGATCGCACCATTGATGTGCAAGTGGCACGCCTGCGTAAAAAAATTGAAGTCGATCCTAAAAACCCCCAAATTTTGAAAACTGTCCGTGGTGGTGGCTATCAGTTCGATATATAAGAATCTTTTAAAGAAGCATGACCCAAACTCATTAAAATGCTAATCTATGTGACATTGTTTAGGAGGAGCTATGCCACGATTTACATTTGCAGAAAAATTAAATACCGATCAAAAAATTAGCATTGCACAAATTCAAATTGGTCATGCACAAGAAGATTCTGTTTTATTTAAATTTAATTTATCTTTGCAATTGAATGAGGGAATAGCGCTTGAACACTATGGTAGTGCAGCAGAAACGAATCTGTTTTTGATTATGTTGATGCCAGCACAGGAATCGGTTTCTCCTGGTCTGATTATTTTAAGTAACTACACTGATACACTGTTCCAAGCTTTTTCTTTGGGTTGTGAGTTGGAAGAAAAAGATTATGCTTTATTAGCAACATTTTTATCGCAGCATACTCAAAATAAAAAATTAGTAAAGCGCTTATCATCATATGCGAAAGGAGTGATGTTTTGTACCGATATATTGGTTGAAAAAGTAGTGTCCATATATATACGTAATGGTATTAATGCAGAAGCAATGCAGGCTTTAGCGTCTGGGCTTGAGTCTGTTACTGTAACGTCTGAGCGAGACTTAAAGCAAGTGCGTCACGAATTAGTGCGTGCTAAAGATCAAGAGGCTGCATTACTTCAAGAAATGGGTGGTTTACAAGACACAGTGTTAAGGTTGGAAAAAGAGAAAAAGGTACTGTTAAAACAGTTGCAACAAGAAAAGCATCTATCACAGCAAAGCATAGGGCAGCCTAAAGAAGTGCTACAACAAGGTTCGGAGCAGATCATAGAGCGACAGCAACAAGAGCTTATGCAAGCAAGGCAGATGTTAGATTTGCTACGTGAGGAATTAGCACAAAAGCAGCAAAGTGAAGATGACTTATATGCAAAATTAGAGCAATTACAGCAAGAGCAGCAAGAATTAACGATGCAATGTGATCAGCTATGGGAGCTATTAGCGGAGGAGCGCCAGAAGTGCGATCGGTTGCAAACGTTAGAGCAAGAGCGGTTGGTTTTGGAGGAGCGTTGTCGTGGTTTGATGGAAAATCTTTCTCACCAGCAACAGTTATTCACTGAAAGACTATCTCAACATGAAGATGCTCAACACGAATTTTTAAATACCAGTTTGGCTGATGAGTTAGCTCAGTGTCATGTGAGCGCAGGTGATGTATTAGATCAAGAGCAGAAGATGCAATTTCTACAGCAATTGCTAAAATTATGCCGTGAGCTAGATTATTTTTGTAAATTGAGCCAGACACAATTGGTTGATGTTCAGTTGGAGAAAAATAACCTGCAAATAGAGCGTGAGCGTATCGCTTTAACACGTGATACATTAATGAAGCGTAGTTTTATAAAGCGATTGACAAATAAACCAGTTGCAGTTGAAGATGAAGCACTTGAATTAAAACATCAGGATCTGGCTGCAAAGCGTCAAGCATATGCAGAGCAGGCAATAACGCTTTCTACACAGTATTCAGATTGTGCTGTTTCATTATTAGAGGTGCTTTCTGACTTCAATGTCCAGATGGAAGTAGAGTCATCCAGATATAATGGCATGATAGACCAATTTTCTGATTTAATAGCAGCGCAAATAATTCAAATTCAGAGAATACTTGCTGAGCTTTATCCTAAGTATTCGGGTGTATCGCGGAGCCTCAAATGTTTTTTTCTACTAAATGCACTACACGCTTTTCAGCAAGTACACCCAAGTTTGATCACTGTGTTGGCGACATTAACAGAGCACTTTGCTTATAATGCAGATGCACTTGAAGTTGAGGGGCATGCAATACCCAGTGATACTTTTATGGAAAAGCTCAGCATGCTAAAAAGTATCGTTGAAAAAATAAATCCAGTTATTCAGGCAGCAAGTGTTAATCCCGCAAACGGAGTGCAACCTGTTATGCTGACATATATGCAGGATTTAAGGCAAATCATGACAGATTTAAGTTGGTATCGTCGATATGCTGGTTTACGTGAAGGTATTTTAGAGACGTATGAGTCTGAGGTTACACGCTATTTGCAAGAAGCACAGGTATTTGTGAGTGAGCAAGAACACCAACATCTCAGTAAGCATGTGGGTGACAAAGCGCATGCTACAACGGTGGCGTCAGTAGGAAAAACAGCGCAAAGCATGATGGTAGGCAATCAATTAGCCGGAGAAGAACATGCTATTTCCCCACAAATATTAGCTTACACGCAGTTTTGTAAACTCCTATTGTGTTGGCATGTGATGTTGATCGATCAGGTATCTGGCAGTGGTCTGCCTGATGAGTTTGATTTAGAAGCGACAAATGAAGTGATTGATTTATTTGTGAGGTCACGCCGACCACTGCTTAAAGAAATTTATCATGAACATCACATTGATTTAGCAGCCGAAATGCATGCCCACACCACAGTGATTGATATTGATGATTTTCAAGAAAAGATGCAGCGCGCTACGGTATTAAAACAAGCATTGCCAGGTGCGTTTGCACAAGCTTTTGATTATCAGTTTGTGCGGCCACTTTTTTCTAGTATACGGGAAAGCATCGATGCAGTCGGTGTCTTTGCTCGTTTTCCAAGTTTGTTACAGGCGCAACTGAAAGCATTATGCAGTGAAAATTCGTTTGCTTAAACAATGCTAAATTGTTCAACTGAAGGTCCTCTAGATCTGAACCCTTCATCTTCAGGCTCATCATCTTGCTGGATATAGACCATTTTTGATGATCTTGCGAGAGTGCCTTTAGTGCGCTGTGTATCGATAACGTGTTCGGGTTTGATTCTACTATAACAAAATAGTAGCGGCACAGAGCTACGTTTTTGTATCAGTGTTGCTTCAAAAACATTGCCAGTAGTGACATGATAGGCTTTAACATTTTTAAGTTTGGCTGCAGATTCGCAATTTTCTTTTGTATCATCGAAGAAATAAGCTTGAGTATTTTTAGCATCAAGGGCCGCTCTAATCGCTTCAATCATCATATTTTTATTGCCGTGTTCCATTAGATACTTGCGATGTGCGTCAAAGTCATCTGTGGGTAGATAGGCGATGATAATGGGCTTGATACACGTGATACCATTAATGATTACTGTGAAATATTGATAGTGAAAATGACGACTGTCAGCTGTATATGCCTTCTTAAATCGTTTGAGTTCGAATGTATCTTCAGGATTCGATTTTAGATAGGCAGCCTTTAGTTGTGCTTCAATGTATTCAAGATTGTCATGGTAAGTAGCAATGGCAAGCGGGTGTTGGGCGCTATGTCTTAATTTAAGTCCTTCTTTAATATTCTTATCACTGTCAGCATCATGCATGCAGCGTGGTGCATGAAAATGATGTTGTAAAAATGTGTGTTCAATCGACACAGTTGAGTCCCAGTCTAGAACAGTGATTTTTTGAATAGGATTGATTGGTTCTTTCTTATTACCCATGATTTTTCCTTAGTATACATGCCCCAAGTGTTTTGCCCTGGCTGCTTATTTAATTTCCAGGCGATCATACAGAGTTGTAAAGTTGAATGCAATAGCTAACTAACCTCAATTCTCGATAACTATTCAATTTAAGCGTCGACTAACCCTCTGTTTCTTCGTTAAAAACCATTAAAAATGGCGTTACGTAGCTTTGGCTACGCGCCTTATTTTTAATGTCTTCTGCCTCGAAACAAATGGCAATTCTCGCTTAAAATGCACCAACCATTCTTAACAGTGCTATATATAAAGAAGATTTTAATGTTTTTACCTATTAAACCATTAGCTACTGTTGTTGCTTTGAATATTTATCCAGAATTGAGGTTAAATAGAGGTGAGAAAGGGTTGCCCCGACACGTGTCGGGGCAAAAGTTAAAGTTTTAATTTAGCTTTAATGTTTTTGCATCAGATTTAACAATTTCTTGCATAGCTTTCTCTGCTTCTTGTATTCGTCCTTGAGTAAATAAATCAGGTATGATGCTTTTTGTTAGTGATTTGTAGTGTTTATATGCTTTTTGTATAGGTACCATTTTAATAAAGCTTTTTATGGTGTCAGCGGCATGCATTTGTTTAATCAGTTTTGCTGCGGGGCTATACATTAAGCCTTTTGCTTGTATATCATAGAAGGTTTCTCCTTTGAGTAAGTTTTGCAAAACTCCAAGATAGTTAATGCCATATTTTTCTCGATAAGTTTCAAAATCTAATGCTGAGCAGTCAGTTAGTCCGTCTTTTTTGTATGACAGAATACCGTCTTTATCACGTTGACAAATGATTTGGTTAAGTCTATGAGTCTCTAGTTCAGAGTGGCGCTGTTCTTCCTTGCTGTTACCCAGATTAGTTATGTGTCCAAGTGCGGTATAGGATAAGCATCGATCTTGATTACCAGTGTAGTAATCACCATGAATGCTGTAATGCGCTTGTACTACAATCATAAGATCTGCTTTTTCTTCATTTTTAAATTTTAAACGTAATAAAATGGCAGGTCTGGCTTGATGGTCCATAGTTAGTAGTATGTCATGATCACCTAAAAATTCAGCGGAGTACTGCATATATTTTCCGTGTGTAAGGTCAGGTTGCACTTTATGAGGCATCGACAATAATGTACGGTAATCTCCAAATAAGGCAATCACACGGTTATCAAAAAAATATTCTGCTATTTGGTGACAAAAATATTCATTCGCGGCAAGTGTGGTCATGTCAGGTTCAGATTGAAGTAGTTTGTAAATGGCGTGTGCACTTTTTGATTTGGTGGCATACGCACCCGTACATGTCTCTTCAAAATGTTGACGAATAGTTTGCTCATTTTCGACTATAAAAGCATAGTTTGGCATAAGTTAATCCCTTTTACTGTTTAATAACAGCCTTATACTAGCGTTAAGATTTTATATGTCAATTTATTTTGTTATTGTAATAAGTGTACAGAAACTTTTTGCGGGGTCAGCGTTTTATCTATGGGGTGTGAGAAAAAAATTTTCCACAGCACAAATAGCGCGATGGCTGTAAAGATTAATGCAAAATGCAAGAGCTGATTGAGATTATTTAAATGAATTCTTTTGACGAGTTCTAGGATAGCAGCTCAGGCACTTTGCGTAGAGGGCCTGATAGAACTAATTGTTAATGGGAAAGATGCAAATTTAATTGATTGTTGTAAAAAACATATAGCAGTTAACGAGGTGTTAAGCTTGAAGTGCGCATATATTTCTTTTGGTTTTGTTCAGATTGCATTTTTTTTCCTTTTTCAGCAGCTATTTTAGCTCGATACGTTTCGGGATTTTTTAATTGAAGTTCTTTAAGCTCTTGATGCGATCTGTGGCTTAGTAGCTCCCAAAATGCAGTTGATATAGGGTTGATTTCGCGTAAAGACTCTAGAAAATCATTTGGGAGTGCGGGGGTTAATTGTAATATCTCTTTCGCTTCGAGAGCTAGTTCTAATGAAACTTTATTGCGAATTTCAGAGTAAAATTTTTCTTTTATAAGTGAGCGATAGAGAGAGTATTTATTGCTTTTTTTGCGAAATATTGCCAGTAATTTATCTTTATGGTCACTTGGAAAGCCGGTTATTATGATTTTATTTCCATTTGATTGGTATTGTTGTATCAGTATTTTTGCTGCTTGTGACTGAATTTCTTTGGCTTGTTTTTCATCGTAACCTTCTAGTATGAGTGTACTTTTTTCTAAGTTATGACCATCGAGCACATAAGAAAAATAGCCGATATCTTCGGCTGGCATTGTGCTCATGGCCTCAAAAGGAATATTGTATGTTTGAAATAATTGATTCATTTCTAGGAAGAGTTTGTATTGGGGTGTACTTCTGAAGCTTAATTCAAGTAGTTCTCTGCGTGTCATGGGACGCATGCCATACCCATCATCTTGTTTATTTAGTTGATGATAGTTTAGGAAGACCAAATATAAATCTGACAGTTGATTTTCTTCTGCGCCAAGATTTAATAAATAATCAATATCAGACTCAGTAAAGCGGTTGTTATAAGCATAGTCTATTTGTTCTTGTGTTGCTTTTGCGGTATTAATGTCTGCCCATTTTATAAATGTGTCTTTATCGTTGAGTCTATAATTAAATTTTCTATTGGGTGATGTGATATGTATCATTCGTTGAGCAAGTAGAGCATGAAAATAAAGTACAGATGGTGATCTTGAGCGTGAAGTGAGTTTTAAGCTGTTAACGAACTGTCGTGAGAAGAATCTTGACATAATAAATACCCTTTTATATTCGAATACAATGAATATTGTAATTTAATTTTAATAATGAATCTATCCGTATAAATTACGTCTTACCCAACATATGAACAGAAACTTTTTGCGGAGTCAGCGTTTTATCGATGGGGTGTGAGAAAAAAATTTTCCAGAGTACAAATAGTGCAATGGCTTTAAATATTAGTGCAAAGAGTATGTCGCGCTTTAAGTTCGCGCGACGTTTGGAAAACATTATAGTCGGTCCAGCTCAGTTGTATTATTGCTGCTATTGTGATCGATACGTTTACTGATCAATAGTGATAGCATAAAGCTGCAAAACATAGCAAATAATAATGTACAACCGGTTATGATATAAAACATAAATAACGCCTCTTAGTATGTGCCGACAGCTGGGCTATCAAGGTCTGCGAGAGATATACTTGGTTTTTTATGCCAAACAGTATAGTAAGCAAAAATCTTATAACAAAGTATGACGACAAATAACACCACCCCAACATAAAGCATAATTCTGAGTGAATACTCACTCGATGTTGCATTAAATACAGTTAAGCTCTGGTTGGGATACGTGCTTGAGGCCATAATAAAAGGGAATAATGTAGAGCCAGCAGCACAGATCATGCCGCCAATAAAGCAAGCACTGCTCCAGAAGCATGTTGCATATGCACGTAAGAAGCTCGACCAAAGTGTTATGATAAATGCAGCATAAGTAAGCATGAGGGGGTAAATTTTCCAACTGTTGTCAGCAAAACTATTCGCCCACCCAAGTGGCTCAAATTTAACGACATTATCAAGTGGTGTGACAGTTGGATGTGGTGGGCTTGAAATGAGATGATATCCAGGCATTTTCATGCTTACCAAGATTAATGCAATAGTAAAAAATACAAAGGTGAGTAGCGCAAAAATAAGGTGTAATTTTCTTGCTGTATTTTGTAATGCGCCTTCGACGCGACGTTGTAAATAAGCACTACCATGCATGACAATCATGCATAATGAAACTACAGCACACAATACGGTAAAGCCAGTAAATAAATCGCTAAAACTGCCTGTGTAGGTATCACGCATGGTAAATGGATCAAAATGAAATGGAAAACCTAAAAAGCAATTACCCATGCCTATACCAAAAACAGCAACAGGCACAAGTGAGCTTATAAATAAACCAAAGTCCCAGCAGCGACGCCAAATGGGATTGTCGATGCGATCACGGTAATCGAATCCTGGTGGTCTAAAATACATGGTCCATAAAACAACAAAGAAAGCAAAATATAAGCCAGAAAAAGCAGTCGCATAGACGACAGGCCATACAACAAAAAGTGCGCCTCCGGCAAATACGATCCAGGTGAGATTGCCATCCCAAGTAGGCATACTTGCTGCAAGTGCAAGACGGCGATTATCTTCGCTCCGTAAAAAAGGCATAATTAATGTAACGCCGTAATCAAATCCAGCTGTTGTTGAGTAGAGGATAAAAATACAGCCAATGATGCCCCACCAAATAAGTTTAAGTAATGTATAATCAAGCATATATGCCTCCTTGGCTATTGTTTTCGGTTGGTCCTAACCGTGCATATTTAAACATCAAAAACAGTTCGATCGAAAAAAGTGATATATAAAAAATAATCAAAGCAATTAAAGTGCCCATCGCCATATTGTTAGTAATGCTGGAAACACTCATAAATGTTGGCATAAGATAGTGCACCGTCCATGGTTGCCTGCCTGTTTCAGCTAAGACCCAGCCAGCTTCTGCTGCTATATAGGGGAATGGGATAGTCCATAGCATCCAACGTAAAAACCAACGATGCTTTTCGATTGTGTCGCGAAAGATAAACCATACAGCTACAATAATAGTCAAGAACATTAATCCCCAGAATAATAACATTGCACGGAATGTGAAGAAGGCTGTTGCTACATTAGGAATTGTATCACGTGTTGCTTTGGCAAGTTGTCCAGGTGTTGCTTTAGTTGGATCATTAGTATATTTTTTTAGTAAGAAAGCAAAACCGATGTTAGGACTATTTTTAGTGAATATTTTTTCTTGCTCTGGTGTATCATTTTTACCCCGAATATTTTTTAAGGCACTGTATGCGACAATCCCTTCTTTGAATCGCTTTTGATAGCTTTGCATAATCGGTTTTAAACCTTCAACTGTACCAGTTAAAGAGTGTGTTGCAATAATGCTAAGCATATCAGGTATGGCAAAAACTGCTGTATTCTTTTGTGCTTTCTGATGTGGTAATGCAAATACATACCAGCCAGCCGGTGGTTTTTGTGTTTCCCATTGGCCTTCGATAGCCGCCATTTTTTCAGGTTCATTGACGGCAACGCTTAAACCATTTTGGTCACCATAGTAGGCGACCATAATAGATGCGATCAAACCAAAGCCAACACCTACAGCAATCGAGCGCTTGGCAAAGTCTATATGACGACCTTTTAATAGGTAGAATGCACTGATGCCCATTACAAAAATTGAGGCTGTTAAAAAGCCAGCATAAGCAACATGACCAATACGTACTTGCGCAAGTTTATTTAAATATAAAGCGGCGATACTATACATATGCAGGCTCATTTTATGTGGGTCAAATAGCGTTGCATGAGGATCTTGCATCCAGCTGTTTGCAGCTAGGATATTTATGATTGATAACGTTGCGCCAAATGCCATAAAGAATGTAATTATAAGATGCTTTTTTTTGCTCATGCGATTCCAGCCGAAGAAAAACAAACCAAACATGGTTGCTTCTAACATAAATGCAGTAATGCCTTCGATTGCAAGAATAGGGCCGAAGCTACCACCAATGGCTCTCGAGAAATAAGCCCAGTTTGTGCCGAACTCAAATTCGAGTGTGATGCCTGTAATGACACCGAGTGCGAAGTTAATGGCAAGTAACTTGCCCCAGAACATCGTCATATCTTTATAAACTTGTTTATTGGTTGCAACATACAATGATTCCATCACAACTAATATCCAAGTTAGGCCTAGTGTGAGTGGTACAAATAAAAAGTGAACGATAGCAGTAAAAGCAAATTGTGCGCGTGAAACGTCGACGAGGAACGGGTCATAGATCACAGCAAACATCCTTGAATTGTTGTAAAACCTGCCCATTCTATCATGGGGGACACTCCTGTTCTAACTTTTAAAACCAGTTTTTTTTCAATTGGTTACAACTTTAAAAACGACGGGTCATTCTTGTTCTAACTTTACTCTGACTAAAATGTCGTGAAAAAGTTAGAACAAGAATGACCCGTCGTTTTTAAAGTTGTAACCAATTGAAAAAAAACTGGTTTTAAAAGTTAGAACAGGAGTGTCCCCCATGATAGAATGCAGTGATGAATTGGTTTAAAAGTTTACAATCAAACAAAAGCGCTCAGCGCACTTTTTTTATTTTATTAATTGGTTTTATTATCATTCAGCTTGCAGGCGTATATATGACAAATATATATACCTCGCGCAGCCATCATACTATTTCTCGTATGGCCTTTCAGAGATCATTAATACGCACGGTGCATATGCTCAACATAATACCGGCAGAAATAATGCTTAAGCATCCCAGGCTAATGACTCAGCCAGGCATACCGCTGATTCAGTTGATGACACAACCTGTTAAAAATATACCAACGATTAAAAGTACGAAACCAAAGGATCTTAGATTATTTGCAAGACAGCATTATGTCGATTTTAAAGCGAATTATCAGCTTAAAGATGGGCGATGGGTCTTTATGCGTGGTGGTGTGCATCGCTCACAGTACTCGTGGGTTGGTTTTGTATTATCTGAATTATTTCTTCTAATTGTGTTGATTGCGTTATGTATATGGGTTGTGCAACGATTGGCAATTCCAGTGACGGCATTTAACGAAGCTGCAAAGCGCTTTGGTGTTGATATCAACGCACCGCCAGTTGCGATGCAAGGGACGCCTGAAATGCGCGCAGTGATTGCTTCGTTTAATGAAATGCAAGGACGTATTCGCCGCTTAATTATGGATCGTACCCAAATGCTTGCTGCCATTTCACATGATTTGCGTACACCGATTACGCGCTTACAACTGCGTATAGAAGCGCTAAAAGGCACACCGCAGTTTACGCCTGCAGAACAAGATATCCAAGAAATGCAGCGTATGATTACTTCGATTCTTGCTTTTGCGCAAGATCATGTGAGCGCCGAGCAAATGGAGCGTTTTGATCTTAGCGCATTACTCGACAATATTTGTAATGAGTTTGAGGATGTCGGGCGTAATGTGAGTTTTAAGACTGCAATAACACGTTTACCTTATTTTGGACGTATGATAGCACTCAAGCGTGCGTTATCGAATGTAATTGAGAATGCAGTTAAATATGGTGAGGCAGCAGTTGTCACGTTAGAATCACAACACGATCAGATCACAATTAAAATACAAGACAAGGGGCCTGGCATTCCAGAGGCAGAAATGGAGAAGGTTTTCGCGCCATTTTATCGTATCGATCCTGCGCGCTCACCCGAAAAAAGCGGTACGGGTCTTGGCATGGCTGTTGCTCGTGATATCATCCGCGCCCATGGTGGTGACATCAAACTACATAATCTCGATGGTGGCGGCTTAATTGTCATCGTTAGTCTGGGGTCTGACCCTGGGTTAGTGATTGCAACTCGGTAGGTAGCCCACTATAATCTGCTCTTTCTTGAACAAGTAGGAGTATCATGTTGTCTAAACGTACACCACTATATGATAAGCATGTAGAAGCTGGCGGGAAGATGGTTGATTTTGCGGGGTGGGAGCTGCCGATTAATTATGGCTCTCAGATCAACGAACACCATTTTGTACGTACTGATGTGGGTATGTTCGATGTGTCACATATGGGCGTATTGGATATTAAAGGTGATGACGCAACGGCTTTTTTGCGTTTCGCATTGGCTAATGATGTTACCAAGCTAAAAGCACCAGGTAGTGCCATTTATACCTGCATGTTAAATCACAAAGGCGGTATCGTCGATGACTTGATTGTGTATTGGGTTACAGAAGATTGGTATCGTATCGTTTTAAATGCATCACGTCGTGAAGTTGATTTTAATTGGCTGCAAGATTTAGCGCAGGCGTACGCAGTGACGTTAACGTTACGTCCTGAATTATGTATTATTGCCGTGCAAGGTCCGAATGCAGTTGAGAAAGTGTCACAGGTGCTCGGTGATGCATGGGCACAGACGTTGGATAACTTAAAACCATTTCGTTTGGCATTACGTGATGATATGCAAGTTGCGCGTACCGGTTATACTGGTGAGGATGGTGTTGAAATTATTTTACCAGAAACACAAGCACCAGCATTATGGCAACAGCTCGTCGATAATGGTGTGAAACCTTGTGGGTTAGGTGCACGAGATACATTACGCCTTGAAGCCGGTTTAAATTTATATGGTAACGATATGGATGAAACCATCATACCTGCTGAAGCAAATCTTACTTGGACGATTGCACTGAAAGATGACACACGTGACTTTGTTGGAAAAGCTGCAATTAAAGCGCAAAAGCCGTCGCGAAAATTAGTTGGTATGGTGATGGATATGCGTGGTGTATTGCGCCACCATCAAGCGGTATTAGCTGAGGGTGCTGAGGTTGGTACAATTACTAGTGGTGGGTTTTCGCCGACGTTAGAATGTGCAATTGCCTTTGTACGTTTGCCTGTAGATTTTAGTGGCGATTTATATGTGGATCGTCGTGGAACGCGTATTCCAGTACGCATGGTAAAACTACCGTTCGTTCGTAACGGTAAAAAAATGTTTGTTTAATAGGAGAGTTTTAATGAGTCATTGTCCTCACGATTTAAAATATACTGAAAGTCATGAATGGATTTTAGTAGAAGGTGATACAGCAACGATTGGTATTACTGATCATGCACAAGGTCAGTTAGGTGATTTGGTATTTGTTGAATTACCACTGTTGGAAGATGAATTATCTGCTGGTAAAGAAGCGGGTGTGATTGAATCGGTTAAAACAGCGGCAGATATTTATAGTCCATTAACAGGTGAAGTTGTTGCAATTAACGAAGAACTTACCGCTGAGCCTGAAATCATTAATAGCGATCCTTATGGTAAAGGTTGGTTATTCAAAGTTAAAATAGAAAACGCTGATGAACTTGGTAGTCTGATGACTGCAGAACAATACGAAGAACAAAATACTGATTGAGGTTAACTATGCCATTTATTCCCCATACGCAGGATGATCTAGCACAGATGCTACAAACCTTAGATATTCCTTCTATGGCAGCATTATATGATGAGGTGCCTGAGTCGCTACAACAGGCTGATATAGAAGCAGTGCCACAGGGACTGTCAGAACTTGAGGTGACACGTTTGCTAACCGAGCGCGAACCAGCTTTGTTCGCGGGTGGTTGTTTTATTGGTGCAGGTGCATATGAGCATTATATTCCAGCAGCAGTATGGGATATTGTTGGGCGTGGTGGTTTTTATACATCATATACGCCATATCAAGCCGAAGTGAGCCAAGGGAACTTGCAGCTGATTTATGAGTACCAAACCATTATGACGCAATTGATGGCGATGGATGTATCGAATGCATCACTTTATGATGGTGCATCCAGTTTATCCGAAGCAGTATTGATGGCCATTCGCTTAAAGCGTGGTCGTGCTAAACGTATTGTGGTGCCAACGACTCTAAATCCAGTTTATCGTAAGGTATTAAAAACCATTTTATTGCCACAAGGGGTGATTCTTGAAGAGATTGGTTATTGTGATACCACTGGGAAAATTTCGGTTGATATGTTAGATGAATTTACTGCTGAAGGTTTAGCAGCAGTGATTGTGCCACAACCAAACTTTTTTGGTTGTCTTGAGGATGCAGATGCACTCACTGATAAGATTCATGCGCTCGATGCCGTGGTGATTGCTGTGGTTAACCCGATGGCGATGACAGTGCTTAAGCCGCCGGGTCAATGGGGTGAAAGTGGTGCAGATATTGTATGTGGTGAAGGTCAGCCAATGGGTGTGCCTGTGATGTCGGGTGGCCCCTACTTTGGCTTTTTATGCTGTAAAAAAGACTTCGTGCGCCAAATGCCTGGGCGTGTTGTTGGTCGTACCACTGATAGAGATGGCAACGTCGGTTACACATTAACGTTACAAGCGCGTGAGCAGCATATTCGCCGTGCTAAAGCGACTTCAAACATCTGTACCAACCAAGGTTTGATGGTAACAGCGGCAACCATTTATATGTCATTAATGGGTGCGCAAGGTTTGCGTGATGTGGCCGCACAATGTCATGATCATGCGCGTCACTTAAAAGAAGGTTTGATTAGTATTGAGGGTGTGCGCCAGGTTTTTGATAGTCCGAATTTCCACGAGTTTGTGTTACAACTCGATAAACCTGTTGAAGAAGTGTTGGCACAGTTGAATGACTTTGGTATCCAAGGTGGTTATTCATTAAAACAAGCCTATCCAGAGCTAGGTGAAAGTTTGTTAGTGTGTGCAACTGAAACAAAAACATTGCAAGATCTTGAGCGTTACCAGCAGTTGTTGGCACGCTGTTTAGTCTAAGTGTCATCGCATGCTTGACACGGGATCTCGTTCATTAAAATAGGGTATTAAAAATGTTAAGTTTTGAAAAATCTCAAAAAGGTCGTGTTGCTGCAAGCCAACTTTCTTGGCAGTCATATGATGTTTCGGATATTCCAACAGCGTTGCTGCGCCAAGATATGCCGCGTTTGCCAGAGTTATCTGAGCTACAAGTCGTGCGTCACTTTAGTGGGTTAGAGCGTAAGAACTACTCGATCGAAACGCACTTTTATCCGTTAGGCTCATGCACGATGAAATATAATCCACGAGTGGTGCATAAGCTCGCATCTTTGCCCGGTTTTTTACAGCGCCATCCATATACGGATTTACGCTCGAGTCAAGGATTCTTGCGTTGTATGTATGAATTACAAGAGATGTTGATTGCTGCAACTGGCATGAGCCGTGTATCGCTAGCACCGATGGCAGGTGCGCAAGGCGAGTTTGCCGGTGTTAGTATGATTCGTGCCTATCATCAAGCACGTGGTGATGGTACGCGTACTGAAATGCTGGTTGCCGATGCGGCGCATGGTACCAATCCTGCATCAGCCATCATGTGTGGTTATCAAGTGAAAGAAGTGCCAACTACTGCAGAAGGTGATATTGATTTAGACGTTTTAAAAACGATGGTCGGGCCACAGACGGCTGGTATTATGTTAACAAACCCATCGACATTTGGTGTGTTTGAACGTCAAATTCAAGAAATTGCCAAAGTCGTGCACGATGCGGGTGGTTTGCTATATTACGATGGTGCGAATTTAAATGCAATTTTAGGTCAGTATCGTCCAGGCGATATGGGCTTTGATGTATTGCATTTAAATCTGCATAAAACATTTGCCACACCGCATGGTGGTGGCGGTCCGGGTGCTGGCCCTGTAGCAGCAGGCGAACGTTTAAAAGCGTTTTTACCGGTGCCAATGGTGGGTTACGAAGATAATCAATATCGTTGGTTAGAAGAGCAAGATTGCCCCCAATCAATTGGTCGTCTGTCAGGCTTTATGGGTAATGCGGGTGTGTTATTGCGCGCGTATATTTATGCCAGAATGTTAGGTCAAGAAGGTATGCGTCGTGTGGGTTCATACGCAACTTTAAATGCGAATTATATGATGAAGCGTTTATCGGATTTGGGTTTTACATTGGCGTTTCCAAAACGTCGCGCAACACATGAATTTATTATTACTTTAAAGCCTATCACCAAAGCGTATGGTGTGACTGCATTAGATTTTGCAAAACGTTTATTGGATTATGGCTTTCATGCGCCAACGATTTATTTTCCATTGCAAATTCCCGAGTGCTTTTTAATTGAACCCACTGAAACAGAGTGTAAAGAACAGTTAGATTTATTTATCGATGCGATGGCAAAAATATTAGAAGAAGCTAAAACCAATCCACAACTATTAAAAGATGCCCCACACAGTGTTACAGTGAAACGTTTGGATGAGGTAAAAGCAGCAAAACAGTTGGATTTGGCGTGGGATTTTGCGGATAAGAAAAAACAACAAGAAACTGTATAATTTAGGGACTGTTTTCAATTCGTTCCCGTAGCGAAAATTGAGGTTTTAATATAGGGCTTATTGACAATTGCCCTTTCTGGCTCGTTTTTGTAAATTTTCTCGTCACGTAGTTTACTATGCTCCTCGAAAATTTAGCAAAGCTAATCTCTGAAAGCTAAATCTTCGCTCGAAAAAGGAAAATGTCAACAGCCCTTAATAAGATTGCAGAGTGTTGGGGGTATTTTTTTGTGAAGATAAAAATAAATTGTTTTAAAAGTCTGCTGCTAATGCTTCCGACTATTTACAAACCCCGATCTTAATACTTTCTTATTCTTTATTTCTTCATTAGCAGCAGTTGTCAGCATCCTCAGTTTACGTAATGAATATTAAAGAAATCTTAAAAATTTCAGCTAGTTGATATTTATTTTTGTGTTAAATATTATCAAAAAACGCCTATTTTTGCGCTAATAGTGTGCGTTCCTTTGAATAAATGTCTCTTAAAAGCAGAAAGAAGCAGAATATGTGCGCCCAACTGGTGTTGCGGGTTCGGGTGATGGTGTTTTTTTGGATGCTTCAGGTGGTGTAGGTGTAAATAAGCGTGAAAGGTAACGCATTCTGATGCGGTCTGGTTCGCTAATGGACCCTGGGCGATAGTGACTCATCGTTGTTTGTAAGGTTAAAAAGTGACGTGCGTCGGCTGGTTTAAAAGTTGTAACGGCAATTGTCTCGGGTAATGGTGTATGTTGAGAGAGTTTGCGTTCATCATGCGCTAACATTAAAGTGACTTGCTCAATCAGTATTTTTATGTCATGCGTATGGGTCTGATTTTTCAATTTTATAATGGCTTCTTTGGTAGTGCTTCTTACTCTGTTGATATGGGCTAGGTTTAGGTTTACTTTATGTGCCTGTTTGTTTGCTAGGGGGTCGAGTACGTGTTTTACCAAAGTATCCCAAAATAAAATGACTTGTTTGTGTAGCTCTATAATAATCGCAAAGTCGCGTGACTGTGATACGACCATGAAGGTGGTGCTATGATTAAAGCGTTCGATAAGTTTATTATCAAGATAGCATATGTGTAATTTAGTGCGCGTTTTACCGCTTGTCGCCCTGTATGCAGTGTTATATATGCTTTCTGTGATAGAAAATTGTGTGCTACTAAAAATATTGCTTAGGCTAATATTGGAAAAGTAGTCGATGAGCTGTGCTGGGTCAATGTCAAAGAGATTTTCAGTTTGCTTGAGTTGTGTGTCCCAGTACTTATGTAACTTGTCAATTTTTTTAAGCTCAGTGAGTAAGCCTGTCTGCAATGATTCGCTTTCCCAAATCTTGCGAAACAGTTGGGCGATATCGAGCGTTTGTTTAGCGTTTAAATGTTCTTCTATTTTTTTAACCAATGCACGTTTGTTTAAGCTGTTTTTAATGCTGTTAAATGTGTTGGGGGTATTGTCGTTTATGATTTGGATAAATTGATTGGCTAGTAATTGTGGTGACTCGGTATTAAATGCATTGAGTTTTGTTTGTATTGTATCGTCTTCAACGAGCTTTTGAATGTAACTAACAAAATCTGAAGCAATTTTCAGGGGGATTTTGCTTGCTTGTTGGCAGATATGTGCATATGCGCATGCAGCACCACTATCAAATACTAATTGTTCGATACTATTCGTCTGCTTACCTGGCATGGGGGCCCTTAATAATAATTATGCAGCCCAAATGTCGTGGATTTTTTGGCTATACAGGTCTGCGTAAGCCGCAGAAGGCATGCCAAGATCATCCCAGTTAAAAACACGAGAGGTGGTTTGTCCTTCACACTGAAGTGTTGCGATAATACCTTCGTCGATTAAGTTGATATTGAGCGTCATGCGTTTGTTATGGGAAATCTTTGCTTGACTGAATGCAATGCCAGCATCGATACCAAGATTGAAAGTGGTAGGTTCTTCTGGATTAATTTGGTCTGAATTAAGTAAGCCGATAATGGCGTCTTTGTTAAGGACCTTGCCTTGGTGTCTTTCATAATGTTCTGGATAGTCGGGGCCGAGTTGATAGATGGGGCTTATATTCATAGCAACACTGCCATTTGCTTCAATGTTTAAAATTTTAATGCAGTAATCATGAGTGGCAAGGAAAGGGCAGATGCGGTGTTTGTTGGTAAATTTAATCAGTCTAAATAAACCGGTTAATGTTTTATCGCTATCAAAATGATTCATTATGAATTGGATGATGGTACTGGTAAATTGGATTAATGTTTCATGGCAATATGGATTTGATGAGGCCATT
This sequence comes from Gammaproteobacteria bacterium, assembly GCA_030429175.1. GTDB lineage: Bacteria > Pseudomonadota > Gammaproteobacteria > Coxiellales > Coxiellaceae. The sequence goes on from JAUIDD010000005.1 coordinate 35,608, forward strand.
AACTGCAACGAACGAAACGACGGCAGTGTGCCGTCGTTTATATGCATACTCTCAAATGGCACAATATTTTCTTGCCACCGGGTTATATACTTATATTTAATCATGGTGTGGACCTTCAAAATTCCGTTTAGTATTTGTTAGTCACTGGTTATACTAACGGGTGCACATTAAGTTAATCTTAAAAAAAGAAAAAGTTTTAGAGAAGTTTGTCGAGACCAATTAAAAATTGCTTATGCTGAGTGATTTTTTTGCATGCAAGTACGACACCTGGCATCATACACTCACGATCGATCGCATCGTGACGAATGGTAAGTGTTTCGCCTGGTGCACCGAAGATCACCTCTTGGTGCGCAAATAAACCTGGTAGTCGTATTGAGTGTATAGTTGTGTCGCTTAGTTGCTGATTAGCAGCACCAAGGCGATTTTGTGTATGTTTAGCTGTACCACTGGGCGCATCTATTTTTTTCTCGTGATGCATTTCGATTATTTCAGCATATTCGAAGTAACGTGCTGCCTGTTCTGCATAGGCCATCATCAAGACGGCACCAATTGAAAAGTTTGGCGCAAAGATGCCACCAATTTGTTTTTTATCACACAAAAGTACCAATTGATCGAGTTGATTGTTTGATAGACCAGAAGCACCGATTACCGGTCTGACGCCATGCTCGATTAATGTTTGAGCGTTATTAAAGACACAGTCTGGTAGCGTAAAGTCGACAGCAACATCGGGTTGGCACTGTTGTATTTTTTCGACTAAATCATCTTTAATATTACATGTGCCAACTAACTCAAGTTCGGTTGCAGCCTTGATTGCCGCAACCGTAACTGTACCCATTTTGCCATTAGCGCCAAGAACCAGTACTTTCGTCATAGCATTACAACTTGTAGTTTTCAGTGGCAAAGTCCCAATTGACCAGTTCCCAAAAGTTTTTGAGGTAGGCGCCACGGTCATTGCGGGTGTCGATATAGTAGGCGTGTTCCCATACATCACAGGTCAGTAGTGGGGTATGGCCATCACACATTGGGTTGCCAGCATTTGACGTGCTGACAATGCTTAATTTGCCATGCTTGTCTTTGACCAACCAAGCCCAGCCTGAGCCAAAGGTAGTCATTGCAGTGGTCGTAAATTTTTCTTTAAAATCTTCATACGTACCAAATGTGTCATTCATAGCGGCTGCTAACTTATCAGCAGGTTCACCGCCGCCTTGTGGTGATAAAGAATTCCAGTAGAAGGTGTGGTTCCAGACTTGAGCCGCATTGTTGAAGATGCCACCATCCGATTCAAGTATGATTTCTTCAAGACTTTTGCCTTCGAACTTGGTGCCTGGCACGAGTTTGTTGAGGTTGTTAACATATGCTTGATGATGTTTGCCATAGTGGTAATCAAGCGTCTCAGACGAAATATATGGCGCTAGTGCATCTTTTGCATAAGGTAGTGGTGGTAATTCAAAAGTCATTGTGCATCTCCTTGGGTTTTGCAATAAGCCATGCAAGATAGCGTATTTTACGAGGATGCTCAAGCTTGAAAAAATATGGTATGATGCCGGACTTTCCTGCGGAATCATAACTGATTTTGCTGATTTAAAAATAAACAATATGGAGCACACACATGACAGTACTCGTTGGTAGAGAAGCCCCTGATTTTACCGTTCCCGCCGTTTTAGGTAGTGGCGAGATCGTTGATAACTTCAACCTAAAAGAAGCGATAAAAAATCGCTATGGCCTCATTTTCTTTTATCCACTCGATTTCACTTTTGTATGTCCATCGGAGTTGATCGCTTTGGATCATGCTATGGAAGAATTTAAAAATCGTGATGTTGAAGTAATCGCTGTGTCAATTGACTCTCAATTTACCCATAACGCTTGGCGCAAAACAGCAATTAACCAAGGTGGTATAGGCCCTGTGAAATATACGCTAGCTGCTGATATGTCACATAATATCTGCCGCAGTTACGGCGTTGAGCATCCTGAAGCGGGTGTGGCTTTTCGTGGTACCTTCTTGATCGATAAAAATGGCATCGTACGTTCACAGCTTGTGAATGATTTGCCGCTCGGTCGTAATATGCCAGATCTTCTTCGCACCATTGATGCACTACAGTTTTTTGAAGAAAATGGCGAAGTTTGTCCTGCTAATTGGCAGAAAGGTGATGCGGGTATGCAGGCCTCTCCAGAGGGTGTTGCTAAATACCTATCTGAGCATGCTGAAAAGTTATAATCTTAAAGGTCACCCCCGCACTCGGTGCGGGGGGTTCATCTGTGTTAGGGTGGACCTTAAAGTGGCCTTTCATTAACGATCTTGCAAAATAGTTCAGCGGTTTTCTCGGCATCATAGACCGCTGAATGCGCTTCCTCTTTATTGAACTCTATTTTGGCGACTTTAAGTGCTTTAGCGAGTACGGTTTTGCCGTAAAAGATGCCGCCTAGAGTGGCGGTATCAATACAGGTAAAGGCATGCAATGGAATATCTGTAATGCGGCAACGTTTAGCAGCAGCAAGGATAAAATTTAAATCGAAATGCGCATTGTGGCCGACTAATACGGCACGCCGGCATTTATTTTCTTTGACAGCTTTTTTAATGAAGGCAAAAAAATCGATGAGCGCATCTTGCTCATCTTTAGCGAGACGAAATGGATGGGTATGATCGATTTGATTGATCGCCATCGCTTTCGGGTCGATGACAGCATTTTCGAAGGGGTTGATATGCCAGAAGTCTTGTTCGGTGGGAACGAGCTGATCCTCGTCATTATAGTTAACCAGTATTGCTGCAATTTCCAGTAAACCATGGCGCTGATGATCGACGCCTGTCGTTTCAATGTCGACGACGATAGGTAAAAATCCGTCAAAGCGGTTTTTAATTTTTTTGGTTTTGGGGGAGTATGTTTGCTGTGTTTGTTCAGTCATCTGCTAATTGCCATGCCAAGGTTTGACCTGCGCACAATGGTACCACTGTGTGATCACCAAAGGAAATGGTTTCGGGTATATTCCATGGGCGCTTTTGTAGTGCAATTTTACTAGTATTGCGTTTTAAGCCATAAAAATCAGCACCATTAAAGCTAGCAAATGCTTCAAACTTGTCAAGCGCATTTTCAGCTTCAAACACGTCTAAGTACAATGGTAGCGCATTATAAGCAGTATAAATGCCGGCACAACCACAGGCGCTTTGTTTGCTCTTGGTGCTGTGTGGTGCACTATCGGTACCGAGAAAGAATTTTTTATCGCCGGAAGTGGCAGCCTTAACCAGTGCTAGGCGATCAGATTCGCGTTTAACTACAGGTAAACAATAATGATGTGGCTTAATGCCGCCTGCTAGCAAATCGTTGCGATTGAGGCGTAAGTGGTGGGCGGTAATTGTTGCCGCCAAATGATCTGGGCCTTGTTGAACAAAATCGACTGCTTTTTTAGTTGAAATATGCTCGAGCACAATTTTTAATTTGGGAAAGTCATTGAGCAATTGCGTGAGTACTGCTTCGATAAAGATTGGCTCACGATCAAAGATATCGATCTCAGAGTTAGGCATCTCACCATGGATCAACAGTGGTAGTTGATGCTGTTCCATCGCTTTAAATGCGGGATAACAATCTTGAATTGTTGCCACACCAAACTGTGCATTGGTGGTAGCACCTTTGGGATAGAGTTTTGCGGCATAAATAAAATCGCATGCGGCTGCTGCTTTAATGTTGTCAGCGGTGAGTTTATCGTTTAAGTAAAGCGTCATTAAAGGTGTGAAAGACATTTCAGTGGGTATATGTTTTAAGATGCGCTGATGATATTCTGAGGCATCTTTAAGCGTCAAAACGGGTGGATTTAAATTGGGCATTACAATCGCGCGATCAAAAAAGCGCGCTGTATCTATCACCGTTCGGGTAAGTGCTGCACCATCTCGTAGATGTGTATGCCAGTCATCTGGGGTGGTGATTGTTAATTTTTGCATAAAAGTTAAGACCTGTTTTAGAGGAGTGGTAAATACTAGCTTTAATGGTGTATAGTGTGCAACTTCAAATTTCATATGTGAGGAGTTACACTTTGAAAACCCTATTTAAATTGAGTATTATTTCGGCAAGCTTAATAACATTATCAGCGCAAGCAGCCCCTACCAACGCAGAGCTACAAAAAGAAATTCAGCAGCTCAAGCGAAATGACTATCGACTACAGGCACAAGTGAAATCACTTAAGTCAAAGCGGACACTAAAGAAACAGGTGAAAAGTGTAAAGCCTCATTATGTAGAGCCTCATCGGGTTGTGCGTAATGCTAAGATCCCCGTGTCGCTGATAGCAGCGCGACAGTCGGCCCCCATATTATCTGGTCGTTTTAGTCATGCAGTTGCTGTAAGTACTGATCCATTTGTTAAAGGTCTTGATATTGGTAATCCAGAAAACACGTTGGATGAGCAAAGTAAGATTAACCTATCACTGACTTTGTTAAGACAGCGTGATGATATGATGCGCTATCTCGCTAAAAAACATGAGTCGCTCTATCGTCCAGCAATTGAGCTTGGTGGAGCTTTAGAAGGTGAGCTTTTTAGCAGTAGTGGCTTTAATACGGGTGAAAACCCAGATGGTATCAACTTGTCGAAAGCCGAAATTGATATGGCGGCGGCTTTAGGTCCATGGGTTGGTGGTTTTATGTCACTAAATTACAATGATACGCCGATTTCAGGGGGTAATCGTTCACCTAAAAGTACAATATATTTAGATCAAGGTTTTGTAACAGTTGGTAATTTAAATGCATTCCCTGTTTATTTCACCATTGGTGAATTGTATGTGCCATTTGGTCGTTATAGTGGATTACAGATAACAACTGCACTGACTCAATCATTGGCGCGTACACGCTCACCTGCTGCAGTCTTAGGTTTTGCTGAAGGTGGTTTATATGGTTCGCTATATGGTTATAGTGGTACGCAAACGAGTGGCCACAATCTTGTATTTAAGCAAGGTGGTATTGATTTAGGTTATCACTATAATTTTGCGGGCGCGCCTGAGAACTATATTGATGGCTCTGTCGATTTTTTCACTAACATCGCAGATTCACAAGGTTTACAAGATACTGAAGGTGAAAATGATCAATTCCTCGGTTTTGCTGAAGTTACCGATGGTAATGCGCTTGCACATCGTGTGCCAGCAGTTGATGCAGCCTTAAAAATAGGTTATGGCCCGTGGTGGGGTCTTGCTGAGTTTGTTTCTGCTACTAGAAGTTTTAATAGTACTGACTTATCTTATGGTGGTACAGGCGCGACGTTATCAGGTGCCACACCAAAAGCGGCACACCTTGAAGTTAACTATACTGTGCACGTCAAAAATAGACCGCTTACCTTTGGTGCAGTTTATGGCCGTACATGGGAAGCGCTTGCAGCTAATCTGCCGAAGGTGAGTTACACGGCAGATGTGCAGACATCAATATGGCCTTATACGCTAGAGACATTTGAGTATCGTCATGATGTTGACTATGGTGCAGATAAATCAGGCGCTGGAACAGGTTCTACTGCATTAGCAGGAACTGGAAAGACACGTAACATTTACATTGCGCGTTTAGGTATTTACTTCTAGTTTCTTTAGCTTGGTGAGGTAGGCTTTATCATTTGGCACTTGCTGCAACTGCTGTGCCTCCCAGATGACCTCCGCCATTACTTCCATTAGTCTGTGTTGGGCTTGGTGATCATCACCAAGCCTTTTTTGTAATGATTGATAGATCTCGCGGATGCCAGTCGGCCGGTTGGTGGAGAGTTGTTCAATCACGCCAAGGTGGAGGCTTAAATGTAGAAATGGGTTGTTATCGGTGGTGTAGTCTTTATCAAGGGTATTAGGGTCTTCGAGTAGGGTTTGGTATTCTGGATGTATATATAGAGTATCCAAAACTTGGATTTCAAACGGCGATAGCAGCTCCTGGTCTTGGCGCTTGTGCCAGATATCTATAAATTGCTGACGCATTTGACGACGTTCTTCAGACATGGGGCCGGAGTATACGCCGAGTCTGTTCACTTAGCAACCCGTTGATTTTTAATTAAGGATAAAATAGTCTGTCAAATGGAATGTACAGGATAATATATAACCTATTGAAATATATATTAAAAAAAATTTACCGAAAACAGGAAAAAACTAATTTTATTGGCTATACTCTAAACACTACTTGACAATAGGAGAGTGATAATGAGAAAAAGTAGCATAGTAGACCATGTAGCTAACTTCTTGGTCTTTTTTGGTGCCATTAACTGGGGTTTAGTTGCAATATTTGGTTTTAACCTTATTGTGTCTATTTTCCATTTAAGCACATTTGTTAATCTGATCTACATTTTGATTGCGTTTTCTGCAATTTACTGTGCGATCAAATACTATCGAGATCATGCGAAGTAACCCTTCTTTGGTATCGATATTAAAGACGGCGCTTTGGCGTCGTTTTTTGTGGTCTAGGGGCAGTTGTCAACCGGCCTTAGTAAAAAACCCCGTATTGACCCCATTAATTGAAATGCTTACCATCTTTGAGGATGTTCAATTAATAAGGGTTCATTATGAGAGAAATAGAGCAAAAGCCACTAGTAAAAGTTGCTATAATAGGGCCACATCAGTCAGGTATCACTAGCTATATTAAAGCTATCAAAAATAAAAATCATTGTTATAACGGTAAGTATGAACCGAGTTTCTCTATTAATTTTCAAATGCTCGAATTTGAAAATTTGGATATGCAGCTGTTTGATTTACCTGAAGACAAAGCTTATCGTCCATTAGTAACAGAAAGCTATCTTAAAATATCCCAACGCTTAGTATTGCTATTGGATGTATCAAAGCAGCTTGATGATATGCAAAAATGGTTGACTTTAAATAAAGCTAAAATCAGTAGATGCTATAGTGTCGACCAGCCGATTTTAGTGTTACTGAATAAAATAGATGTGACAGATGTGATTCCCATGCAGAAAATAGAAGCGCTATTGGTAAGCACGTTTCCATTATTTAATATCACAGTGATGTATTGCTCGGTATATAATGGTTTTGGTATTAAAGCATCTAAAGAGCGACTGGTATCATCAGCGCAAGCAGTGAGTAAAGGGATGGCCCGGACTAAAAAATCTAAAACTAAATACAGTTTAACCCGTGTAGAATGTATTGCACTTTTTATAAAACGTTTGAAAACACATCAACAAAAGTTACAAGATGAGCTGCAAGAGCGTGAGGCTTTTTGGCTGTATCGATGGTTCTCTCGTGATAATAAAGATATAAAGCTACTATGTATTAGAACATTGCTCAATCAGCTTGAGTCTCAAGCGTCACCATCGGATAAGTTTCATAGTTTAATCGATTTAGATAAGACTATTGATACAGTTGCACAAGAGGTGGGTGTGGATCGATGGCGTTTGGCGAATGCAGGTTTTTTTTCAAATCGATTTGCTCACAACATTAAAAAATCACGTCAAGAATGGCATCAAAGAGTGTCAGTAGATGTAGTGGCGCCTGTGTTTGAATTGCCAACAGCGCCATTTTAAGCTGTTTTTTTATTGTATTCACATAAATCATAGATTGGGCACTTGTTGCATTGTGGGTTACGAGCAGTGCAGATATAGCGGCCATGCAAGATCAGCCAGTGATGCGCGTCTTGTTGAAAATTTTTTGGGACAAACTTTAAAAGTTTTTTTTCTACGATCAGTGGTGTTTTACCGGGGGCGATTTTGGTGCGATTAGATACGCGAAAGATATGTGTATCGACTGCAATAGTGGGTTCACCAAATGCAGTATTTAAAACGACGTTAGCCGTTTTACGTCCAACACCAGGTAATGCCTCGAGTGCTTTACGATCATGTGGTACTTTTGAAGCATGCAACTCGATCAATTGGGTGCAAGTTTTGATGATGTTTTTTGCCTTGGTGTTATAGAGCCCAATTGTTTGAATATATTTTTTAAGTTTGGTCTCACCTAGTTGGGTTATTTTTTCAGGGGTATTGGCAACTTTATATAATTTTTCTGTCGCTTTATTAACGCTAATATCCGTTGCTTGCGCTGATAAGATTACAGATATAAGCAATTCAAATTCGCTATTATAAATGAGCTCGGTCGTTGGCTTTTGATTTGCTTTACGAAAGCGCTCAAAAATTTGGCTGCGTTTAGTCTGATTCATGCACAAATTGTAGTTGTCTTTGTCAGTAGGCGCAAGTATCCTGCTTCATTTTTGAATAGGAATATATTTTATAAGCAAGATGTTAAGATTTTTGCTGGCGTTTCAATGCAGCTTTAATATATTGTTTACGTGCATCAATAGAGTCGAGTTTATCGTGTAGCGCTGTTTCAGTTTGTTTGTGTTTGTTACACGCTATACGTTGGTTATGTTTTTCGAAGCGTTGTGTCCAAGTTTGATGTTGTGCGGGCGTATGTGGTGCAGTGGGCCGTATTTCGATACAATCAACAGGGCAGGTCGGTACACATAATTCACAGCCAGTACAAACATCAGTGATCACGGTATGCATCATTTTAGCCCCACCTAGAATGGCATCAGTCGGACAGTCAGGCAAACACTTGGTGCAACCAATACATTCGTCTTCACGAATAAATGCTGTCATTGCAGGCTTATTGATGTCCCAAGGGGGTTGTTTCATGTGAGTTTACTCAAGTCGTCTTCGGTGATGCGATTTAGTAGTGGTTTAAATTTATTAATTTTATGATTGAGTAATGCGTCACTGCGACTAGCCCAAGTCATAGGTTCAATATTTAAAAAGGCTTCTACCTGCTGCACCATGTTGGGCAGAATCGGTTTTAGGTAAGTTGATAACAGTTTAAATAAGTTTAATGCTTGAGTGCAAACTGGTTGTACTTGCGCTAATTGCGCGTCGTCTTTAGCCATTACCCATGGTTTATGTTGATCGACATACTGATTGGCTTTGTCTGCTAGTGCCATAATCATGCGCACGGCTTGACTGTAATTGCGCGCTTCAAGCAGCGTGGCAATTGTCTCACCTTCTGCAACAAAGTTATCAAACAGTGCTTGATCATCAAGTGCGTTAGCAAGCATGCCACCAAACTTCTTAGTAATAAAGCCAGCACTACGACTCGCTAAATTAATATATTTGCCAACCAGATCAGAATTAACGCGTTGCATAAAATCCTGGAGATTTAGATCGATATCTTCGACTTTGTTATTGAGTTTAGCGGCAAAGTAATAACGTAAGCACTCTGGGTTTAGTGCATCTGCAAAAGTTTTTGCGGTGATAAATGTGCCGCGTGACTTCGACATTTTCTCACCATTAATTGTGAGATAGCCGTGTACAAAGATATTACTTGGTAAGCGATAATTTGCACCATCTAACATCGCTGGCCAAAATAATGCATGGAAATACATGATATCTTTGCCGATAAAATGATGAACTTCGGCGGTGCTATCTTTACTCCAGTAAGTTTCTAGTGTGTCTGTTTGTGTTTGGTCGAGTAAGTTTTTAAGGCTAGCCATATAGCCGATGGGCGCATCTAACCATACATAAAAATATTTATCTTTGGTGTCAGGAATTTTAAAGCCGAAGTATGGTGCATCACGTGAAATGTCCCACGGTCTTAATTCGCCTTCAAACCATTCACGTAATTTATTCGCTACTTGTGGTTGGAGGCTGCCTGAATTCAGCCATTTTTGCAGTAATTCAGTATGGTGTTCGGTGTGGAAAAAGTAATGCTCGGAATCTTTTTCGATGGGTGTCGCACCACTGAGCGCCGATTTTGCGTCGATTAAATCGGTGGCATTGTAAGTGGTCCCGCAGACTTCACAGTTATCGCCATATTGATTTTCAGCGCGGCATTTAGGGCAGGTGCCTTTGATATAGCGATCGGCTAAAAATAAATTTTTCTCTGGATCATACATTTGGGTAATAGTTTTAGTGCTGATATCCCCGCGTTCTTTAAGTTTTTTGTAAATGTCACAAACGAGCACTTCATTTTCTCTAGCATGTGAGGTATAGAAATTATCAAACTCAACTAGGAAGGTTTTAAAGTCAGCCATGTGGTCTGCGCGAATGTGTTCAACCAACGCCTCAGGCGTAACATCTTGATTTTCAGCGGCAATCATAATCGCTGTACCATGCGCATCGCTACCGGAAATAAACACACAATCATTGCCTATCATCCTTTGAAAACGCGCCCAAATGTCCGCTTGTATCGCTTCGACCAGATGACCAAGGTGAATGAGTCCGTTGGCATAAGGTAGGGCGATAGTCATTAATATTTTTCTGGTTGTGCTCATAATATACACCCTATAAAGAAACGACCATTGTATATTTTTTTTAAAGCTTTTAGAATAGCGCGCATGTTAATAGCGCGTAAAATCAAAAAACTTCTATCGAGCTGTGTTATTCCTTATCTGAATAAAGATCTGGTGACAGCCGATGCCATTAGTAGCCTAGTAGTTGAAGGCAAAATAGTTAAGTTAAGCTTGAATGTACGATTCCCACTGCCGCAAGCGGATCAGAAGCTATTAATCAATAACATCCAATCGAAGCTTGCTGACTTCGAAGTTGATGTGATGATCAAAACAACTGTTGAGACGCATCGTTGCCAGCCGCATGTACCATTGTTATCAGGCGTTAAAAATATTATCGCGATTTCATCGGGCAAGGGGGGTGTGGGTAAATCGACGACGGCAGTTAATATTGCTTTGGCGTTGAAACAAGCTGGCGCACGAGTTGGTTTGTTAGATGCAGATATTTATGGGCCAAACCAGCCGCAAATGCTTGGTATCGATCAAAAGCCTGAAGTGATTGACGATAGGCTGATGGTGCCGATTGAGCGTTATGGTATGCAGACGATTTCTTTTGGCAATTTGATTGGCGCAGAAACGCCGGCGATTTGGCGCGGGCCCATGGTAACAAAAGCGTTAATGCAGTTAGTATTTCAAACGCGTTGGGAAAATTTAGATTATTTGATTATTGATATGCCGCCGGGCACGGGTGATATTCAATTGACTCTCTCAAAGAAAGTACCCGTGAGTGGGGCGGTGGTAGTGACCACACCGCAGGATATTGCGTTGATTGATGCACGTAAGGGTTTGGAAATGTTTCATAAGGTTGAGGTTAATTTACTCGGCATAATTGAGAATATGAGCCACTTCGAATGCCCACATTGCAAAGCGCAAACTTTATTGTTCGGCGAACATGGTGGGGACGCTCTTGCTGAAGCAACCGGTGTGCCGGTGATTGGTAAGGTGCCATTGGCGTTGGATATTCGTCAAGATGCTGATCGTGGGTTGCCAACAGTTGAAGCGCAGCCTGACAGTAAACTTGCAAAAACTTATTGTGATATTGCGTTAACGATAGCAGCAAGATTATCATTAATGCCTATCGTTGAAACGATTGGTGGACAAAATCAAAAAGGAGGTATTACCTATGTCGATAAAGTCTGATCATTGGATTCGCCGTATGGTAGAAAAGCACGATATGATTACACCTTTTGAGGCTGGTCAGGTGCGTTATCGTGGCGATGAGAAGATCGTTTCTTATGGTACGTCGAGTTATGGCTATGATGTGCGTTGTGCCGATGAATTTAAAGTGTTTACCAATATTAATTCGTCGATTGTCGATCCTAAAAAATTCGATCCAAACAGTTTTATTGATATCAAGGCTGACGTTTGTATTATCCCGCCAAATTCTTTTGCGCTCGCGCGTACGATCGAATACTTCAAAATTCCACGTAGTGTTTTAACGATTTGTTTGGGTAAATCAACTTATGCACGCTGCGGTATTATTGTGAATGTCACACCATTGGAGCCTGAGTGGGAGGGGCATGTAACATTAGAATTCTCTAACACCACAAATTTACCTGCAAAAATCTATGCAAATGAAGGTGTGGCGCAGATGTTATTCCTCGAGTCTGATGAGGTGTGTGCGGTTTCCTATGCAGACCGTGGTGGTAAATACCAGGGTCAGCAGGGCGTGACCTTGCCGATCACATAATAAATGCCTATTAAGCTTGCGCTTCTTAAAGATTACCCAGAGTATATTCCTCAGCTGGCAGCGCTTTGGTATGCGCTGCTAGGTCGTGTATGGATGCCAGACACATCGATTGATGAAGTCACATCTTGGTATCAAGAATGGCTCAATGACACAATACCACTTGCTTACATTGCATTAGAGGGGAATACCTTAGTGGGGTCGTGCTCGTTGCAGATGAATGATGGTGTGCGTCCTGATTTAAAGCCATGGCTTGGTGACCTCATTGTAAATCCAATTTATCAAAATCAAGGTATTGGCAGGCAGCTGATAGCAGCGGTTAAGCAGAAGGCAGCGTCTTTGGGTTTTGAGTCACTCTATTTGTTTACGTTTGATGTAAATTTAGAAAAATATTATCGCCATCTTGGCTGGCAAGTGATTGGGTCTGATCAGTATCAGTCTTATCCTGTCATCATTATGCAGTCTTTTAAATCTCTGAGCAGTCTATAATCCTAAAAACTACAGCTGAGTATCTTGCTCTAGCGTGACAAGCGTCATCTATGTGTTGCTGCTTCTACACGGAAAGCGCAACTGTTTTAATGATATTTTATTGCAACATATACAGCTAGATAGTTAACCCTGAATAACGAAGCAATTCTTCTGAGCTTCTTCCATCAAACGTATATACCCGAGCATCAATGATAAAATTTTAAAGTAAAAAATAAGTATCTTTGTCCATATACGACGCAGGTTGTAACCCACCGCACTCAATAACGCATTAAGCTTATCGCCATGCTGACCTTTAAGATAATTCCTCTTTAACTGCCCATCGCGCTTGGAGTGACCTATCAATGCTTCAATAGCGTTTCTAGATTTCATTTGTCGCTTAAGCCAACGAGTGGCATAAGTTCGCCTTTTCCTTGCAACATGCACTGATGTCGTCATTTCTGAGTGCCCCTTATAGCCATTGTCAACAAATGCATCTGCAGGGCGAATACCAGTAAGACTCTCTGTTTGATCGAGTGCTCCAACTAAAGTATGGCCATCATAAGGTGATCCATGTAAGGCTTGCGTTCCAATGATAAATTGACTTTTTTGTGTAGCTACAATGCTGACTTTAACTCCGAATTCATAGCGCTTATTTACTTTACCTTTTGCAATACATTCAGCTTCAGGAGCATGCAAACTATAAAGTTTATTTTTGCTATCCTTCCTCTGCCCTAATAACTGCTTGCTTTGATTTAATATCGTTTCAAAAAACACACTGCAATGTGGTAGCTTCTCTAGCTGTCGTTCAACATCTCTTGTTAGTCGACCTAAGTTTGTTTTCAGCTTCTTCATCATCTTTTTCTTGCGTTTATGTTGCTGTGCTCGTGCATAATTATTAATTTTAAATAAGAGCTTTTTAGAAACATGCTTATAGTTTTGCTTGATCGGTAAGCTATGTTCTTTACATAACGTGCCAATTTTTTGTATTGCTTTTTGCATCAATTTTGAATCTGTAGGATAGGTAATAGCTTTTTCCTGCACCGTTGTATCAATATTAACTTTCTTAAAATCACTGAGCCTCACTGCCTTTGTTTTTAAGCCAAGATCTATCGTTAATGATAACAATGCTTCAGCATCCTCTGCTTTCATTCGCTTACGCCACTTAGTCATTGAGGTGGGATGTATTGGAAATTCATGTTGAAAATACACTTCGCCACAGAAATATTGCCAATATGGATTTTCTACCCAACGTATGGGTAAGTCTTCATCTGAAACATTAAACATTTGCTTAATCAAAATCAGACCCGCTATGAGACGACTATCTTTCGCTGGACGACCCGTATCACTATCAAACCACCCATTTACAATACTATCTGCTTTAACCCAATCAATTTGAGCAGACATAATACACATAGCGTGGTTCATATTGATCATTTGCGCCAATTTTTCTCGGAACAGGTCAGTGTTAGGTTCACATTTTTGCTTCGTTTTCATCAAAAAATTCCCAGGTTTTTATGTACTTTTTCTAGAAAGTGGCAATTTTTACCATAGTTTTTTTCGGCATTATGAATTTTTTATACCATTTTTTAACGTGTTTTTTGAAATATAAGGGGTTATTCAGGGTTAACTAAGTAGACATTACAAATCTATGTCAAATATTCGAATTAATGAAATAGCTTTACAAATTATTTCCACTTTACAAGGTGCTGTTATTGTGGCCAGGATACAAAAAAAATGCAGAAATTTTCTCCTCAACCTTAAGAGAGCTACTCTATCAATTAAAAACACTTAAATAATTTTTTAAAAACAAAAAATCGGAGACAAGTATGAATCTTGAATTTAATAACACTCACACCCTAATTGTTGGCGGCAGTAGCGGAATTGGTAAACAAGTTGCCTTAAGAATAATGCAATTAGGAGGTGATATCTCTATTATTGGGCGTGATACTCATAAGCTTAATGCGTGTAAAGATGAACTAACCAAACTAGGAAACATTAAAACTCTAAATGTCGACATCACAAACTTTAATGAAGTACAAGCTATTATACCAGCGCTACCGAGCGTCGACTATTTAGTTAATTGTGCAGGTGTATTTAGCCCAAAACCCTTTCTTGAACATACGACTGAGGATTTTACACGTTACCATGAAATCAATCGCGGTATATTCTTTATCACTCAAAAAATTGCTCAAGATATGACTAAAAAAATGCATGGTGCAATTGTAAATGTTGGCTCTATGTGGGCAAAGCAAGCTATTAAAGCAACACCTTCTTCTGCATATTCCATGGCAAAAGCGGGTTTACATTCTTTAACTCAGCACCTTGCCATGGAATTAGCAGATTTTAATATTCGTGTTAATGCAGTTTCCCCTGCTGTTGTCGAAACACCAATCTATCAAGAATTTATTCCCTCTGATCAAATACGTACAACTTTAGATTCTTTTAATTCCTTCCATCCCATTGGTCGAATTGGTACACCTAATGATGTAGCAGAAGTAATTTGCTTTTTACTTTCAAGCGAAGCTTCGTGGGTGACGGGAGCCGTTTGGGATGTTGATGGTGGCGTTATGGCAGGTAGAAATTAAAATGATCGCCATTATGAATCTGTTGAAGAACTAATTGTATAGTGAACCATACACTTTAGGCAGGGATGGGTAAGTTTCTAACTTCAGGAATTTTGAATACCCAACCATGTACTTTATGCTTTTTAGTCGACATGGCGTCAAGCGCAATCAGTGCATCTGCACGCGTTGGATAATCACCATAAAGTACTTTGTAGAGATTGCGGTATCGCACAATACGCAATTGTTTTTTGAGTGCTGAGTGTGCTGCAAAACGACGCGCATCTTTTAGGCTTGCAGCTGAATATAACTGCACAACATAACCAGTTCTATGTGATTGCAGTTGTGTCATCGCCTGTGGCTTTGTTGTAGGTTTAGGTTGTGCTGCTGATTTTTTCTTTTTAGCTTTAGGCATTTGCTTAGCGGAAGGTTTAGCGTTCATACGCTCACCTTCGTATGTATACTGTGATGCCTTAATAGATTCAGTCACACCAAGCTTCGCATACAGATTACCATACATCGATTTTGGTAGTGGTAATTGGATAAGTTTTTTCAACCAACTATTAATTTGACGTACATCTTCAACACTCAAAGTACCTGCTTGTTGCTTGAGTAAAATAAGATTATCGATATAAGCATATTGATCATCCATATAGGTGTTTTCACGGTTATAAACCTGACTCAAATCATTCAACACATCCACCATCGTACGTGTACCGACATTGTAACCAGCTTCTGTTGCTTTTAATGCGTTACGCGCTGACATAATCGATTGCTTATCGGCTTGGATACGACTAATACCACTTTTAATACCCAAAAATGCCTGACGTGTTTCGCTTACAACACTACGATGAATCGCTTCCATCTTGCCAAGCGCTGTAACATAATTATAGCGCGCTTGCTTAGTCGAAAAATAAGTTGCACCACCACTGAATGGATCCCAAGTTAACGATAAACCGTAGTTACCAGCACGCGTGCGTTTAGTCGGTGGTGTTGAACCTGGGTTTTGATAATCCCAGTTATTTGTTAACGCGTAACTACCTGTCGCCTCAACTGATGGCAAAAAGCCTGAAGCCTTATTAAAGATATCCTCATGCGCTTGCTGAACTGTATATTGTTGTGATTTTAGTGAGTAGTTTTGTTTTTCTGAAATACTTACCCACCTGTTAATATCATTCGGTTGTGGTGTAATCAATGGTACTTGTAATGGCACACCTTGGATAAATAAATAATGTTGACCGGTAATCGCACGTAAGTCTTCTAATTTATTGTAAAGGTTATTTCGATCAGAAATTTCATTAGCATTCGCCTGATCATAGCGAGACTGCGCATCATAAACACCGGTAATCGCAATCAAACCAACTTTAAATTGTTCTTCTGCAGTAACCAGTTGTCGCTTGACTGCTCTGATATTTGCAAGCGTAAAGCGTAATTTATCAAACGCTTGTAACACATCAAAATAAGCGGTTACCGTACGTGCCATTAAATCTTGTGCTGCTGCAAGATAAGTGGCCGTTGCCGCTCGTACTGATGCCGCCTGCTCACGAATATTCGTCCAGACACTATAATCAAAAATCGCTTGTGTAGCGGATACAGTGAAAACATTATTAGTCTTCCAACCATCATTACTGCCAGGCGGATTACTATTTGAATACTGAGGCTGCAGCACATCTGTAACCTCAACCTGAGGAAGGTATGCTGCGACAGCGATCGGGAAGTTTTGCTTGGCAGACCACCAAGTCGATTGGGCTTGCTTAAAGGTGGGATCGCTTTGCACTGCTTGATGATATACTTCAATCAAATCAACTGCCTGTGTCGTGTTGACCACAGATAGTACCAAACACGATAATCCTGTTAATAATAACTTTCTAATCATTACGAAAAAAACCTCTGCAACTACCCGCTGTTTTCAGCTGGGCAATATTACTATTATCCTGTATTGGTAAAAAATTAGCAATCTTCAAAAGCGCTTGCGATAATCGCTAATGCCTTATCTTGTATATCTTGCGTATGCGCCAACGAAACAAAACCAGCTTCAAATGCGGATGGAGCAAGATATAGTCCTTTATTTAGGCAGGCGTGGAAGAAACGTTTAAAATATTCGCCATTACATTGCATAACCTCAGCATAACAGGTCACATCATCAGCTTGTGTAAAAAAGAGCCCAAACATGCCTGGTAAGTGATGCACTACCATTGGAATGCTATATTTATTGGCTAAATCTTTGACACCATCTACAAAATAAGCCGTCGACTGTTCGAGTACCTTATAAGCGACCTCATCTAGTAAGCTCAGTTGTGCTAAGCCTGCTGCCATCGCAATCGGATTACCCGACAAAGTACCCGCTTGATACACCGGACCCAATGGCGATAATTGCGCCATAATATCAGCTCGGCCACCAAACGCCCCCACCGGCATACCTCCACCAATGACTTTACCAAACGTCGTGATATCAGCAGCAACCTGATATAAACCTTGCGCACCTTGCGCATGCACACGAAAACCCGTCATCACTTCATCGATAATTAATAAAATACCATGCACATCACACAGTTCGCGCAGCCCCTGCAAAAATCCAGGCTGAGGCAAAATCATATTCATATTGCCGGCAATTGGCTCGAGGATAAGTGCTGCAATCGCATTCGGATGTTGCTCAATCAATCGTGCAACTGAGTCTAAATCGTTAAACGTTGCCGTGAGTGTATGCTCAACCAAACTTGCTGGCACACCAGGCGAACTTGGTACACCAAATGTCAACGCACCTGAACCCGCCTTGACTAATAGGCTATCAGCATGGCCATGATAACAACCTTCAAATTTAATAATCTTATCGCGACCTGTCACACCACGCGCCAAACGTATTGCCGACATCGTCGCTTCGGTACCCGAATTTACCATGCGCACCTGATCAACCGAATCGATACGACGACAAATTTCTTCAGCCAGTTGCACTTCTAACGCACATGGTGCACCAAAACTCATTGCTTTAGTTAATGCCTGTTGCACCGCTGCAACGACCGTAGGATGATTATGCCCAGCAATCATCGGCCCCCATGAACCAACATAATCAATATAACGGTTACCATCAACATCAGTGAGATAAGCACCCTCTGCCGATTCAAAAAATATCGGCTCGCCACCAACTGCGCCAAACGCACGAACTGGAGAGTTCACTCCACCTGGAATAAACCGATGAGCTATTTGAAATAGCTGACGTGATTTGTGTGTATTTGGTTTTACGGTTGATATAGACATAACCCGCTCCTACCTTAAAGGAAGTAAGTATAACAGAAAACAGGGGAACTAACATTTGCTTTTTCGAGCGAAGATTTGGCTTTTAGTATAGTTAATATCACTGCCCCACAAATAGCTGCCCATCAACATGCTTGAGCTTACGCACTTCAGCAAGTGTATGCTCAGTTAAATAACATCTTTGCTTATAGTTGTACCAGCCACTATCATCTTTATCACGATATTTGCAATAGATTTTCATAAAGCACTTGTCATTGTCGTTGACTTTTATAAATCCTTTATGATGATCCCCATCACAACACTGCCCATCCCGATCCATGCAAGGCGTATCATAAAAACGCTTACCTGTCGTACATGAAACACTATTGCGCGCTGCTGCAAAGTTCCACGCACGATGACACTGGAGCTTAGTTGTAGCAAAAGCTGTAATTGAGAAACACAATAAGAAAAGACAAACTATGCGTTTTTTCACGATTCTATCCTTCTAATCTCTGAAAATTACATTATAATGGCCATTTTTACCAAACGCGAGAAGTAAGATGGAATATAAACGATATGTATGCCTATTGTGTGGATTCGTCTACGATGAAGAAAAAGGCTGGCCGGAGGACAATATTGCTGCAGGCACTAAGTGGGAAGATGTTGCTGAAGACTGGTGCTGCCCTGATTGTGGTGCGATGAAGATGGATTTTGAAATGGTAATGGCGTAGCGTAACGCTACTTCATCACCACCAAAAATACAATGGCGATTAAAATGACGGTTGGTACTTCATTAAAAAAGCGATAAAATTTTGATGAAAAACGATTACGATCATGTTTAAAATCATAAACTATCCAACCGCAAACACCATGATATATCCACAATAACAACACCAAAATTAACTTGGCATGCATCCACCACTGCTGCGAATACCAGACCCACTCATAACCCATCGTCCAATAACCAAAGATCGCTGTCATAATCAGCGCCGGCGTCATAATCCCATTAAATAAGCGTCTTTCCATAATTTTAAAACGCTCACGCCCGATTTCATCAATTGCATCAGCATGATACACAAACAGCCTGGGCAAATAAAAAAGACCGGCAAACCACGCCACCATTGCAATAATATGCAGGGCTAAAACCACATGCATGTTGGACATTCCTTTTGAAAGTTTTTATCGTCACCAATCACATGCGCCATATTTTCGCCAGCAGCCGGTTCACGCGACATATTTTCCTTACCAATATAACCCGTTAAGTAGAGCAAACCTGTCAGTAGTAATAGCGCTGCAAGTGTGTAAAAGAAACTATTCATCTCCACCCTCTTTAACCTTTTCAATAATCTGCTATAATCAAATCCCGCATCAAACTGTATAAATTATAGCCGGAAGCATTATGGACCAAGCCACAGAAACTGTCAATCGTGAAGACCCAACGCTAATCATCTTTACTGATGCCGCCGCTAAAAAAGTCTATACACTTATTTCTGAAGAAGAAAATCCCAACCTGAAACTACGTGTCTACATCATGGGTGGTGGCTGCTCAGGCTTCCAATATGGCTTTAAATTCGATGAAACGGCTAACCCAGATGATATCACAGTCGACAAAACCGTAGATGACTCAAATGTACAATTACTCTGCGACCCATTAAGCTTCCAATACTTAGAAGGCGCTGAAATCGATTACCGGGAAGATATCAATGGCGCACAGTTCGTTATCCGTAATCCCAACGCTAAAACTACTTGCGGCTGTGGATCGTCATTTTCCGTGTGATTTTTTAAAGTGCTCGACTGTAAGCACATTCGTCAGTAAGTTTGCATTAGGAATTAAAACGGTTTTATCTTCATCAGTTTTTAATATGGTATAACGTAGTTCGATTGATTTTACTGTGCCCTCAGCACCTGAAAGCAAAATTTTATCACCGGCGACAAATGGCTCGTAGAATAGCACCATAAAACCTGAAATCGCATTGGAGATCGGATCTTTTAAGGCAAGACCGATTGCAAAACCACTTAAGCCAAGACCTGCAACTAATGCAGTGACATCGATACCCATGGTACCGAGCGCTGTGATGATACCAAATATATAAATTAGAATTTTTACGACACGTGCTAATAGATAGTAAATTGCCTGACGCTTTTTAACCCGCTTGGCAAAGGAACGAATTACCATCGCTGTAATCAAACCAAAGATAATAAAAAGAATTAAAACAACAAGACCTGTTAATACCTGAGGCCATATCGACACTGCCTGCTTAAATAAAGCAGTATAAAAACGATTCCATACGCCATGCACACCATTATGGAGCTGAGTAAGACCATCTGTTGATATATTGGCTGTGGCAGATGCTTTCATAGAATTCCCTCTCAAAAAAACATTATCTCATGTGTTTAAATAGACATCAAATCGACTCGACTGCCCCTTAAACACAACATCTGCAGGTCTATCTAATAATGGGTCTCCATGTCGTGGGCGCTTTACCACAACACGATAACGCGCCTTATCTAAGGCCTGTAGGCAAAGTGCCTGCGCATCAATATCATCACCAACAAGCTCGCGCAAAGCTTGCATTTCTTTTTTAGCAAGTGCTGTATTTTTAGTATCGGGATACATCGGATCCAAATAAATCACATCTGGAAACTCGGTTAATTGCTGCAAATAACGTGCAGCATCGATATGTATGAGTGAGAGCGCTGTATCTGTCATCTCACCTGAAGCGTAAAGCCGTGCAAGCCCATCTTGCAATAGCGCTGCCATTTCGTTTGATCGTTCTAACATTAAAACGCGACAACCCAAACATGCCAACACAAATGCATCTTGCCCAAAGCCAGCGGTTAAATCGAGCACGGTTGGTTGCTCTAATTTTTTTAAGCCTACTGCTTTAGCAATCAGCTGTCCACGCCCACCACCAAACTGACGACGATGCCAATTCTTACCCGTTAAAAAGTCGACACATAATGGCTTATGTCGAGCGCCCTCATTACACAGACAAAGCTTATGATCGATACGCAAAAGATAATACGAGTTATTCAAGCTCACGCTCAAGATGATCGAAAAATTCACCACAAATATTCACATCAAAATAATTTTCAAGCTGACGCACACCCGTTGGACTTGTGACATTAATCTCAGTTAAGTAATCACCAATCACATCAAGCCCAACAAAATTTAAACCTTTGGCAACCAATGTCGGACCAACTTGCTCACATAGCCAACGATCACGGTCAGTTAACTCACGTCCCTCTGTCGTTGCAGCACGCGCAATATTACCTCTAAAATCATCTTCAGCAGGAATACGCGCTAAAGCATAAGGTACGGGTTGGCCGTAAATCATTAAAATACGTTTATCACCTGTCTCTTGTATTGCAGGAATAAAGTGTTGCGCCATAACTAATTTATCACCCTGCTCGGTAATCGTTTCTAAAATCACATTAATATTAGGATCACCTGATTCTAAATAAAAAATCGAACCGCCCGCCATCGAGTCTAATGGTTTTACAATGATACGCTCTTCTTCATCAAGAAAATCATGAATTAAATCCATATCACTGGTAACCAATGTTTTGGGACAACATTGTGGAAACCAAGTCGTATAAAATTTTTCATTGGCATCACGCAAGCTTTGTGGACGATTAACTACAAGCAACCCTTGTGACTCCGCTTGTTCAAGCAAATAGGTCATATAGATATAATCCATATCAAACGGTGGGTCTTTGCGCATTAGTACCGCATCTAATTCAACTAGTGGTTGTAATATCTCTTCGCCCAAGCTAAACCAATCATCTTCATCATCCACCACGTCAATTGCATTCATGCGACCCCAAATCAAACCATCTTGCAACCAAACAGCATCCGGTTCGATATAAAAAATTTCATAATCACGACTTTGCGCCTCAAGCATTAAGGCAAATGAAGTATCTTTCTCGATATCGATATCTTCAATCGGATCCATGATAATACCAAGCTTCATAATTGTATCCTTATAATTGTTTAAACTTGTCAAGCTCTCTGGCTGCTGCTAATAAAGCGAGACGCCCAACAACGCCATAAGCATAAAAGCGATTCACTTTTTTATCTTCATCCACACCCGGCGAATGACAAGCACGCGCGAATGCAAGCGGCTTAAAGTTCATACCAGGTGCATTTAAATTTTCATCCGAGCCACGACCAGCATATACGCGATAAAAACCACCGACAACGTGACGCCCTATCATGTAAATAACAGGCTCAGCAACGGCGTTATCATCAACTGTTTCAAAACTATAAACGCCTTCTTGAATAATCGCACGCGTCACCTGTGCACCGCCTTTTAACATTGACATGCGTGTACGCTGCTTACGATTAAGCTTAAGCAAATCATCAGGGCTTTTAATCATCATAACCGCCATGCCATAAGTACCTTGATCGGCTTTCACAACCAAAAAAGGTTTGTGCTTAATATCATATTCATTATATTTTTTTTCAATACGCTTAAATAATGCCGTCGCACGCTGCACCAAACACGCCTGCCCCTCTTGTGCCATAAAATCAACTTCAGGACACTGATCAAAATAGGGCTGCAGCAACCATGGGTCTAAATGGGTTAATTCGGCAAACTCATCTGCAACTTTGGCATAATAGCCAAAGTGCTCTGATTTCAAACGGTTCGCCCACCCCAATTCAACTGGCGGCATCACTTTTTGTGTAATACCTTGCATAATATCAGGCAAGCCATCAGATAAATCATTATTTAACACGATGCAGCAAGGAAAAAATCCTGCGACACCCACACGATCACCCTCACGAATCAGCGGCTCTAGCCGTACGATTCGGCCAGAAGGCAAAGTAAACTCTTTGGGTTGCTGGATATCAGGATTCATCGAACCAATACGCACATCGAAGCCTGCACCCATGATATACTCTTGCAACCGTGCCAAGCTTTCGAAGTAAAATTGATTACGTGTATGGTTTTCCGGGATTAAAAGCAAGCGAGTGACATCAGGGCAGATCTCAGCTATAGTTGCTTGTACAGCATGTATGCAAAGCGGCGAAAAATCCGGGTTTAAGTTGTTAAATCCCGCTGGAAAAAGATTGGTATCGACCGGCGCCAATTTAAATCCCGCATTACGTAAATCAGTTGAACTATATATAGGTGGTGGTGTTTTCTGCCATTGTGTACGAAACCAACCTTCAATAGCAACTTGATGATCAAGCAACTGCTTTTCTAAGTTATGCAAAGGGCCGGTGAGTGCCGTTTCGAGATGTGGAACTTGAATGATAGACATGTGTGGCGCCTTATTTCATAATCTGGCGTCTAGTATATCGAAAACATGACATAAATTAAACATATGAACATAAACGGAAAAATCATCGGCCTGTTGATCGGGCTATTTTTTGGGCCTATCGGTCTTTTAGTGGGGTTTGTTTTAGGCTTACTTTACGATCGTGGGTTTTTTGATGTCTTCTTATCGCGCCACGGCTTTCATCGCCGCACCCAAGGCCATAACCCAACCCAACAAATCTTTTTTGATACTACCTTTGCCATCATGGGCTTTATTGCTAAAGCCGATGGTCACATTAGCCAACGTGAAATAGATGCCGCGACCAAAGTGCTCGAGCAACTAAACCTTAAAGGTGCTGCACGCGAACGTGCGATCAAACATTTTTATTACGGTAAAAGCGCTGAGTTTGATCTTGAAACAACGATTGCGCAATTACGTCAAGCATGTCTACGTCATCCGACATTGTTACGCACCTTTATCGAAATACAAGTGTATATGGCCAATGCCAGTGGACAGATTAATCATGCAAAACGCGCTGCACTACAAAAAGTCTGTGAACGTTTAGGCATTCGTGGATTTAATTTTCAACAGCATCAACAATATTCATACTCACAACAAAATCAGCAGCATCAATATTCGAATGGCTATCAGCAAAAATATACTTCTCACAACTCACTTAACCAAGCATATCAAACACTCAATGTATCACCACAAGCATCAAAAGAAGAAGTTAAAAAAGCTTATCGCAAACAAATGAGTCGCAATCATCCTGATAAACTCATGGCCAAAGGCCTACCACCCGAAATGATTAAAGTCGCTAACGAAAAAACTGCACAAATTAAAAAAGCCTATGATATAATCGCCTCCTCAAAAGGGTGGTAGACATTATTTATATAGGAGTGATCATGCGTAAAGTAGTAGATTTATTTAGTATTGTAAAAAGCACGATATCAGCAGTAGACAACACTGCAACACCTAAAGAAGAACAAAAAAAAATTGACATACCATTTGAAGAAATACTTAGAATAATTTCTAGCTCGATTGTATTCCCTAAAAATCCAGTCTCAGGCGAACTCCTTGAAAGCTTTTCGAATGAAATTTGCAGCAGAGACGACTCTATCGATGATTGCCAGAAACGTTTAGATCAAGCTATTTTCAATCAAGACAGAAGCAGTGCCAATCTAAAAAAGATTTATGAGTGTTGGACAGACATACTCTTACGCTATTTTACAGCAAAAAAACAGAAACAACCCTTTTCAATTGTTCACATAAGCAAAATGGTGTCCCAGCATATGCTGATACATGAATTATTATACAACGAATACATATCCTATATACTTGTACACCAACATCTACTTATAGACACGCTACGCTGCATGCTACATTGCACAGTGCAGCATACAAAATATTTTTCTATTGCGATACAGATAAAACAATTAAATAAATTAGACCCACAACAACAAGCCAAAGCCATAGCTGATCTCACCTTATGGAACAGTCATATATTACGCACCTATTATGCTGCTGAAGAACATTATATACTCTTACCCTACGAAATTAGAAATTCCTTCTTCAATAAACTTTTTCAATCAATTCGGTCATTCACGACTGCATGGCAATCACACAAACTTCATAAGTCGATTACTCATCAAATAGAGTTTCAATATGAAATGCCACTCACATCGATACGCATATATCTTCAGCATTACCAAAGTCCTGAGCTCAGTGACAAACCTCTTGCTAGAAGATCAATATGCACCCAAATTATTTCTATATTAGAAATTTATGAATGCAACTTCACTTTATGCATAAAAGCACCGCAGCCGATCAGAGATTTTTATGGCATCTTGTGGATGCGGCTATCGCCACCTACACTGAATAAAAAGATCATATCTGTAAGCCAGCAAGCACTTAAAGTCATAAAACAAATTAATACCACCCAAGACATCTCTCGAGATGTTCAAATTATAACAGGCATTATCGAAGCGCTATCACCTAAAAAAATCGTTAAGAAAGCACCTAAAAAACAAAAAAATCAAACCACATCCAAACAAGCAAACATAATTAAGCCACCAAGCAAACCCATTAAAACAAAACCAATAAAACCAATAAAAGCTGACAAATCGCCACTCTTGGCCACAACAACTACCATTGCCAACATACCAAAACCACCTGAAATCAATATTCAAGACTACATTAACGAGATCGAAGTGGCTTTAAGCTATTTTAAGAGTCTTTCTTTGAGCCAAGATAAGCAAAAAGAATTAATTAACTTTACTATTACTCATAGTGAAGCGCGCAAATTGCTTGGCATATTTTTAACGAAAGAGCATCTCAACTATAATGCTGAAGACACCTCTCGAGAGAAAATGACGCAGCTATTTACTTTTGCGCTACTTGATTTCTTTAATCAATTTTTTAAGTCATGCATAACCTTTACAGGAACATATCCTGCGATATATGAAGTCAGCTTCGAAACACTTAACACCAGGTGTCGCAAGCTACCACGTCAAGATGACATGATTACTTACTTAAAAGCTGAACTTGAAAAAGCTGGCGTTCATAACGAAAAATTAAAAAAATATAAAGCGCCACACATCAAATCCAAAAAGAAATCAACATCAACTGAAACACACATTACAACAACCTATTATGATTTATTTAGTCATCAGCACTGTATGACACATGCGCCAAAATTTTTAGCGACTCACACAGCATTATTTCATCTATTCGAAACTTTACTCAAAGCAAATAAAAACATCCACATCTTCATTAAAGGTGGTCTCGCATCTCAATCATTATTTTTATTACATGCATCCAAGCAGGAGCATATTGAAAAAAATCCTTGTGATATAGACCTTGAAGTACATGGTGCATCACGTGAAGAATTTTTAGCTATTGCGTTCAAATATAATTTACATATGTATGGTCTTGGCGCATCACCTTTTATCGAAAACCTATGCCAAATACCTACTTTTAAAATACCAGAAATTGAACACACATTTGATATCGATATCACCTGCAGGTCACATAAAAACATTACCTTTGAAGAAACACTAAGTGACTTTGTTCATAATGATATACTGTGCCTGCTATCTTCATTACCTGAGATTAAGTTTGTCTATCTCACTCAAGCAGCACAATCTTATTATCGACTTACTCAAAAAACTTTATTACCTTCGGCACCAACCTTTACTAAAACCTTCGAGCAAGATAAGGCTCGCATCTTACGCGCCATGCATGCAATAACTGCACATGATTTTCAACTCACCATCGACCTTAAAGACATTAAAGTACTCACACATCAATTATTTGAGTTTCAATCTGCGCACTCAAATGACTTACAGTTATTCCTACGCAAAATTAAACAATATACTTTTCATAATCAATCATCAGCCATACAGCTATGGCATCTCGTCAGAGAATTTGGTTTTTTTAGTAAGCTGACCGGCATACCTGAAAAAAATATTGCTACAATTAACCCAAGCTGGTACGAGCTCAAAGTGAACACATATATTATCCAACCTATACTTGAGGCACCACGCTCAATGACTGGAGATGCACTTCTTCTAGCATGTAAAAATATTTGGAGAACCTTTATGGAAGAGTCCTATAACTACCAAAAACTATTCTATCCGCAACAACAGTATTATATGTATCCACTGACCCAGTTTCTTAATCACAAACATCACACAGTTGAGCATAACTAACAATTGAATAAATATGGCAGACTCTACCCGTTTTTTCATTGACACGAACAAAATACACTTCTAATATCATACAGATGAACATCTTAATACTCAGCGCTTTTCCACAAGAACAAAACTACTATAGTAAACATTTTGAATTTGAAACAGAAATTAAAATTGGCTTTATCAAAGTAACCCGCTGTCAGTTGGGCAAAAGAACATTGCATTTTGCAACGACTGGCATGGGAACAATTAACGCGGCAGTTGTCGTTACCACACTAGCAGCACAACTTAAACCCAGTGTAATATTTTTTTCAGGAACAGCCGGTGGTATTGATCCACACCTAAAAATCGGGGATGTCGTAATGGCCACGCAAACATTCGATGCCGACATGTTTACTTTACACGATAAAGTCATTGGTACGCCATTTGAACCAGCACTGATAAATCCAAACAACCTGCTCACAACGCCGCGTTTTTTCAAAAGTAATATGCAGCTAGAGATTAATAATAATCATAATAATAGTTTTTCTATTTTTAGAGGCACTATTGCAACAAGCAACCACTTCCCTACGCCGCAATTTTTATTTGAGCAACTTAAACAGCATAATGCACTAGCGATTGATATGGAAAGCGCTGCGATCTATCAATATGCATGGCTCTCAAACATACCCTGCTTAGCCATAAGAGGCATAAGCAATATTATTGATAACAACGGTAATGACGAGAATATTGCACAGTCCGATATCTCTGCTGCCGATCATGCTGCAGCACTTTTAATATCTATTCTCGATATGTGTTGCATCAAGTAAAGGTAGTGTACCTTCAGCAAAAACAGCAATTTCAGAACCATAACAAAATTTAAGTAATTCCATTGGTGATACCGCAAGACGATGAGGTTGATTACCCACATAACAAAATACTTCTTCTCTGGGTTTCAAAAATAACTCGCAATCTAATAATATTTTATTTGGCCTAACACCAATTGGTGCCACATCACCAGCTTGGGAAGGTTGATCAAAAAAATCTTGAGCCATCTCTTGAGAAAGCTTAGTGATACTACCGGGCTCTTTACCAAAATATTTTTTCAATAACTTCATATCTACTGTGCGATGCTTTTTATGTACCAGCATAGCGTGCTTCATTGATGACTCAGTTTCGTATCTCAAGAGATAGCTTGATAACTGCAACTCCTGCGGACAATCACTGATATGCTGCAGCCTATCTGTGAGCTTATATGTTTCAACCATTTTACGTAAAACATGGCACTTACCTTGAGGACAAAATAACCGAAGGGCTTTCATATAGAACATCTCCTAAAAATTTTAATTATAACCACTAAAGTTATTAAATCAACACAGTGAGAAGACCTTTATGTGAAAGCCAGTTTCCTCATAAAACCATATTTTCTTAATTTTGTGGGCTAGACATTACAATAAACTGCAACCTAGTAATGCTTGCTCTTCAGAAGTAACACTTGATGACGGCGCTTTGAATAGTGACTGGGAGCCTGAAGAAGGCAAAGATAATGCTTGCCGCAGCGACTGCTCATATTGCTCAATCAAACGATCAGCCATCAGACTAACAATACGATCCATCTCATCACGACGTACCTCAAAAGAATTTTCCAAACAGTGTGGCGCGACTTGGCTCCAAATAACACATTTATCGGCAGCACTTAAATAAAAAGTCTCAACCAAACGAGTTTGAGACAAATTATGCTTACCGCTTTTACCCAATACATAAGGGCCTTCTTCTTCAATGCTATAAGCACAATGTGCATGTATAAAATCATCCTCAAGTAGCAAAAAGAAAGGACCATCATGATCTAGACTATAATGACTTTTTTGGATAGTAATAGAGTACTGCAGTATCTGACGTAACTTCTTAAGATAATCCTTAACAACAAATTGATAGTGAGCCGATATTTGCTTTTGTAATAGCGGTATCAGCCTTTCGTCTATTACTGTTGCTTGCTCGTTTACATATGACTCACCGCAAGCATGTTGAGAACCCTCCGGCAAACACAATTGCAAGGCTGCTATCGGATAAGCATCACCGTTTTTTCGCTGCTTACTCTCACACTCAAACTCTTCTTGACTTGAGACGGCACGCAAAACCAAATTTTTACTCACTAGCGCAAGCAGCTCTTTTGGATTTAACATCAGCCTTCCAACAATACCGTTCGAAGCTCATCGTCTGAGTCATCATTCGCTTTTGAGGTTTCAACTGTTGCCGTACTGCCTTGTAGCTCAGGCGACCAGATATCCGATTTTATTGGCTGTTTTGTGGCATCTGAAGTACAACGATTACCAACACAATATAAAATCGCTAAAAATAATAATGATGCCGCAACAATCGCAAAAATCATTAACGCCTTGCTCGTTTCCTCATCTTGTGAGCGACAGAACTCTGTCACAAATTGATCCCACATCGCAGTTGCATTACTCACATGCAAAACACCTGCATAACTCTTCCCGGGTGTTAATGGTGGTGCACTACCTGAATTACACAAATATAATAGCTCTTTAAACTGATCAGCATCACAACCTTGCGCTACTGTTAAGTTAAACGCTTCTGCCGCGCGATTTACATCATCTTCAGATGGCATTGAATGTGTACCCTTCGTAATACATCCAACTAACACACGCATTGCATTTAAAAGTCCGTAAGCCATTTGCAATTCTCCTATTCGTTAATCCCATCGCAGTATAATCTTTTTTACTCTCAATGCAAAATAACCATAACAGCATGCCTGGCCATTACCACTTGAATGTATCTTTTAACTACAGTATACTGCACTTGCAATGTTAGAACAGATAAAGCTAGATTAGCGTAATAATTTTCTTCAGTTAAATTAAATTAGGTGAATATCATGACACAGGAAGTAGTTAGTCTTAATCTATTAGACCATTTTGTACCATCAAAGCTTAAACTTTACTTAAGAACTTTTTTTTATTGGTTGCCTTTTGTAACGTATCCAGACCCACTGGAGTGGGCGATGCGCAAACACATAAATGACTTAAAAAAACAAGCAACTTACAGCACAACACAGCCACCTCAAACAAAAATTGAGGACCTGCAAACACTTATTTCACAACATAAAGACTCATCATTTAAGACAAAAATTTTATCATGGCTAAATTCGTTTAATTTCAGCATGACATCTATCACGCGCGAAAAACCTAAAGTTGTAACCCCTACTAAAAAAATCGATCCAGTAAATCACAAGGCTATAGAACAGGCAAATACATTTATTACAAGCTATCATTCAATAAAACACACCGCAAATGACAATACAGTTCTAGAAAAAGAACTTCCTCTTCTTGAAAATTTTGCGAGTGAAAATCAACAAACAAAAGATCAGCTTTACCGAATAATCAAAGAATTTATATCAACAGAAATAGACAGAACAAAATCCATACTGAGCGCTATTAGAGATTGGGCAACTGATAAACAAAAACACCTTAATCAAAGTAATGAACTAAAGTGGCGTCCCTTAGAAGACATCCGTAATCTATGCATTCAAATACTCCAGGAAGCATCGCTTAATGCTGAAAAAATGTCAGTCATGATTTCAAGACTCAATAAAAAAATTGAAGAATACACAACTCAAACAGGCACTGAAGATCTTCAATTCAGTAAGCAGTTACAGCAACTAGAACTACTCTACAAGATTGATGAGATATCATGGCTTCAAACACATGAGCTTCATGAGGAAGATGCATACCTTAAAGAAGCTCAAGAAGATCAAGCACGCGCTGAAACACGTCTTGATTATAATCTCTGCCCATTGTTAGGCTCTAAACAAACCCCAAGCTGCCAAATATTAGAAGGAAAAGGGGCTATAACCAGTAGCATAGTAAACTCCAGACAAAGTCCTGGAAGCACACATCTTGCTGCACAAGGCGTGTTTGCTCATGGTGACCACTATACCGACTTACAACAAAAACCAGTTACTCCCCCTTCTATTTAGAGCTTGAATTTTTTTAGAGTATCCACATATATTCCTTGTGTTCAATACCATTACTGGAGATTACCATGAGTAGACTAATTCGCCGCAGTAGCTGGCCAAGCCTAGCTACCTTAAAAAGTGATATTAATGAGTTATTTGAGCCATTTTCAGAGTTCACAACCTCCGATTCAGGCTTACAAATGTGCGACTGGATACCCAACATCGACATCAAAGAAGATGACAATCAATATATTATTCACGCCGATATCCCCGGCGTCGACCCAAAAGATATCGATGTGCATATGGAACATAATAGACTAATAATTAAGGGGGTCAAAGAGTCAAAATCTGAAGATAAATCCGATGGTTACGTGCGCGTCGAACGCTCAAAAGGTAGCTTCTTACGTTATTTTTCATTGCCTAACACTGTTGGCGATGATATCAAGGCTAAAAGCAAAAATGGCGTACTCGAAGTTACCATCCCCAAAGCCAATAAAAATATCTCTAAGAAAATTCAAGTAGAAAGCTAATCCACAATCCCTAGACCCTACAAATCCGAGGTACTGATTTTTGTCAGTGCCTCGGGTTTCTTTTGACTGGAATCATGACCACACTACTACCACTCAAACAGAAACAGTTAACTTACAAGAGCTAGATTTTGTTTCGTGCTCTGGAACACTTCTCTGTTTAAAAAACATAAATTGACTCTTACTGCAACTTTGGTTTCTGTTTGATTTAAGCTTTTTGATTTCAGTCTTTTTTAAATTCACAATTGCACTATCGTTAAGGGTATGCGTACTTTCCAAGTTTTTAAAATTTTTAAGATCAACATAATTCTTAAAAAGAAATTTATATTTTTTTATCTTTGCTGTGGCTTTAGAACACACCTCTTTAATAGCATCACAAGTAAGCAATAATTGAACTAGAACTAACCATAAAGGTATTACAATAAATATAATAAGCAATGATTTGGGAATATTTTTGGGTGAGGTTTTAATTTCGTCAATACAGTCACCAATAACTCTTTTCATATTCTGAGGTATTGACACAAAGACTCCCGTTACATTACCAAAATCACATCTTGCATCCTCCGTTAATTCCTTTCTTATTCTTTCTAATTGTTTAAATCTGCTGATTTTATAAGGGAGAGATTCGATATATTGCTTTTTTTGCTGTATTAATTTTAGAGACTTAAAAATAGGATCATTTGCAGAATAGGCAGCCTTTTCAGCCATGAATTGATCAAGAAATTGTAACCGCCCACCAAGCTCAGTGCGCTCAACCCAGCATGTTTTCGTATCTAATCCTGGTATATGAATAATTGTGCCTGATTTCACTGTGTAATCTAATGAAAACTGATTATCAATAGTAACATAACCATTATCATATAAAAAAGCAGTAATATATGGCTTGATATTTTTTAAAAAGTGTTCTCTGCTGTGCACCAGTATATCAGTTTCGTTAAAATCTAGAAGCATATCAAGAGGTATATTGCATGGTTGTTTATTTACCCTTCTTGCAATTAAATCTAACTTAGGTTGTAGTGCAGCTGCTAGCTCTGAGTAATGGTTTAGTGAAATTTTTTGTGTTTTTATATCGCGCCATTTTTCTATTTGCGAGTAAACACTTTCACATAACGAAAAGGAAATAGCATTTATAATAACATCAGTTGTATAGTAACCGGAAAATTCATTACATAAAACATCCATAATTTCATTTTGATATTTTTCTAGTATATCCTCCTTATGTATATCACGATTTTTAGATACTTCAATGGGTGCAAGACCTAAAATACGTGCCATCTCAAAAAATGCTGCTCTAACATGGATAGACATAATATGGCGATACCCTTTGAGCTGTAGCCATTCCTCGGCAATTTGAACAATAATATTCTTCCTTGTAAGAGCAAGCCAATACTCAATTGAATCTAGTTGCTTTAATTCACTTTCAATATCACTAATACTGATATACATGCCTGGAGCACAAGCTGAAAATTGATCAATCATTTTATTATAAATTGAAACCTTTTCCTGAAACGGTTTCGGTCCATGCTTCAAAAAATGTAAAATATTTTCAAAGTATTTTTTAAGCTCTGCATATCGTTCAGCCGTAAAACTACTTCCCAGTGCTTTGTTATTAAAATTTTCGTTGTAGCGAGAAAATGCTCTATTTAGGTCTGAGACAGGCATGGTGCTATGTTCCTTACCCCAGTTTAGCAACGCATTCATTGTAAAAGCATATTGATTATGAAAATCATCAACGGGCGCTCGTGGTAGTATTGTGGGATAATTATAAACAGGAGACGTGTTTCCACATATGCCTAGATACTCTATTTTAATATCACTAGATTGCTCAATATACTTAGTATATACCATCTCAGGATTTGGCATTAAGCTTGACATAAGCTACTCCGTTTTTCAGATGATTTTAAATAATTTTGGCAATATTTAGTAGACAAGTCAATTAGAAAATTGACAAAACAAAAGCTTTCACTGGTTTTTTAAAAAGTTTAGATTTACTTATTAGTAGAAAATACTATAGTATTTTTTGTATTATACGATTCAGAGCTCGAAATTTTTCGATTTTAAAAAATGCTAGGCTAGATCAGCTTCTAACAAATGTCTAATGTTAACTGAGTTTTTTAACTGCTTCATAACTGAAGTACGCTGCAGCTTATCTAGCAATTGCTGCTTAGTAATGCAATGCATCTTCTTTTTCATATTCATAGTATAAAACTCAACTGTGCGCCGTGATATATTAAGCTTTGCAGCTACTTCGCGGTATTTATACTTTTCGAGTAATTGCACAATCTGAGCCTCACGTAGCGTTAAATAAACACCTGGGAAATGACCACCTAAGTAAATACGTTTGCCATGCGACCCCATTGTTATCCTGATTTGCGATTCTTCATCCTGCATAGGAACTCCATTTGTTTTTTTAGTTGATATGTCTTCACTAATACTCAGAAAAGATTTAATTTCAAAGCATAAGACACTAGGGGCTGTTGACAATTGCCATTTCCGGCTTATTTTTATAAATTTTCTCGTCACGTAGTTCACTATGCTCCTCGAAAATTTAGCAAAACGATCTCTGAAAGCTAAATCTTCGCTCGAAAAAGCAAATGTCAACAGCCCCTATAGGATGAAAAATATTAGACACTATTTTATTTGACTTGTCAAAATGGCGACAAATTAAATAGTAATGATAACTAGGACCTGCTGACAACTGATAATTTCTAAATTTTAAAACCTCTTAATTTCACAACATACCTTGCTGCTTACCAAAATCAGAATCATAGCCACTACTATTCACACTCAAAGTAGCTGAATTTGATGCTGTGGATAATGCAGTAAATAAACCTTGGCCGTTATCAGCATGGGTAACGACTTGCTGTGGCTGTGGTATTGTAATTTCAAGTTGCTCTAAAATCTCAGAAAATGTCATACGTCCATTTAAACGCACACCACTATAAGTCTGTTTATCATTATGGTAGTAAACAAAAATCGGATCCGCTGACGCTTGCCAAATATCATGCCCCCGAATCCAAGTATTATGTAGCTCCACACCCTTATCTTCTGCTTTCTCAGACCGCCAGGTTAATACAACAATAGGTCGCTGTAATTGCACCATTAACGCCTTAACCACAGCATCCTCATCCTCACTCCCAGACAATGCTCTATTGGCTAAACTTATTTCTGATCCCATATAATAACACACTGATTGATGCAAACTGCCATCAATAGGCAATGTAATATCATAAGTAAAACCAACAGCCTTTAATTCACCACGTAAGGCTCTTTGAAGTGATTTTTCTATCTCTCGCTTACCCAATTCAATATCTTGATCCAACGCTTCAATATTACGTCTTATTTCTTCAGTTTCTTTTTTTATTCTTTCGCGATCCCTTCTTATTTTTTCGTGATCCTTTCTTATTCTTTCGTGATCCTTTCTTATTCTTTCGCGATCCTCTCTTATTCTTTCGCGATCCTTTCTTGTTTCTTCTGTTACCTGGATATCATCCAATATGCCCATATAAAATTTGTATGAACGAGGCATGGAGTAGTGACTATTGAAATGCCACATACCACGCCAATTCAAGGTTAATTCTTGCCAGCGTAGCTGCCTATTACAACTCATAGCCAAACTTGGTAGCACCTCAATAAAAATAAAGTTCGCTAAGCTATCTTTACTTTCCAACCATGATCTTATTTCATCTACACTTCTTCGCACTCGTGGCAAGTGCACTTGTATGCTCTGTTTTAAAAACTCAATATTGTCTTCTTCAACAATAGCGGATTTCACAAAAGATGCTGCCAATTTTTGCTCATGGTATTGAGCTGCAAATCGACGATAGGTACTTGATAATGTTCTAACTTGCTCTCTCAGTTCTTGATGCGACTGCACCGCCTCAACCCACGCCTCAAGACTCGCACTCAGATTACGATGCCGCAAAACACACCTAAGCACCGATTCTTTAAGCTCATTGGCCATACATTCTACTGCCCCTGATAACTTATTAAAATGAAATAGCCATAAGTCCGTCCTAATAGATTCAAATGCATCTTCAACTTCTGCACGCCGCAGCACCTCCGCTTCTGAAAGTACAATCGCAGGCGGCTCCTCATATGCTGGTAAAGAATCCCTGAGTCGACTATCAACTGCACCAGCTAATAAAAGCCATTGGGATGAAAAACGTGCGCCCACATACTCTAATTGCGCCAAACGCACATCACCACCGCTCTCTATAAGTTCCTGCTCATATAAGCGCTCTATTTCTTTTTCAAGCTTCTCTCGAACCCGCATTCGTGCTGTAGCAAAGTTCTGATAAAAATGTGCTAATGGTGCCACCAAACCTAAATGCGCTTTCATTATTTGCTGCATAAAAGATTGCATTGCCATATTAAATCTATGTATATCTTGAGCACCCGCATACTGCCACTCATAAACAGGCTCTCCCAATACTTGTGCCAATGACTGACTCAAACCATTCCCAAACGCCCAACTCCAGTCTCGCCATAAAAAACTATTGTCTTGACCTAACGCCCTAATAAAAGATAAGGCCCGCTTAGCATCTGCTTTTTTAAATCCATGCTGATGCATATCACTCCAAGGTACCTCTCGCACAATACGCTTACCCTGACCATCGTGCGCCTGCAAGTACCAGCAATCTTGTGCTTCTAGATAAATTAAAACACCACGCCTAGGTGACAAATGTCGATCATTATTCACAAAAGTATATTCATCATAATATCCAATCGTATGCCTACCCTGACTAGTTGGAACCTTATGCAGCGTATCATATGCGGTCAACGATAGCGGCGCTTTTACCTCACTCTCTTTGGATAAGTACATGACATCACAGCGACAACGCATACCAACCGGCATCGGCAACTCATAAAATGACTGCATTAAACTATCATAATTTCGCCAAGCCGCTAATAACACATCTGGGCGCTTATTTTTAAATGTGAACTGTTTTAACCGCTTTACTTCTGGCGCATATCTTTTTGTCCACTGCTCTGAACTTACTTGCAAGTCTTTAACAGAATCTACAAACTCCCAAAAAAGTGCCAATTGATGCAATAAAGCACCTTCTGCATTTTCTATAATAGGTCGTAACTCAAGCAACATTGGGCTCACATAATGTTCTGCTTTTTGCAAAAAGAGTTTCACCTCATTGAAAGGAATATGCTTTAACACTGATTGATGATACGTTTGGTCATATAGACGTTGATCTCCACTTTTAAGCAAAGATAATAATTCAGATAAATAATACTCAAACTGATACTCAACGCTCACCACTTGCAAAGTCTCTTCCGATAAATCTTCTTCAGCACAACACAAAGCAGCTTTTAATTGAGCATAATCATGTTGTAATACTGTCATTAATGCTTCACATAATGCACGCCAAACCACTTGATCATACTCAGCGCACGACTGCCGCAATAAATCTAAATCAATTAGGGCGCTTTCAAGTTTCCTAAAATAGGCTAGCGCTGACTCATAAACTTTAATACCCTCTAAAAGTGAAATATGTGTATAGGTCAACGCAGCACAATGCTGGGTTGCCTCTGCATGATGTTGGCTTATCATACTAAACTGATAAATAAATTCTTTTATAAGAGTACCAAAATTGCGCTGTACTTGTAATAGTAATGCCACATCCTCAGGAAATTGCTTTTCTAATGACTGATACCACTCCTCATAATCTTGCTGCAAATCCTGACAGATATATCCCACACCTGTAATATCTGGCTTCAAAGCGCGTGCTGTTATTTCTGGTATCCTTGATATGATCTCTTGCCTAAATGTCTCTAGCATTTCTGGATTTGCCACAGGCATTTCATCTGTTGATCGCATCACATTTCCTCCCAAAGATACTTTAGATACTTTTAATTTATATTCATGATCATGTATTGTAGATCTCAAACTTCTGACTAAATCATTACTTTCAACATCGACCGCACTTAATTGCTCTAAAGGCTGTGATAACATAGTACCAGCCGAAGCCTCAGTAGATGCTCTTGTCACATATATTTCTAGCATCTGACTAACTTTTGCAATAGCAATAAGCTTGCGCTTATGCGCAATTCGTTGCCACCAGCCCACTAATACATGCCACCACTGAAAACGTGCCCCTGCTGCTTGATCATAACGCGCTACTTGGTCACGACAACGCGCAATATCATAGCGGCCAGACCAGTGCGATTGATAAGTGTGCAGCCTAGCATTAATCTCTGACAACCAATAGCGATAAGCACCTTGCCAAAAATCTGCTCGCTGATCCTGCAATTCGTCTACAATAAGACTGCTCATACGTCGCTGTAGTGAGTTTGATTTAGAGTGATGATGTTTTTTTAGAGGTAACTTTACTAAACGCTGCTGCAGTGAATCTAAAGCATCCAACTCACCACAGAGCAACCGGTCAAGCTCAAAACCGTGCAGCACATATAACGCTTCAAATCCTGATGGCATGTAAGGATAATGCTTGTAATAAGGTGATATGTCGGGTTTATGTAATGTCCAATATGGGTGTCGAAATTTCTTTTGTCTTGAAAAACCCCATAGTACTTCTCGATACTTCCATAACAACGTCCAGCCTGATAATATGCCTGCTTCTTCCCACACATTATGTGTTATTCCTGATAGCATAAAAAGCTCCTATGCTCGCTTTACTTATTCCTTCTTGGCACACTAACATATTTCAAGTACAAACTATATGCTTTTTTCCTTAACAAACGCTTAGATTTTCACCATCAACAAGCTTTATTACAACGAGTTTTCATTGACTATCCCTGCAGGTGCATCAGGTTCACTAACCTCTTGAAATAATCTAGCAACACCTTGCTCCGCAAAACTTGTCATCTGCATCTCAGAGATAAGCCCATCAACAATATCACTTACTTTATACTTGCCAGTTAAACAAATACCGCTATAGGTCTGACTCTCACGATGACAATAAACAAAAATAGGATTATCAACAGGCCTTTTCCAGGTATCGTGCTGCATGACCCAAGAATTAAATAGCACGATACCACCATCACCTAAGTCACTAAGCGCTAAGACCATTATGGGACGCCCTAACTTCGTCATTAGTTCTGACAAAGCTGCTTTAAGTGTAAGTGAGGCGAAATTTGCAGGTGGTTTTATATCCTTTTTTAAATAATAAGCGACTGCTTGATATAAATTCCCGTCAACTGGATGATCATTAAGCTCATAAGTAAAACCAATACCTCTTAGCTCAGCCCGAATCGCTCTTGAATCAGATAATGCTTTTGCTTTTAGAATTTCCTCTTTCTCACGCTCTTTCTGTTGTTCCCTGCGTGCATCCTCTTGCTTCCTACGTGCATCCTCTTGCTTTCTACGCACATCCTCTTGCCTTCTACGCGCATCTTCTTGCTTTCTGTGCTCCTCATCTTGCCTTTTACGCGCATCTTCTTGCTTTCTGTGCTCCTCCTCTTGCCTTTTACGCTCCTCCTCTTGCCTTTTGCGCTCCTCCTCCTCTCTTCTGCGCCTCGCTTCAAAGAATCCTATCGAGCCTTCACGAGCTCTGCTCATAAGTGCATTCTGATTCTTTTTATATTTGGGGTGAAGCTGTTTACTTTCCTGCGTCATAGTTTCCATAGCATCATAAAGTAATGGATCTTCACCCATAACATGCGCATCTGTAAAGCTTATTTTTTCTTGTTGAAAATAAGCAATGACTTCATTTCTTTGTTGCGCTCTCATTTTTTGATATTTTTCTGCCATAAAAATAGCAAAAATGCGCTGATGCAATTTAAGTGGCCTGAGATAAGGCGCATCTAACTCCTCTTTTTCTTTTTGTGCCTGGGGCTTTGCATCTTTATCAAATTGTAAATATCCCTTCAAAGCCTCCCTTTGAAACTCTGACATATCCTGATCGATATGAATATGAAGATCTGAAGGCATTACCTCTCCTAGCTGAACAATAGTGCTTACCGCTCTATGCTTGATACCTGCTTTTGCTGCACAATCATTAATAACTACCGTAGCCACAAAATCTGCAAAAAAGATACGCTCAATACGAACACGACCAGTGCCAATGTCAAGATCTTGAGATCGCACTTCATTCGATAATAATTCCAATAATGTCTGATTATTGCCATCTTTATATGTTAAATCAATAATACCTATCTGAGTTAGTCTAATGAATGCTTTTAAATGCCCATAGTAAACCGCACTATGTGCTAAAGGTCTATTATCTAACATAAGTAATTTATACGCTGGTGTCCCTGCGGCATTAGTAATCCTTGGATCTGCCCCTTTTAACAGAAGCTCAAAAGCATACTCACGTTTATTTGCTTTAAGTGCAGCATGTAATAATGTATCACCATCGCTATTAATAACTAGATTAATATAACTCGGCTGATAGTCAAGTACACGATCTATTAAGTCATGCTTGTCATCTAAAATGGCAGACATAAATAGTAAATGACAACCTGCTGCTTTTCTTGCATCTAAGCCTTTGCTTAACTTTATAAAAGTATATTCAATCCAAGCTGGTGGCTGTGGACGACCAGCATATGTCACCATAGAATACGCATGTTGATCATGCGCGGCATAAGCAGGAGTGCCTGCATTATTTTCCAGTGATAAATCAAACCCAAGCTCAACTAATCGCTCAATTAGTTCATACCTATTATGCTGCATCGCTACATGCACCAATGTACGACCTAAAGCATCTTTAACTGCTAATAAATTAACAAGATCTTCATGAATCAAGATAGGATTATTTTCCAGAGCAAACCAACTCTGCTTTCTGCCAACACACAAATCAAATAACCAACCCAGGTCATGTTCAATTGCATAATGTAGCAGTGATAAACTATTTTCAGCTACAACCGTCATGCCTGATAAATTTATATCTAGAAGAATAGATTTAATAGACTTTTGAATGTCGACTTCGGTTACTTTTTGCTTTAAATCCTTTTTCACCTGCACCACAGTTTTACTAAAAGCAACCTCACTCTTCAGATAAGTTTCGCTATTTTTAAGCTTGCTCAAGTGTAACAAAGCAAGACGCTCTAATGCAGCATCCCTTAACAACTCATACAACTGATCTTGATGCTTATTTTTCATCTGTTTCAGCCACTGTTCAATACTTAAATTACGCTGCTGTTTTAAATCTTTATAAGCTGTCATAAACTGCTTTTGAATCAAGGACACAACACCCTGCTTTTTTGTTTTTAAAGCCTGCATTTGCTTATTCAGCTGCTTATTCTGTTGCTTACGAAAGTCATCCAATGCTGTTACAATATCCTGATTTCCACATAACTTTTCTAAAATGCTTCTACATTTATCCACCTCTTTTTGAGTTGCTTTAATATATTTGGGGCGTAAATATTCTAAAATCTGCTTGTGATATGACAGCCTTAATACTTTTTCATCACTTGTTTCTAATATATCACTCGTTAGCAAAATTGGGCTATTATTCATGTAATATATAGGGAGTTCATTGATATATCGACTGATAATCTCGTCTAGTTTTGAGTAATTTTTTCCAAATGCTTTTTCAAAAAACATAATAAACTTCTGCTCAAGATTAAATTCTTCTGAAGCTGGATGTGCGCCAGCAGACCTGACATCAGTAAATAAATTATTCAAAACACCATCAACAGGCCTATAAAATCTGATTTGGCACTGATGGCGTATTTCCATCTCTAAATCTAATTCAAGCTCTTGGCACTTTTGTTTATTATAACTTGCAAGCTCATGCAGCGGCCGTTGCCAAACTAATCTTAAAAATTCAAAATTTTCGTTCCGAAGTGCAATTTGAATTGCTTCTTTCACCTGTAACATCATAATCCGTCCCTTTCAATATATAAGCCAATAACGGAAAACACAATAGCATAAAAGATCTAAGATGAATACACGTATTTATTTGATTTTAAACTACTATAGTAGTTTCTACGTAGGAAAATGCAAACTATTATAAGTTTTTTAAATGATCGCTTTGAGCTTTTGATACTGCTCAATCTCAAATAAAAGACCAGACTGCATAAGCACATTAACCATCTGAGCTTTGTTCTCACAATTAAACTTAGTTTTCACTTTGGCAGTATAAGATTCGACAGTTCGACGGGATATACCTAGCATTTTTGCGATTTCATAATATTTATAGCGCCTTACTAGCCTTAAGATATCAAACTCACGTTCAGTTAAATAAATTCCATAGTATTGACCACCTAAGAAATATTTTTTACCTCTGCTTGTATGCCTCACCTTGATTGTACCTTGCCCCTCTCTCATATCACTTACTCCATGGTTATTTACAATTCTTATTAGTTAAATGGTGACTGCCTTTTAGTTATATATTTATTTAATATTTGATTTACTTTGGTTTCTGTTGCAGGCTTTATTAAAATTGCATTCATACTCGCATTCAAGCAATCTTTTTTTACTGCATCTGAAGCATGACCTGTGAGTGCGATAATTGGCACACAAGCTTTATTGGCGTCCTCATGCGCTCTAATTGTTTCAGTGACAGATATGCCATCAATATCAGGCAAACCCACATCCATAAAAATTAAATCATAATAGTGCGCATTGATAAGTCTCAACGCCTCTTTTCCTGATACCGCGACATCAACATCACAACCCGAATGCTCAA
Organism: Gammaproteobacteria bacterium; assembly: GCA_030429175.1. GTDB lineage: Bacteria > Pseudomonadota > Gammaproteobacteria > Coxiellales > Coxiellaceae. Next base: position 77,814 of record JAUIDD010000005.1, read on the forward strand.
TGATAAGTTTACCAGCCATTGCTGCTATCATATTATCTTCAACAAGCAATATTCTTGGTTTGTAAGTTGGTTCATGTTCAATTTTTTTATTTTGATGATTTCTTACATCTTGCCCATCAAATACCTTATGTTTATATTGCATAAATGGGATATTAAGATGAAAAACAGTACCTTTTTGCACTTCACTCACTACCTCAATACTTCCTTTCATAGCAGAGACATACTGCTTCACTTCAAATAATCCAAGACCTGCACCCTTATAAACACCATCATAAGATGGAGATAATCGCGAAAACTTTTCAAAAATAATTTCTTGCTGATCTTTTGGGATGCCAATTCCCGTGTCACTAATTGTTGTCTTTAATACAAATTGTGACTTATGAATCACTTTATCAACATGTAGCTTAACATAACCTTTATTTGTAAATTTAAGGCCATTACTTAGGATATTTAATAGAATACGCTTTAATAATTTCGAAGAGCCATACAAATAACGTGGTACATCTTTATCAATCACCACAAAAAATCGTAATCCTTTACGTTCTGCAATAGGCCTGCAAAGCTGCACACAACCACGAGTTAATTCATATATATCAAAATAATCCTCATCCACCGAAGCGCCATTAAATTCAAGCTTTGATGCACCTAATATATCATCAAATAACTTAACTAACTCATCACAAGATGATTTAGCAATATGCGTGTAATGATCAACCTTCCCTATAAATTCATTCACAAGTAGCTTAACATCATCATTCGACGCAACATCAAGCTTACGTTGTACGCCCTCAACCGCATACAACAATCCCTCTAGCATCCCCGAAATACCTGATACCGGTGTACGCAAATCATGCGACATGTTCGCAATAAATGCAGATTTCACTTCGTTGGATTTTTCAGCAGTTAGACGAAGTTTTTTTTCTTGAGTGGCTTTATTTTGTTGAGAAAAGATAATACTAAACAATAATACCGAGATATATGAAATTAGCACTTGAGACAATTCAATATGTCCATTATACAAAAAAGTACTATAAATCATTTTATATACTAATATACCTAATATCGTGCCCCCAAATAAAATACATAGGAATGGAATGACATCTAATATTAAAATCATCAATACAACTATTGCTAATGAATTTAATATCCAGCTATCGTTAAAATTATTAGATATTGTTAACAATGCGAAAAAAAATGGTAAGCAGTATAAAACTGTAAAATACCAATAACACACGATATATTTTTTAAAGCGTTTTGGCCATTTTTCATGTAGCAATAGTAACGTGCATAAAAAAACTGCGCCTATCCTCAGAACAAGACTTAGAGTACTATGCACATCATATCTATCCCAAAATATATAATATATCGGATAATTGAGCACACCAAACCAGCCAAATATCGTATAGCGGTAATTTGCTTCAGAAGCATATGAAATTATTTTGCTAATAGTTCTTTTTATGTTATTTACTACTACCATGTATAACCACCTTAACTAATTAGCATTAGCTGACAATATATGCTGTATATTGCACTATTAAAGTACTTGAATATGGTACGAAAGTATAGGATAGAGTCCGATGAAATTAATATGATAAATACGTCCATGCTACAACCTCGCCCCGTTTTCTTTATAAAAATACTATACGGACAAAGTCAGGATGTCAACTAATAATTTAAGTTGTTAACGTATCTATATGATACTTTACTAGTTATCTAAAATGAACTCTGCTTTTGTAGCTCCACATACTGGGCAGCACCAGCCCTTTGGAACATCCTCCCAAACAGTATTAGGCTTAATACCATCCTTTGGCCAGCCTTCAGACTCATCATAAACAAACCCGCATGTGGTGCATAGATATTGACTCATAAAAATAACCCACTAACCAAAACTAAATACAACATCAGATAATGTTTTCCACATATTCTTTTGATGCGAAGCTATAAAATCGAATGATTCACGCACTTCTGCTTCATTTCTTTTCCATGATTCATTTAACAACTCCATAGTCGACTCAAAGTGCTCCACTTGACTATGCACTTTAAAAAATATCATACCCTTTTTTCCAACACCCATATTTTTAGTGAGAATCAATAAGTTAGCATAATCTAAATTATCCAGTCTTTCATAAGCCGAATAGGCAGCCAAACAGCCATCCCAACCATGCGAGCCTAGCCACCGTAAATGCGCCTTATTGAAATCCTTTAAAAAAGGTAAATAATATTGCTCATCTGTCACTTCTTCGGAATTAACTAAACCTAACTCCTGTGAAAAGTAAAAATATAACTGCTCATGAGAGGGTGCATGACCACCAAACTCTTCAGCATAGTTATATAGTACTAAGTTTTTTGCTTTTATATCTGGTGCCACATTCCCCATATGCCACAAAAAATCAGTAAAATGGCCACGCGCATGATAAAAAACCTTGCAAAAGTACTGCTTTTGCTCAAACGTCCAACCCAGGTCTGGTGTCGTATTGAATAACGGGATATGGGAAATACTGTTCTTATAAGCATCTTCCCATTCGTGCACATATTCTAATAATGAGGGCAGTAAAACGGATGCCCGTCCCTTTTCTCGTTTTGATTCTGCATGAGCCATTGGTGCTTTCATGGTCTTTCTCTCTCAATAATATGCCTAACGAGGGCGATTATAACTCGAAAAACAAAAGAGCACCATAAACCACCTTAAAAGCTCAAAATTTGCCTTGTTAGCACCTACTTAAAATAAACGTTCACATTTACCAACAGCAACTGGCTTATCTGCTATATCTGATTTTCTTTCTACAAAAAGCTATGAGCCGGTATGAGGCTGTGATTGAGCATACGCAACCTCAATACCACTATCATCAGCACTACTACTCACACTTCCAGCCTGTGACTCTAGTATGAAACAACACAACCATATGCAAGAACCACCAGCACCAGTATTATTGAAGTATTGATATTAAGATGTCTTGCTACACCTTCCTCTATGATTTTCGCAATGAAATAAATAGCAATCTCCACATTAATTGCGAAGCAACCTGTTTCGCAAAAAAGTTCTATCTCAATACGATCCTTATATCATATTACTGCGATTTTACATATTGGGACCTGCGTTACTTACACAACCCTCTTGGATACGCTCTTCACTACAACTCGATTTACCAGAGTCATAGACATATGAGTGACTCGATTTTAAATTGGGGAACTTTGTTAACACATCGAGATTTGCTCTACTATCTGCATCTTCATGAAATAACTCAATATAGTCATTCTCTACTGCTAAGCATTGTTTTCTTAGCTGTCTTTGTTTACCGCCAACATGATGCAATTTAACACCGAATAATGTTGCTGCACGTGGATTTGCATGTAATGCAATATCTTCATCAGACTCAACTGATAATATCGAACTATTCGAACTAAATCGCCGTAAGTGTGATGGTAGTTTAGGTATTGATGCCTCAGCTATGCAATAGTCAGTCTCTCCAGTTAATTTATATTTACCACTAATAAAACTTGCAGACACTTTATTGAGTTGCTTAAACAAAACAACCATTTGCTCACGCTTTTCTTTATCTGCAATATCTTGCGCACACCTAAATAGCAAGCTTGTATCCAATTGCGTTGCATTGACAATTTTACGTAGAATATTTACTGTCTGTGGCATATCTACAACAAACGCCTTATCATTTTTTTGATATGGCCCAACTGCTGTAAATAACTCAGTTCGATAAAGCGTTAAAACACTTCGCACTGTTGTTTGAGACTGCTGATAGCTACGACCATTATCTTCCACAATTCTACTAACTTGATCGAACAGCCCATAGATTTTACTCGAAATCATTTGACGTGTAATCCTATAATTAATCTCTACTGCGACACGATTTTGTGATACAAATGCATTTAAATGTTTGGGACCAAGCAGAGCGAATATCTGCTGTCTTAACTTTTGCATATCAATTTGTATGTCAATACACATCGGATTATTATCATCTGCAATATATTGATAAAGCCTGCCATGCTTGCGCTCTATAGGCTTACTATGATCGACATTTTCAGCAATAGCATAATAAATCCATTTTAAAATATCGATGGTATCACCATATTTTTTTACACGATTAAAGCTTTTATCAACGATAGTACCTACTTTAAATTTTCGCCCACGCATGCGCCCACGTGCGTCTGCAAGCGCAAACACACCTCGATGTAAACACGCTGCCACATCACTAAATCCAGTTCTATGCTGAAACAGCATTGTTGCTAATTTTTCACAAATATTCCTATAACCTACTTCAATATCCTTACTCACACGTCTACTAATATAACGTTTCATCGTATCTAACCCCGTTTACTTATGTTGTCGAGATTATGATAACAACACTATATTAATGGAACATGAGGAGTTTGTTAGTGCTTAGTTAAAACTACTATAGTGCTTACGAAATAATTTACGTCGCAAAACCATTTATAAAAACTACTATAGTAGTTCGAATATAATGAATTATTATTGGTAAAAATTGATTAAAGTTATGGGTAGTTATATGACCTTACAGTTGAGATTTTAAATATAGATTCAATAAACAGACCGTTGCTTCTCTTGCAATAAAATTTCCAATTTATCATTATATGACATAAAATTACCCCCCCTTTATTTATGCACAGGTAGGCATAACCTAAAACAAAAAACAATCTCGGTAGCATGTTTTTCTCTCTAATAACCCAACCTCTCAATAACTTGAAGTATTTTTTGCTTATTGTCATACCGCACCCCGAATCACGTTCGGGGCAGGCCCGATACCGTCATCGCGTGTTTAACACAGGATCCACTGGATGGTACCTTGCTTTCGCAGGTATGACGACAAGCACATTGAAAGTTGTTTGCCTTAACCTACTGAGAAATTACATCCAGAAAATATAGGGGCTGTTGACATTTGCTTTTTCGAGCGAAGATTTAGCTTTCAGAGATTAGTTTTGCTAAATTTTCGAGGAGCATAGTGAACTACGTGACGAGAAAATTTACAAAAATAAGCCGGAAAGCTAAATTTGCAGCCGGAAAGGACAATTGTCAACAGGCCCTAACTATCAAATAAATAAATTAAATTCTAGATCACCGCACTAACGCTTACGATACCACTCAGAAAACGTCAATATTGTAAGTGCATTTTACGGATATAACTTAGTTTTATAAGTTAGCATACAAAATACGTGAGCGTTTTTATTTTTTATCACTCGTACTTAATTAAGAAATTGATCATATCTATACCCAAAGCATTTATTACTCGTAAGCCAAAACCTATGCCTATGTCACTTGTAATTACGATTACAAGCTTTCTGCCAGCATTATCATGCCCTGTCTTGCATTAATCTGAGCTGATTCTATTAAATTTTCACTATATATTTTTTTAGAAAAAAATAATGAATATGTGTTTTTCGAAATTAAATCTGAAATATTTTTGGAAAATAAATCTAAACTGTAACAAGCATCTACTCCTAGATTTTTAGTATGATAAAGCTGTTGCATATAACGATCTGAATTAAGTAAGAAAAACTTAGTTTTATTGAGCAACAGCAATATTATCAACGGACTTCCATTATATTTACGAATTTCATTAATATATCTACACGTCTTTATAAACCCATTCTTATCGAGCATGTCAAATACAATATGATAAACATGGATTGAACCAAGTAAAGATTTAGTTAAAGTATTTGTAATTGATTTAAATGAAGTATGATTAATTTTGAGTTTAGAGACCATACATGAAGTAGACAAAGTTTGCTGCTTATAATCATACTGAGTAGTACTATTTGTTTTAGATATTTTTTTATAAATGCTATCGTTGCAACCAAGGAATAGTGTTCTCAACTCAAATTGTGCTGTTAAATTAATATGTTGATCAATATAGTAATATAATCCAGATTTCGATAACTTTTTCTCATCTGGTATCAAATTATAAAAAAACTTACATGACGCGGCCAAAGCAGATATATCCAGTGGGTCAGTTATAAGTGGTAAAATATAAAAACTAAATATTTGACCAAAGCCTTGATAATCAGATAGATCAAGCCTATTCTGCTTTTGATTAATCATGACAAATTTATTTGGCTGTTTAGAAAAAATCGTAAACTCACATTCATATTTCGATGAGAACTTGAAAATTTTATCAACAATATCATGTAATTCCATATTAATATTCCTTACAGACTCGAGTAATATCTTAAGGTCTATACACATAGGAACTCTCTTCCAAGATGACAAGTATTCACTTAAATATTTACGAATTAAATTCAACCTTTCTACATTTTCATGATACATTTCACTTGAAGAATAAGGTTGCGTCCAACTTGCATAGCCTAATGATGTGTTACAAATCCTCTTACGCGGAATCATATACCTTCCTCTATTTTCATAACATGTTGCACGCTCAATAAAAATTTGTAACAAAGCGCTAAAACAATGGTATTCTTCTCGGTTTAATTTGGCATTATATAATGATCCTATTTGCAAATTATAACATTTGTCCTGTAATGCATTAACAAGAGCATTAGAATCTTTAAAATCGAAATTAAGCAGATCTTGCAATACAACTGAAGCAACTCTATCTCCCGCAAGAACCAGACTCAATTGCTGCTTAATTGCAGAAAACCAAAACTTAGCATCACGATTGCGAATAATCATATCAAATACGTCTTCATCTGGGGCAATGACATAATCATTTTGCGCAACTCTCATTCTAAGTTGTATTTTCTCTAGTTGCTCCAATGTATATTGACGATCTCGATTAGATATCTCTACCATTTGTTGACTATAGTCGAATAAAAAACGAGATACTGCAGTCATTAATGCTTTAATATTCTTACTATCGTCATCATAGAAAAGATCTACAGCCTCAATTAACTGGATAAAACACTTATCATCTCTACGAATGCTTTTATTTTTTTCGAGCATTGAATCAATGCGATATAGTTGTACTATTTTTCGTTTGCGCTTGATACCATAAAACCAGCCAAGTAACTGATACCACCTACGATTCCTAGTTGGCTGTCGCTCAGCATAATGTGCAACTTGTTCAACACATTTAGCAATATATTTATCATGCTTTCGACACCACCAAGGTAATAATGCATTTATTTTTGACTTAATTCTTGAATGCCAATATATATATTCGCTATCTAATGAGGCTGAAAGTTGCTCAAAAGCATCAATGGTATGACAAAAACAACAAGCATATTTCATTTGATTTATAAATTGATAACCAAAATATTTAGCGACTTTTACTGGCATCCTATTTAAGTAGTCATATAAAGAATTTATCACAGAAATTTCACCATTCAATACACAATCTAGCATGTATGTTATGTGCATAAGACAGTGCTCTTTATCTGAATAATTAGATGGCGGCTTGCAGCCAATAGATTTCCAATTTAAATTACAAGGACGATGATCATTCCAAAAAAAACTCTTATACCGACGTGAGTGTACAATTTCCCATATCTCTCTGCGATATCCCCACCAAATATTCCAAACCCTAGGCTCTGATCGCAAATCATTCCATTTGGTATCATATTTCAAATCCATAATCATAAAAGCCTCCTATTTATACACATGCTTAACAAAACAATTTAACGATATATAACAGATACAACTCTTAAAGTAAAACTTTACCAACCATCATTCAAAAAACCATAGTAGAAAATACTATGGGATTTTTATTTTTTATCATTCGTACTTGGTTAACTGATTTATTATATCCACATCAGAAACCAGTAGCTTTTCAAATGGAATAACACAACTAAATGTCGAGCCACAACTCACTTTGCTTTTAAGAAAAATATTGCCTTCAAGTTCTATAGTGCTTAGGAAATAAATAACTTACTTCGCAAAACCATTAATAAAAACTACTATAGTAGTTCGAACATAATGAATTATTATTGGTAAAAATTGATTAAAGTTATGGGTAGTGATATGACCTCACAGTTGAGATTTTAAATATAGATTCAATAAACAGACCGTTGCTTCTCTTGCAATAAACTTTCCAATTTATCATTATATGACATAAAATAACTCCCCATGATTTATGCACGGTTAGGTTAGGCATAACCTAAAACAAAAAAACAATTCCAGCAGCGTGCTTTTCTCCCCGATAACACACTAACTGGCTGATTCAGTGAAATAATAACTACCAATTTAAGACTTATTTAAGAAACCACTCATATTACATTAATATGCGTATGATATTGTTAGGTCAACGTCCTTAATAAGTGCAAAAGAGTAAGTGAAGTATGAAACAGGTATATAGGGGCCAAGTCGAAGCTATTGAAATAGCATTTAGCAAACTTTGCAAAAAACTACTAGAGAAAGCATCAGGTACAACATATGTACCTGAAATTTTCGAGTTCCAACTTGATATCAAAGATAGGCTTGAAGCTGCATGTGGCGAGCTCGAACGTAGGCGTAGAATTATTAAAAGCAAAAAAAATAAGCGCAGTAAATTAGTAAAATCGCCAGAAAACATACAACAGTTACTACAAGAACTTTACTTTGCACTCTCTGAAGAAAACGAAAATGATACACAAGAAGTTGGTTTTTTACATCAATTTGCACGTGAGCATAATAGTTCACTTCATGTCCCATTACAACTTGAGTTGCAATCTATTAGATTACAAGTTGAAAGATTATTAGACGACACAAATCACATAAAAGAAGCACTTAATGATGAGTGCTATATAAAAGCGCACCCAAATGCCCTGTTAACATGGACTATGATTTGTGACTCATTGTTTAATCTATTAAGGGGATCTGACTCCAAATTATTATTAAGACAGATTAAAATAAATCACAATCTCAGTGCTGAAGATATATGTAGTTATTATTATACTGAATTGAGTGAGACTAGAAATAAAATAAGGTCGACTCACACTACAATTCATACAAATCTAGCGCTTAATATTATTTTAAAATTAGCAGAAATAACACACCCTGAAGATGGCATATTATGTAAGGCATGCACTAGCACTGATGCCGCTAGAGCACTGGTATCGCAAATTCACACTACTTGCGAAGGACTTATTGCTGGAAAATATACTGATCTCAGACCTGAACAAGTAATCTATGATACACCTAATTTTGAACCACCTACCCCTGCGCCGAGAGAAAACGATGAGTTAGATGAGTTAAGACCATTATTACCCACACTCGCTAGGTTAAATTCTTTTCATTCAATATCCTCTGCTGAAACTGAAGAAGACCAATCACTACGTGCCAATCCAGAAGTGCTCAGAGCAAGCATTTGGCATGTTGAATTAAAGCCAGTAAGTAGCCGCAACATGACGCATTTCGGGGGACAAAAAAGAAGAGCAAAAAGAAAACACTCAGAAGAAGATGCTGTTTACGCAGAACCTATAGATCCAAACCAAGCGCATGGCTCTAGCGCCAGTTCGACTGTCGCCCTTGATTATGGGCTTAGACGAATCTCAAAGACATCTCATCGTCCTACTGACACTGACATTGACACAATTGACGAAGCAGAAGAAACTAGACCACCTACACCCAACTAGACAGAACGTATAATTGTAGTGGTTGCCTTGAAACATCTTGCTTGATAAACTCAGCTTAAAGGTATGACCCAAACAAAGGACACAGGAGTTCAGCATGTTTTGTTGCTTATTTACTAAAGAAAAATATGACTCTCATAACCCTACCCATGGCCTGTTAGTCCTTTTTAAAGAAATGATCAGCTCAGAGATACTTCTCAACAACACGGACATAACACGCTTAGAAATACGTAATGAAAACTGCAAAACAGTACCCAATGCACTTGGCACGGTTAGCAACTTAAAAACACTCATTATTTATAGTGCGTTCATAACCAAACTCCCCGAATCAATAAAGAATTTAATATTTCTATCTGAACTTAGAATGTCAAGCAGCGGGCTTAATACTTTCCCGCATAATATTATATTAATTCCCTATCTAACACATTTATATATGCAAAATAATCGTATTACCACACTACCAAATGATATTGGCTGCATGAAACATCTAAAAGTGCTTAAGCTAGAAGGCAACCACATAGAAAGCCTTCCCGACAGTATCGGTGGCCTTGAATCACTCGAGGAGTGTTACCTCAACAATAATCGATTATCAGAAGTCCCCGAATCACTTGGACTTCTTGTTAAACTATGGCAGATTGCACTTGGCGGTAATAAACTTTCCTCTCTATCATCTAGCTTTTTAACAAATACAGCGGAAGGTCCAGACCGTCACGTTGATATCAGCGATAACGATGGTGAGGTCCTAGTTGAAGTAGCGACCACCACTGGCAAAACAGGCACTGAAATTGTTAACGGGTCACATCTGTTTGGCAATGTAACACTAAGCGGAAGATTTACTTTGAAATACGAGCCTGCTCGACCACCGAAATAAAATAAGGAAAGTAAATGTTTCATGCTACCTTGCTACCTGATTGTAACCATGGCCGCCTACTAATTAAGAGCCATTAAATCTCACGGAAAAAAATCACAGGAAAAATGCTATGACAATTAGGAGAGTTAAAGTATTTAAGCATTACACATAAAAAATGTCACAAACTTCCCAATGAAATAGGAAACATATCAACACTTGAAAATTTATGGCTTTGTTGTAAAGCTTCAGACTTAAGCTTTATAACATATCTTTACTAGGGACTGTTAACAATTGCCCCTAGTGCCGCAACATGCCAAACAACTCTCGAGCCTCATCTGTAAGGTAATTATTTTCATCTAACATGCCTTTAAAAGTACCTTGATACTGCAGCTCAAAAATACGTTTACGCACAACTACTGGAGATGTTTTTGTTGAGGCTATGATATAATTTTCCTTGATGGTTTCAAATTCATGCTTCATCGCCAATAGAAATAACTCAACCCCTGACAAAGGAGTTATCTCACCCTTTGACACAGAATTTAAAATAATCATACCAGATTTTCTAATTTCTGAAGGCACACTAATACTACCTTCCATTCGAATATCAAAATCGTTTACCGAACGATGCAGTTCAACTGTAGAGTCAAGCACGTTCATAAAGAAATGGTTATATTGCTGCATCATCTCACACGAACGAGTCGTAGTAGTTCTATTACGTAACCAAATACCCTCGCCATCAGAATCTGTTACAAAAGTGATTAAAGAGCTATGACAGGCATTGGTCTGGCGCTCAAGATTACCACAGCCTTTAGTGCTTTTAGGTGGTGCTAATTCTAATCGTCGGTTAGTATTGTGATAAATTGATAATAAACAAAAATAAATCTGCACGCGTCGCTCAGCATGTTGCAAAATATAAGGTGCTAAATGATTAATCCAGTCCAGCACATAATCTGGATTAAAAGTATTTAAATCCAATTCACTTAACGCTAAAGAAGGAGCAACTAAATAATTATGAGTACATTTAGTAAAAGCAGGTATTACATCAGGATCCGGCTGATAGCAATCATCATAATATTTAGGTAGGTCATATAATTTTTGTAGTTGCTTTTCGGAAATTTTAGTTTTATAAGCTAATGCCGTCTTGCCCTTTTTATCCATTACCTTGATTGAAGCACCACATTCAATCAACTTATAGGCTACATCAAAATGACTCCTCTTCATTGCATAATGTAGTGCTGTGAGCTTATTTGTTGGATTTTGCAAGTTAATATCAGCATTTTCTTTTAACAGTGCTTCAACATGTTGAAAAATACCAAAATATGACGCGTGCATCAATGCTGTTTTGCCGTTACCGTCTGTAGCATTAATATCACAGCTATTGATGTATAAATCCAGTTTAACACCAGCTTTTTTTGATTTCATAATTAATTTTGTATTTGCCATCTGCTACCTCATAATTTTATACATGTATTGAGCCCATTCACACCAATGTGGTACTACCTTGATATCAAAACTGATATCCATGGTCAATAACTTTTTTATACAGTCAGTCTTCCCCTCCTTCCATAAATATTGGATCACTCTATTGCCTTCTTTATCTGCTTGCGCAAGTATAGCAATACGATTATCATCATGAGGTAATGCGTCTAAAAACTCATTCAAATAACCCATCGTAACCGCCTGAATGGCTAGAGGCAACTGTGAATCAAAAGCTGTTTGTTCTAGTGCACTAACACCAAATTTATTTTTTTGAGTAAGTGTAATACCCATTTTCATTAATGAAATAGCTACTAACACATTTGCATTGCGCAAAGCATAATGTAACGCATTACTTTCTTCATGATCAAGCGCATTAACACTTTGTGGGCAAACTCCGTAATACAGATCTAACCAATCAATATAATCTCGCTGAATAGCAAAAAAAGAAAAAGGCCTACCGCAACTATCTAAGGCATTATAAGCTGGCACGCCAAGATCATTTTTGATTGTCAAATCAGCGCCACGCTCCATTAATGACAAGGCAAACTCATATTGATCAAAGCGTAGCGCTAAATGAAATGGAGTATCTCCTTGAATATCCGGTCGATTCAATATCATAGTTGTTGATAATGTCGCATCAGACATAAAAAGCTCAAATACACGTATAATACCTTCCTTCGCTGCAATATGATATAACGTCTGCTCCTGATCATTTAAAATCGTATTATGATACAAATCAAAATGCATTAATGATTGATAGATTGCCGCCTCACGCGTCATTAACACTGGACTGGCTCTCTCGTATAAAAAGCGATATACATCAGTAAAATTTTGCTCATCGCCATCGTCAAACTGCATCAGCCATTGCTTAATGTTTTGTTCACGTGATTGAGAATACGAATCACGCCAAAGTAGTTTTAAAAAATTTAAGTCACTTTGCTGAATCGCTACAATAACAGCGCTTTTAATTTCTGAAAACACACTATATCTCCATCAAAAAAAACCGTACAAACTATGGTAAGTTGCCGAAGATATCATAAAAAAAATATAAACATAACTCGTATTTTTTAAAAAAATACAGAAATACTATAGTATTTTTTAACTAAGTTTATGATTTTGTGAAAAATTATTTTTTAAAAAAAGCGCATGGCGTTGTCGAAACGGGAATGAATTGTAAACAGACCCTAATATTAATTAACTAAATTTTTAAGTTGATCTAATGATAGATTAGCGCATCTCGCAACTGCCGCAATATCAAGTCCACCAGCAATAAGCTCGCTAATCAATTGAATACGGCCTTCTTCTCTACCTTGCTCTATCCCTTGCTCTATCCCTTGCTCTATCCCAATCTTTACACCTCTTTGAATAAGCCTTTCTGTGCCAGTCATATAAGCCTCCACTGTTTCAGGACGAAACTGTTGGTTAATAAGTTGATCCATTGTATCAAAGTCATTTACATCATGCACGTCTATCAAATAATTTAACGCCGCTGCCGATGTTGCACCAGCAGCAATATAATCAAACTTAAGCAAATATGGCAATATTTCTCTAAAGAATTTCATAAAATTTGATAACTTGCGGTGTTTCATAACAGTTTGAATCACACCATGATATCCTTGTTTTAACAACGCTTCATCACTAAGTTGTGATAAGTCAATCAAATGAAATGGTTTTTGCATAATAGACTTTGCAAACTCTGGATCATCAAAAATCCTATAGTAATCTGTCGGCTGCTCATATTTCTGTTTCCCATTGTAAATTACTATAGGATATACAATAGGGGCTTTATCAAAACCAAATTCATTGACATGTTGCAACATAATTTCTGCTTTATACTTCTCTAATCTAAGCGCCATAAATCGTTCTTGTTTTCTTTGATGCTCAAGTAGTATGTGAATATAACCTTTATGCCCATTCACAAGGTTCAAACCATATAAAACATCTGTGAATGATTTTTTAAGGTCTTTACTAACAAATTATCCCGGCATTAATTCTAATGTATCAAAACACATATGTGCTTGCAGCTTCTTATCAACATGATGTCGCAAAAATGATTTTGCAATAATCTTATTAGATAATGCTTTTTTAAAAAAACTATCGTGTAGCTGTATTATTTGACCCATAATCTCAGCGTAGCAGAAAAGTTTAACCTTGAAACCTCGTGTTTCTAAATTTTTTTTGGAATTACCGTGTAAATAATTTCTTAATTCTTTAAGATCAGCGTCTCAAAAAATAATTATAGCAACTATTCATGCCCCACCATAAGAAGCGCTTTTTACTACAGAGTTAATTTATCATGCACCATTTCAGCACCAACAAGTGTTGTGCCATTTTCTACGGTTTTCCATAGCACTCTCAGCCCAAACAAACAAATTGCTCGACGCAAGCTTGCAATAATAGTGCTAACAGCAGCTGATTTTACTTGCGGCAATAACGGAGCTAGTGAAGCAGATCTGTCTCTATTAATTTGACTCGGGCCAATGATTGGTGATGGTGGACGCTTTACTTCAGGATCAATAGGTTTAAATAATGAATGCTTCGATCTAATTTTTTGCTCTTCATCCTTAATACTGCAGACTAATATTTTATTTGTGAACATCTCTGCCGGTATAATCACAGCAGATGCGACTGGTAAAGCAATCACTGAAGCTTTCACTTTAAATGCTAAGGTTTCTTTTTCATTATTTGAATTTGTAAATTTCTTAGATTTTTCATAGGCTTCAAAAGTTACTGAATTTGCCCAAGCGATATAAACAAAAAATATCGCAGCATTGCGTCGCAATAAATTCCCAGACCAGGGGTTCATATTATGATTCCCAACTGCACATTGTTGTGAAATCAACACACGCATGATTGCACCATAGGTCATTACCGAATGGGATAACGCTGATAAGGTATACGATTTCAATTTTTCTTCTTTACCATAAACAAGATAGGGTGCAACAAAAGATGCTTTCGCATATGCCGCATTTTTCAATGCTGGCTTTAAACCTAAAACCAAAAAATTTGCTAGCGGATAACGTGTACCAGAACAGTGTAGTTTTGCATAACAAGAAATAGTCATATTATTACGTGATGTTTTTAGGTTTTCATGCGTATACCAAGATCGCCATGGATAAGCAATAAAACAACCAAAAACACCTGAAACACTTGTTGCCATAACTGGTTCGGCAACTTTTTTACCACCAACAGCGCGAATCCAATTATAAAATGCATCTGTAGATAGCATACTTACTCCTTAATTAGTTTATTTAATATTTTCCATGTATCATCGAGTTGCACCGCATGATGCGTTTGCAAACCCAATGTTGCTGCTGACTGAATATTTTTATCGAGATCATCGACAAATAAGGTTTGCTGAGGATCGAGTTTATTCTCTTTAAGCACATGTTTGAAAATTTTAACATCTGGTTTGCGTATACCTAATCTAAATGAATAATATGCTTTATCAAATAAATCATCTAAACTCGCTATCGCATAACGCTCACTGAATAAACGGTTAATGAAATCATAGTGAATTTGATTGGTATTACTCAGTAGATAAATTTGATATTGATCCCGCAATGCTACCAAAGTGTTAAGCCGGTGCTGTGCGCTATCTTCAATCATAGCTTCCCAGGCTTGCTGCAAAGCTTCCTCTGTCGCATCAATGTGCTGGGTATAACCGCCTAACGCCTTTAAAAATTGCGCTGGCTTAATTTCACCCCGCTCAAATTGTTCACATAAGGTATTCTGTTTTTGTAGCGTATAGATATCGTGCGCAGCATTAACGCCTAGTTTTTGAAGTGCAGCATGGTAATGTCGATCATCAACATCAATAATTACATTGCCTAAATCAAATATAATATTTTTAATCATTTAGCGTCGAGCTTCTTCCAATGAAAGATTACGTTTGCAATAACGTGCGTCCAAAATAATATTATAAACGGCAATAAAGGCAGGGAATAAATTCGCAATAATCCCTACTGAATCATTCTTACCAAAAGTAAAATAACTTAATAATAAAACACTACCTATCAAGCTGAGCAGCCAGAATAATCGTGTCATCACAGGCTTTCCCGCACGGCGCGATGCCCATAGCTGCACAAACCACCTACTTGCAAAAATTGTTACACCTGCATAGCCAACAAGCTTCCAAATGGTGATAACAGGTAAATGCAACTGGTGTATATAATGCTCAATGTGTATCATAGGCGAACAGTATACAAAAATTATTTAAGCAAAACTAGGGGCTAACGACGCCGGGCCTTATTCTTCTCTGAAGATTTTTTCTTACCATTCGACATCGCAGGACTACTTCGCTTGCCTGAATTACTGCGACCACGACGGGTGGCAGTAGCAGGCTCACTAGCAGCATTTGAACGGCGGCGGCGCTTTTTACGTGAGGCAGGTGTATACACTTCCTCACTGACTTTTAAGTCATCATCAGAAGGCAATGGATTTGCTTGCTGCAATAAGTAAGCCAGTGATGCAGCAACATCCTCTGCACTACATTCACCCTGAGCTATGATTTCTTCAACCATCTTTTGATAGGGAAGAATCTTTTTAGACTTAGTTGCAAGGCCAATTACCTGCGCTGCCAATTGTTGGCTGCGTTTTACGGTCATCTCTGCCAATGATGGTGGCTCGATTTTTTTAATTTTTTGATTTAAACCACGCTCAAGATCACTTAACAAACGACGCTCTCTAGGCGTGACAATTAGTAAGGCTTTACCTTTACGACCTGCACGACCAGTACGGCCAATACGATGAATATAGGGCTCAAGGTCATACGGAATATCAAAGTTAACGACATGACTCACGCGATCAACATCAATACCGCGCGCTGCAACATCTGTCGCAATCACGATATCTAACCCACCCTTCTTAAAACGATTGATGGTTTTTTCACGCATGTTTTGATTCATATCACCATTCATTGCAGCAGCAGCATACCCACGCGCTTGCAACTTTTCCGCAAGCTCTGTTGAATAAGTCTTAGTACGCACAAAAATAATAACTGCTTGCGTATCTTCTACTTCAAGATAGCGGGTTAAGCCATCGAGCTTATGGTCACGTGAAACACACATATAAGATTGCTCAATGTTATCAACCGTTCTCTGTTCATCTTTAGTTTTTACCATCTTCGCATCTTTCAGATAACGCTTAGCAATTTTTTGAATCGCTGCTGGCATCGTTGCAGAAAACAAAGCTGTTTGATGTGAGTCTTTGGTTTGACCAAGGATCCATTCGATATCATCAACAAAACCCATTCTCAGCATTTCATCAGCTTCATCGAGTATCACTGTCTTCAATGCATCTAAAGATAAACTACCACGACGCATATGATCCATAATACGACCCGGCGTACCAACAATTACTTGTGGGCCGCGCTTTAGTGCACGCAGCTGTGTTTGATAATCTTGCCCACCATAAATCGGCGCCACATGAAAATCTTTCATATGCTTAGCATAACTTTGAAATGCTTCAGCTACCTGTATGGCAAGCTCACGTGTTGGCGTAATCACCAGTACTTGTGGGGCGCGGATCGATAGATCAAGCTTGTGTAACACAGGCAGTGCAAAAGCAGCCGTCTTTCCCGTACCCGTTTGTGCCTGCGATAATAGATCGCTGCCTTCCAGTATAATAGGAATACTCTGCTCTTGAACGGTCGTAGGCGTTTCATAACCCAACTCCGTCAGTGCCGACAATAGGGCTTTATTCAGCCCAAGATTCTTAAATGTGCTTATTTTTAACATGCGCGGTAGTGTCTCACACTTTTTGAACACACACCAGCGTAATTTTTTAGACAATCAACACGATAACGTATCAAAGGCAACTTACTACCTTATTAGCACCAAAAGAGTACTGTTGCTGCTGCTTTAAAATGTCCATTTGCGCATTTAACGCCTCGATGGCACCATTAAGCTCGGGCGAATGTCGTTGAAGTATGGCTGCCTGCAGTGCCTCCCATGAATAATCCATGTTAGTGCCTGGCCCATAACCAAAACAGCGGCAAACACAAACATCACTCACTTGATAAAATTGAAATAACCAATCTCGAGCAAGCTGCTGTTCCTCTGGCAACAAAGAGGTATTCAGTGCAATACACGCTAACGGGGTAAACTTAGTAAAAACTCTACTATCTTGATTAAAATAAATAGCCTCACATGATAGCCACTTATCAATGTCTTCTTTACTAAACATCCCTTTTAATTGCATAAATTGCGCTTTTAAGTGATGAAGATTTTGTGCATGTAACCCAATCCAATGAAACAAAGATATTTGACCATGCCAATAGGAATTCAGTTCTCTACGATTAAAAATGGAAGCACTTGTTAGCTGGCCGTATTGCACCCTCTCTATAGCCTGAATAGAAGAAACGATAGTAGCATACCTATGATCAATTGACTTGGATTGTTGTAGTAATTCATAAGCTTGACGTTGCAAAGATAAATTAGATTTATATAACTCATGTGTTGGTTTTGACTGTTCATCTAGTGGATTTTTACTCACATAAGTTGCTTTAAAACTTAGTACTTGACGTATAGGTTCACTATTACTGCGTTGACGCACATGAGCCGGTATTGTCTTACGCTCTGATTGTGATGTACTGGAACAGCTAGCCTTCTTTCCCAATATTAAAACTTTGCCATAAGGGAACGGTCGCGAGGCCAAGTTACCTAAATCGCCATCTCTACTCATACAAATCTCCTTTTATATAATAAAGCCAGTTAGTAGTATTAGCATGATAACCCTATAAAAACAAGAATATTCCAACTAAATTAGAGTTTATTTACAATTTGTAAATAATAAGAAAAGCCTATACATAACCACAGCGTTTCAATGTAAGATATCTCTTACAGACAATATTATTGCGAGCTGTTATGCTACCTCCATATAGAGATAGAGGCAGCATTTATGACAAACATGTTTAACAATAATGGACTGCTGAATGAACAAAATACATCATCCGAGCTACCCATAACACATTACTTTACTTTGATAAAATTTCGCGGAATTTTAACTGCGGCAATATTTATTCTACCTATAACCTTAATTTTCCATATCCAAATGTCATTCCCTACCATCACAAACGTGTTGATAAAATGGATATCACTTATAAAACATTAAAAGGAACATCATGAATTTTGAACAAATTTCTGTATGCCTGTTTGAAGAAAGTGCTGAAAAATTTAAAGCTGTTCTTGCGCAAATCGATTTTGATATTAATACCAAATGTCAAACTATTGAGAAAATTGACAGCGCCTGCTTCGCGTTTGCTTCCGACTATAAACTATTTTAAAATAATCACCCACCACCCAGGAGTACGCAAATGCTTATCAATACCCCCATTTCAGTAGGCGAGTTAATTGACAAAATTACTATTTTAGAAATCAAGCAAACACGCATTAACGATGCCGATAAGCTTGTCCATATCAACAATGAATTACTACATCTTACAGCGATCGTCACTCAATATCACTTACAGACTGATAAACTCAAACAACTTAAAGCTGAGCTTAAGACGATTAACAAAACGCTATGGGACATCGAAGATGATATTCGCGCATGTGAAAGAGCAAAAAACTTTTCTGAATTATTTATAGAGCTTGCACGTAAAGTTTATTATACAAATGATTTACGCGCTAACTTAAAATATCAAATTAATAGCGCCAGTGGCTCAGAACTATTTGAAGTGAAATCCTACGAGAGCTATGTATGACACTATTCCCTAGAGGAATGAACAAACGCTGGTGGCTATTTCGACCTATCGATTTAATTACCGCAATATTTAAATCTCGCAAACCCAAACATGGCATGGTGATCGTACGCATGGATGGCCTGGGTGATATGATTTTATTTCGCCCTATCCTAGACTATTATGCTAGCGCCTTTGGCATCGATAAAAAAGACATTACCATACTCGGCTGCCATAGCTGGCGTGCACTAGCAGCTACTGTTTTCAAAGACTATAACGTTGTCACGATTGATGAATACGCCTATGAACGTAAGTTTTTTTATCGACTTAAAATTTCATTGTGGATGGCCCGCCAACATTTTAAAGTGGCCACATGTGACATTTACTTTCGCAAACCAATGACATGTGATAGCTTACTTTACTATAGCTATGCTGATCGCATCGCTGTTTGCACACCGCATCCCAGCAAAAAAACTAAACCGCGCTTCAACTATTACCATCAATTTTATTCTGATATTATCGATACAGGATTACATCCAACACACGAAACAACTCGCCACTATCGATTTATTTCAGCAATTACTGGGCATGAAATTAAACCACAGCCACTGCTTATGCCTTGGCGTAAGGACAAAGATCCTATTAATTTAAAACCCTATATAGCGATAAACTTTGGCAGTAACGAAGCTGGTAGACGCTGGCCGTTTGATCGTTATATTGAACTCGCCAAACGCATCATTGCCGATAACGATTATTATGTATTATTTCTTGGTGGGCCTGCTGAGCGTGAATACAGTCAATTGCTTGATCAAAAAATTTCTCACCCTAAAATTATAAACTATATTGGTAAAGACAAAGGGCTAATAGATCTCTTTGATATTTTACAACATGCCACTGGTGTCATTACATCAGAAACAGGGCCTGGCCATTTTGCACTTGCTCTACAGGTACCAACACTCATGATCTGCGGCGGCAGTGCCTATAATACATTTGTACCTTACCCTAAAGAAATCTGCAAAGACACCATGCAATTCGTTTATCAAAAGCTCGAATGCTTTACCTGCCTTGAACATTGTCCCTACCGACAAGATGATACCCAGGCTTATCCTTGTTTAAGCAATGTCACAACTGCTAATGTATATCAAAAGTTTACATCACTAATTAGCGAAGCAAATTGCTTAATTGATCGTGTTTGAGCTCGTCGATTTTTCCTCACGAAAAGCTTCTAAACTAAATAAATAATGCTCATTAACAAATACCGAAATGGCTTTATAAGCTTCGTGCGACATGCCTTTATTTTCTTCAAAAAGAATACAAATTTCTTCACAGCACTGCTTAACCGTTGTCGCCACCCACGTTTGAATTTCTAGCTTTGCAAAGGCATAACAATCTGACACACCTGCAGCAACCATTTGATAAGCACGTAGCTGCAGAAATGCATCTTTAGCGAATAAACAACATGTTTTCTCAGACGCAGACTTAAATAAGTGGGTTCCATTAATATCAAAGTTACGGTAATTCTTTAAAGTCGTTAATAAGGCATTAAACTTTTCTGAAAACTCATCCACAAACATATCAAGTTGATCTAATATTGCAGCTTCTCTAGCTTTTATTGACTCTATTACTCGATCGTATGACAACTCAAGCCTTTGTAACTGCTCTTGGAGCCCAGGATGTTGCTTTGTCACTTGATAAACTTTACTAAGTGTTGTTAAACACCAACCTATTTTAGAAACTATAGCTTTTGAGATAAGCGTATTTCTTGCATCGACTTCTTCAAGAAATAAAGACTGTGCCATTCCAAAATTTACAGATGGCATTTCTATCGCTAATACACCATGCTTGATCTTCAAAAAAATTTTCATATCTGATAAATAATATCTATATGCGTCTTTCTCTTTATGAAGCCTATTAACTTCGCATGTTGACTCATCACGGAGATACTGAGTAACTTGCATCTCATTTGCTTGATTAAAATCATAGCGCATAATGCGGTTATTTAGCAATGCTTGTGATTTACGCAGCCCACTGCCAAAGTGATTTATAAGGCCCCTCATAAGGCCAGGCATTTTAACTTTGTCATAAAAAGTTTGAATTGAATTTGCTATGATAAGAGACAATTTATAGCAGTGTTCGTTTGAGCGCAAGAAGTACTTTGAACCACCATAACGTTGTTCCAAATAAGGATGAAATATTAAAGGCACAAACCGACTACGATCAACTTTTGCGACACATTCTCATATCATTTTCCAATCACTTCCCTTTCCACGAAGACCTGATAGCATAAATTGAAGAACATTAGATGTGTTTTTTTCTAATACAGAAATAACGGTAAGATACGCACGTGCAGCTGTTAAAAAATACCAATCCCCAAAATCGCTTACCCTAGCAACTGCCTTTATAGGTGGCCACTCAATATCATTTTCATCCATTTTGGCATCTAAATCAGCAGAGTAACCTTCTTTAGCTTGAATTTGAGCAATAGCATTACGTGTGTACGCTAAAATTTCGGCATGGACACACTTTTAAAAAAAATTTCTAACTTCATAAAAAACTCTGTTAACATAGTATCGGCGCAAGATTAACTAAATCATAATAAAATGTCCATACGTATATTTTACTGAATCTTGTGTAGGATGCTTTTTATTGGCGAAAATAGAAATTTCCGACTAACTTAACCGCAATAAAGCACGTAACGCCAAGCCCAGCGTTGGATAGCAAACAATATAATCGGCTAACTTAAGCCTGATGCTTTCAATATAGGAATGAATAGTACGGTGTGAAACCTGTAGCGCTTTAGCAATAGTTTTAGCCATATGTCCTTGCACGAGATAGAAGCAACACTCAAGTTCACGTTTGGATAAAGATTTTATGATAGGTTGAATAGCAAGATTATCACGAGCTTTGTTGCAAAATGTCACCGGATTAGATGACAGACGATAAGGTCGCTCATAAGCATGGCGTGTAGCAGATTCAATAAGCTTTTTTGTACTTTTTAAAAATAAATAAGCCTGCTTTTTTAGCTCATTCATATATGACAAATAATAATTAAGGTACTCTGGATTTGACTGATCAAAAGCAAAGCACATAAAGTCTGTATAGCCATTATTCGGCAAAATAAGGTGTAATCCATAATATTCGTTGTTTTGGTCAGCTAGGTAATCATAATGAGCTTGTGAAGGCATACTCTGCGCTAAATAAGCACCATAGGTATACGCACTGGGCGAAAACTCTGTATTGCCAATCTCCTGAACTTTTGATGCAGCGATAAGCTCAAACATTTTTGCATTACAAAAAAGATTAACGCGTCGCGTATCCTCGTAGTATCGTGCAAAATCAAAATGCGTAAGTCTGGGATGCAAAACCATCGCATCATGTAATTTACTGAAATCACGGCAATAATTCATAAGAGCAGTATTCATACCATATCCACAATATTTTCAAACGCTACACTATCATAGTGTAGCCAAAATGTATAATACATACGAATATTTTACAGATATCAAGCCACAATGATTAAAAAACGGTATTGCAAATCAGCTAGCAGTGCTTTATAAATAGGATACGATTTAACACAGGAAAGAATATGTCGTCTGAAAAAGGATTTTCTCTGATAGAACTCATGATGGTCGTTGCAATTATCGGCATTTTGATTGCTATTGTAATCCCTTCTTATAAAGTCTATGTACGCCGCTCATATTATCTTGAGATCATACAAGCTGCAATTCCTTATAAAATTAATATTACCGAATGCTTTCAAGTTACGAGCGACATGAACGAATGCGGTGGTGGCAAAAATGGCGTACCTTCAGGTGATCACGAACCACATGGCATCGTTAAAACTATTGATATCAATGCTGATGGCAAAATTACTGTAACACCTGAACTTAAATACGGCTTAACCGACCAAGATCAATATACTCTTACGCCGGTTGTGAAACGCGGCAAGCTATTCTGGGTTTCCGGAGGTGGAGGCGTCGCACATGGATATGCAAACTAGTATTACAACACACATTCTCACACAGCAAAATTTAATAACGATTCATGAAGCACAATGCTTTAATGAGGAAGCTGTAGCTTTAAGTATCGATTTAATTGATTATCTGTATCATCACAGTGATTATGATAGCGAAACAGTAGCACAAAGCTGCGCTCAATATTTTGGGTTAGCTTATCTTGACAGTCAGACACTCAATCAAGCACACCTAGATGGTTATAGTCTTCAGTTTCAAAAAAGTAATGACTGGGTAACTGCACTTTATCGGCCATGTGACTTTGAGTCTCACTACAATACTTCAAAAACTTATTTTATCAGTGCTAAATTATTTTTTGAATATTATCAAAAGCTCTCTAAAGTTCCTGATGATACGATTCTCAAACAAACGACTATCGCTGAACTCAACGCGTTAATTCATTATGCAATTAGACAACAGGCATCTGATATTCATATAGAACCGCAATCACAACAGTATCAAATTAGAATACGCATTGATGGGCAACTACATGCTTATCAGACCAGGCATGTAAAAGAAGTTCAGCCTATAATAATGCGGCTAAAAGTATTATCAGGTGTTGACATTACTCAGAACAGATTACCCCAAGATGGACAAATGACACATCAGCATGCACACCAAAATTATGACTGTCGTTTAAGTTTTTGCCCAACATTATGGGGCGAGAAAGTTGTCATGCGCATACTTGAAAGCAATCAGCATATGTTACAAATGCACGCACTCGGTCTCGAAATACAACAAAAAACATTATTACTTGACCTGGTAAATAAAAAACAAGGCTTGATACTTGTCACAGGTCCAACCGGTAGCGGTAAAACACAAACATTATATTCAATTTTAAATTATCTGAATCGTATTGAGTCGAACATTATCTCAATTGAAGATCCTATCGAAATTAAATTAAATGGCATTAACCAAATTCAGGTAGATAAAAATATTGGGCTTTGCTTTGCAGATATCCTTCGTAGCATCTTACGTCAAGATCCAGATATTATTATGATAGGCGAAATACGTGATACTGAAACTGCCAAACTTGCCATTCATGCCGCATTAACAGGGCACTTAGTTTTAGCAACATTACATGCCCAAGATAGCCATGACACTATAGCACGGCTTGGAAATTTAGGCGTATCCTATCCTGATATACGCTCAACTTTAAAGTTAGTCATTGCGCAACGTCTCATTAAAAAGCCTGCTGGAGGTAGAGTCGGCATTTTCGAACTACTTAAAATGGACAAACAACCTAAGCAAGTTTTATCCTTATGGGATGCAGGCATGATCAAAGTAAAACGCCAAGAAATAACCCTAGAGGCACTCACACAGGTTATACCACCACCAGAATTAGAGGTGGTTGATGATTAAGTCTATTATTACTTGGCAGGGTATCGATAAAACTGGTTGTCGTATTACTAATAGCTATATTGGTAGCTACCGCAAACTTTTAATTTATCTAAAAGGCCAACAGATTACTTTAGTGAGCAAAAAAATTGAATATCATCTAGTCTCTAAACATAATAACTATTTCCAACAATTTATTCACGATCTTGCTGACTTACTACAAACTGGACTTAAGCTGATTACAGCGATTGAACTACTACAACGAAAATATTGCAATCCAATATTAAAAAACAACATACATAATACACTTAAAAAACTTAAATCAGGCGCAACCTTAGCGCATGCCTTAGCCACACATTTTAATAACAATCAACCAGTAGATCTTGAACTAATAGCAATTGCAGAACAAACACATCAACTCCCACAAACGTTATCACAATTGGCCTCTCAATTTCAAATCCAACAAAATATTCGAAAGCAATTGTACAAAGCAATGATTTATCCAAGTAGTGTATTATTTTTTACATTTTTCATCACATTAGGTTTGCTTGTTTTTGCCATACCACAATTTAAATCCATGTATGATAATTTTAATGCGACACTCCCACTAACCACACGAATAGCTTTATCAATTTCAGATATATTGGTGCAGCATGGACTACTGATAAGCGTATTCTTAATAACATTAATTTTTTTGTGTTGGCGCTTAAAACCAATAAAGAATTTATTTTTTAAAAAACTTAGACATATGAAAGTTGCTTATCTCTGGTCATCCGCCTGTGCCAATTGTATTGATTCAGGTTTAACAGTGACTAGAAGTATAGCACTTGCAAATAAAACCATTACCGATAATATGCTACAAAAATCGATGCGTAACGCTATTAATCAGATTAAAGCTGGAAAAACGTGCGGACAAGCACTGACTCATACCAGATTGCTTAATCACTCACAACTATATTTAATTGAGGTTGGCGAATCATCAGCAACACTTAACGTCATGCTAAAGCGTATTGCCAGCCAGAATGTTAATCAACTACAACAACGTCTTGAAAACTTGAGCAAATGGCTCGAGCCTGTCATTATGTTATTTTTAGCATTAATCGTAGGTGGATTAATTATCACCATGTATCTACCCATCTTTAATCTAGGATCACTCTTATGACTATCTTTGGCTATATTATTTTTATTCTGCTCGGGCTTATTATTGGTAGCTTTTTAAATGTAGTGATTTATCGCTTGCCACGTATGATGAAGCATGAATGGCACCTCGAAAGTTGCGATATTCTTGGCATTAAAACAGAATATGATGAGGAACGTGTCACCCTTAGCACACCCCGATCTCACTGCACACAATGTAACACGCCCCTCAAAATCTGGCATAATATACCACTGCTGAGTTTCTTTATGCTTAGTGGTAAATGTGGTTACTGTGGCACTAAAATTTCCTGGCAATATCCGATTATCGAAGCACTATCAGCCATAGTTGCAGCTGTTATTTTTTGGCGCTTTCAATTTAGCTGGGCAATGGGCTGCGCGCTTATCTTCAGTTGGGGACTTATCGCAACGAGTGCGATCGACATCAAAGAAAAATTTATTCCGGATTCGATTACCTATTCATTATTATGGCTAGGACTTTTAGCCAATGCTTTTTCAGTTTACACTACTCCTAAGTCTGCCATTCTCGGCGCTATCGTTGCTTATTTATTCTTTTGGTCTATTGCAAAATTATTTTTAATTATACGCAAAAAAGAAGGCTTAGGTTATGGTGATTTTAAACTGCTTGCAATGCTCGCATGCTGGCTTGGCATAGGCGCTATTATTAATATTATTTTGATTTCTTCTATCGTCGGTATCGTGGTAAGTTGTGCACTGCTACTCAATAAAAAACTTAACTTTTCAACTCAGATCCCATTCGGGCCATTTCTTGCTTTAGGTGGATGGTGTACAATGGTCTTCGGTTCATTTATCACAAACGCAATCATACAATAAGTAATGTACATTATAGGATTAACAGGCGGCATTGGCAGCGGCAAATCTACTGTTGCTGACCTTTTTAAACAACAGGGTGTCACCGTTATTGATGCTGATGATGTCGCACGAAAAATTTGCGAACCCGGACAAGAAGCCTACCAGGCGATTATTGAACATTTTGGTGCTAATATTTTACAGTCCAACGGCAGCATCGATCGTAGCAAATTGCGCCAACGTATCTTTGAGCAAGATCTCGAACGTCAATGGCTCGAATCATTACTCCACCCGATGATCCGCAGACAGATGACCGAGCTTGCAAAGGACAGCGATAGCGCCTACACCATCCTGATGATTCCGCTCCTAACCGAATCAAATAACTTCGATGATCTCGACCGCACCCTCGTTGTCGATACGCCTGAACCTATTCAAATCGAGCGCACCTGCAAGCGCGATCACGCAGACGAAATACTGATCCGCAAGATGATGGCCGCCCAGAACTCACGTGACGAACGCCTCAGCTATGCCGATGACGTCATCCAAAACGATGGGGACTTAGAGTCTCTCGCTGAGGAAGTCGCCTTGCTGCATCAGATGTACCTACAACTTTCAAACAATCAATAAGTTATATCGAAATATATCGAATTAAATTGACTAACACTCGATTTTCGTCGAAAATAGATCCTATGATATACATAAATCGGAAAATTACCCCCCTCATACAAAATCACCTCAAGCGAGGCCATAGTATTTTATTGCTTGGGCCCCGGCAAACAGGAAAAACAACACTATTAAAACAACTATCACCCGATCTATTTATTACATTTGCACAACCCCGTATACGTCAACAATATGAAATTGACCCGGGTATTCTCACCGATGAAGTTGAAGAACTTAATAAGCATATCAATTGCCCATTTATAATTATTGATGAAGTCCAAAAAGTTCCTCTCATCATGGATGCAGTACAAGATTTAATTGATCGAAAACTCGGTCAATTCATATTAACAGGCTCAAGTGCTCGAAAATTAAAACATGGCCCAAATATAAACTTACTGCCTGGGCGAATGTTTCCTATGCATCTAGATCCACTAATGCTCTCAGAAATACCCAATTCAGATTTAGAATTAGAAAATTTATTGATTTCTGGCTCACTTCCCAAAATTATTACAACAGACTCACTTGATGAAAAAGAAGAAATGCTAACTGCCTACGTAACTTTATACTTAGAAGATGAAGTTCGTGCTGAAGCACTCGTACGCAACCTAGCCAGCTTTGCTCAATTTTTAAAGCTTGCAGCAGGCGAATCAGGATACACTATTAATGCCGCAAAATTATCACAAAAAATAGGGGTCGCAAGAACCACTATCATTGACTATTTTCAAATTTTAGAAGACTGCTTAATTGTAGAGGGCATCGAGCCATTAACTAAAAGCAAAACACGCCATAAGCTGGCAAAAACAAAGAAATATATTTTTTTTGACTTAGGCGTAAGACGACTAGCAGCTGATGAAGGAACCCAACTTCCCCAAAAATTCATAGGACACTTGTTTGAGCAGTTTATTGGTATAGAGCTTATTCGACAATCACGCATTGCTTCTCCCAGCATTAAATTAAATTATTGGAAAGATAACGATGGACCTGAAGTTGACTGGGTTTTAGCACGGCATGGGAACTATATCCCAATAGAAGTAAAGTACACCAATAAGCCGTCTGTACATGACGCCAAACATTTACTGACTTTTTTAAAGGAATATGAAACCGCAACAACTGGATTTGTAGTTTGCCAAATACCAAGAGCACGACGACTTACCGATAATATCACAGCAATCCCATGGCAAAATTTGCATAAAATCATAGAAATACTAGAAACCCAGGAATCCTAGCAGCAAAACCCATCTTGCTTTTATAGATACAATAAGGCAATATCCTATCCATGAACAAAGACAACCAACAAGATATTATTCAAATGAGTGGACTTGGCAAGAAAACGGATTACCGCCAACCCTACTCGCAAGAACTGCTATTCCCAATTCCACGTGCACTGAAGCGAGCCGAGCTTGGTATTACTGAGCCACTGCCATTTTATGGCTTTGATACTTGGAATGATTACGAAACCAGCTGGCTTAACAGCCAAGGCAAACCAGTTGTAGCAATAACGACGTTCCACATTCCCTGCACATCGCCGAATATCATCGAATCTAAATCAATCAAACTCTATCTTAACGCACTGGCTGATATCCCTTTTTCAGATGCCGATAGTGTTCAGAACCTTATTAAAAGAGACTTCTCAGCTGTTGCTGGCAGTGATGTAAAGGTAACGCTCAAGCCACTCAACCCTCAACAAAGCATACAGCTCAATCCGGTTGCAGGGACATGTATCGATCAGCTTGAAGTTACTTGCGATCGCTTTGAAGCACATCCAGATTATCTTACTACTACTTCAACAGATATCATCAGTGAAACACTTTACAGCAATCTACTCAAATCCAACTGCCCTGTTACACAGCAGCCTGACTGGGGTACGCTGATTGTTGAGTATCGTGGGCAAACGCTATCACGCCCGGGTTTATTGAAGTATATTGTCTCGCTGCGTAATCAATATGAGTTTCATGAGCAGTGTATCGAGCGTGTTTTTATGCAAATTATGCAGCGCTGCCAACCACAGGCACTGACAGTAATCGGCCGCTACACTCGCCGCGGTGGCAAGGATATCAATCCTTATCGCAGCACCAGCCCTCAAATCCATACACAAAACCAGCGGCTGATAAGACAATAACTGTTTCTTATGATATGATGAAATTTGGGTGTATTTCCAACTGCCAGGGATGACAAAAATGCCAACCACAACAACCGCAAAAACGGATACCATGCTCACTTTCGAGCACCCGATTAACGAGCAAATTCGCCTTTATCTACGCCTCGAAGCTCTGTTCAATAAGTTCCATCACAATACCCATAAACATAGCAAACATGCTATCGAAGCCTTACTACAAATTATCAATGTCGTTGACCGTCCAGATTTAAAATCCAAATTAGTACAAACACTTACTCTACATGCTTCGAACCTGCGCTTCTTAAGCAAATCACCCAATGTAGATGGAGATCGACTCAATCATATCCTAGAAGATCTTGAGCAGCATATTCAGCAATTGCATTACCACAACGGTAAGATTGGCGATCAACTGCGCAAAAATGAATTCCTCAATCAGATTCGTCTGCAACTTGCTAATCCTGCTGGTGCTTGTGAAAATGCGCTACCGGGTCTGTTATGGTGGCTAAACAAAAAAATAGAATCTCGTGTTTGCGATCTTGAGCTGTGGTTCCAGCCCTTTGTTGATCTCGAAAGTACACTAAAATTATTATTATCATTAATCCGACAAAGCACTCAAGCGCAAAAAGTTGTTGCCAAACATGGCCTCTTTCAGCATAGCCCTAATCCTCCTTGTGAATTACTACGCATTAGTATGCCTACCGACTTAAACATTTATCCTGAGTTTAGCGCCAATAAACATCGTATTGTTATTCGCTTCCTCAGCCCCGACCTTGCCAATGGTGGCAAGCCTACACAAACCACAGAAAACGTGCCATTCAATATCACCTATTGCCGGATTTAATAACCCTCGATAATAACCAGAAAAATTTCATATATCTCACATAATTAGAAACACTACTCCTTATCCGCATACAGAATTGGGTTGATGCTACACCCAGATAAGATCATTATCGGCAAGATAACAAAAGGTTTTTATTTTTTGGGCTATCATTTTGATGACCATACACTGAGCGTGGCTAAAGCCACACTCGAACCCAGCTTTGCTCTAAATGACGGCAGCTTTATGGAGGGAGAGAGCAAGGAGCGTCCCTCATCACCTTCTTACAATGGCTCCAGGTGGCCTATGATTGCTTGCTAGCATAGGCTTAGTCTTACTGCGGTGTTTCAAAGCAGTATATAATCTTGCTATCATTACATCCTTCTGCGTTATCTAACGACCATGCCTGTGTGGCGGCACTCTGTCCATATACTGCAGTCACATCCCCCTGGCTGGTTGTCCAATTCTCACATGCGTCTCCGATCAATTGCCCATTCGGTCCTGACCCTGTCCAAACCGTCGCCGCATTTTGCGATATCGAAGTTTCGAGATTTGGGTCATCCTGAAGCAATTGCCCGATTTGTGCAACCTGGATATTGGCATCAGTCGCACGCACATATGCCGGCTCCCCACTATCAAGGTATTTAATATTTGATGCTGCACTTATGGAGTCTGATGAAAGCCAAGCTCGCCAGTGCCCAGAATGGCCGTATTCTGCAGCTGCAGCCTCGGCCTCACAGATACAATTGCCTTTTGTAATACTAGAAGCATTATTTTGACAGTTTGTTGTGTCCGCCGCATTACCAATAGCCGCTAATAAATCTCCTCTGTAAGTACCAGCCGTGACAAAAACACGGCATTTCAAGTCATCAGAGTTAGTAGCACAGTTAAAACTATTTCGCGCAACTACATTTACGGTAACATCCGCACTTGCTCGACTACATAACTGACCGTTAAATGCGCAAACCACAGGCCGTATTGTTTCAGATCCAGTGGTGTTGCCTGTAATATTAATATTTAAGGTGCAATCACTATTATTCGCCAGTGAAGTGTTCTCACAAGTAGAGTTGGGACTCACAGCACTGCTCGCAATAGCTGGATCAGATTGATTGATAAGCTCACTCGTAATCACTATAGCACGCCCACTGACATTTCTAACATCATATTGTACTTCTGTTGTCGTGCCACTCGTTACCGAAAAGGAACTTGTCATAGGCGTGACTCTAAAGATAGGCACTGCATATCCACTTAAAGACAGTACCATCAATATTAAAGAGGATGTGATTATTTTAGTTATTTGCATAGGGTACTCCTGGATCAGTTATGAAAAGCAAAAGGTAAGTTCAAGCAAGTGCACATAGAGGTTGTTGGTCTTAATATGGTCACTGGTGCTTTGCACCCGTGTAGTATCGAGACGTGCCTTACCAAGGGCCATCATTTGATAACCTAACTGAACGCCTTGATGATCCAAGCCAATACCAAAACCATAGGCCAATTGTGCTTGTGTATAAGAACGAAAGGTATTAACAGCCGGTGCTGCGGTGCTACCAGGCGGCGCAGTTTCAGTATAGTCAGTCAGCTGATTCCAAACCACACCAATACCCATATTGAAATACGGGTGTGTATCACCCAGCGAACCCCAGATCCATTGTGCATTACTCAATAACAAATAGTTATTCATTTTGTAGGTATAGTTGAGCGTATCAAAGTTATTACCAGCATTCACAAGTGGCTGCACAATACCTTTAGTGACACGCTTAGGCGCCATAAAGGCCTCACCACGCAAGCCTAAAACAAGATGTGAGATTGTTTTGATATCAATGTTATAATTAAAACTAGCCCCTGCACCCATAATTAAACGGATTTCATGATGAGGCTTGTATGCATTAACCAAGTCTGTTGCTAAAGTAATTTGTTGAGTATCAACACTTGGTGGTACGAAACCGATATCTTCATGAATATCTAGCTGCCAGTGGTGAGCTTGAACACTTGTGCAGGCAGAGACAAATATAAAAAAAGCAAAGAGCGCTCTAAGACCGTAATTCACGATAATTCCTTGTGCGAAAGATGTAATGATTTCAATTTTGCGGTCATAAGTCAATCAGTTATTCCAGTACCTGCTCCGCACATGACAAAAACTCACGATTGCACTTCTTTCATGGCAATAAGTTGAGGCATTTTTATTTTTTCTGAGCATTCTCTGATAAAATTGGGGCTGTATGGCACCTGGTTGAGGCATTAATAATACTAATCTAGACCTCTGTTTGCCACATCACTGAAGTGAAACATCAACGATAACTTTTTTTGACATTAGTAAAAATATCACTACTGACATAGGCTATATTACTATCGCATTCGAGCAAGACAAGCAACATATACCCCCTCCAAAAAAGTTTATCTTATTATTACAAGCATCTGATAAGATCTTGGTATTAATTAAAAAAGATTTAGGTACTAACACTTCGGTTTAGTTTGATACCCAATCGTCATCTCTATCACACTATAGACTGGTACCAAGATAATCAATAATTTTTTGATTTGCATCGGGGAGTTTGAGCTGTGAAATATTTTCAAGTGGCTGCCATACGAGTAACTGCCCCTCTTGGTGCTGTGCCTCACCACTGAACTCAGTGACATTGAAGATATACAAGCACACCTGCTTATCTGGATAAGTATATTCAATATCAAATAAGAAGTCGGCAGCTTTTATGTTGAGGTTCACTTCTTCTTTAAATTCACGCTGCAATGCATCAAATGGCTTTTCATCGGCCTCTAATTTACCACCAGGAAATTCCCAACAATTGCCTTGATGCTGATGCGCATGACGCTCGGCCATTAATACTTTATTTTCTTTGACAATAATGCCTACAGCTACTTCAATCATATGATGTTTCAACGTGACATGGTCCGCGTTACCAACTCAGCCGGTGACAACTCAAATAATTTATTTACAAAAGTATCAAAATCTCTATTGATGCTTTCTAGAAGAATAGCTCTCATAGATACTGTCATTGATGCACCAACCAAAAGATAAGTATCCCTCTCATCATGAATGCCTGGTACATTTTTTATTTCTGCATCTAAACCCGCCACTTGTAAAAGAAAACATAATTCATGTGCCTCTTCAATTGGCATTACAATACGTGATCGATTTGAACTTTCTGACCAAATCAAATAGCGACCATCTTCACCGATTCCGTCTATCAACTGTTTTAAGTTTTGCTGAAGCCTATTCACAGACAAGCATTGTCTGTCATGAATAGAAGGCTGGCATCCAGTCATAGTAGGATTATACGGCTGAACATGGTGTTTAACAGAAAAAAGGTGACTGGAAGTAACAGAAAACTTACGTTGTACAGAGCCAGCTGTTAAAGCAGTAACTGCGCTGCGACACTGACGCAAGCCTGATCGAGCAATAGCAGAGCTACGTGCGTTAAGTGCTGTTTTTACAACATCTATCCCTACTGCTTTTGCAACATCTATCACTACTTTAAACATATAGCATCCTCTTTTATTTTTTTAATATAGTTACTGTATAGGGAAAAATATAGCAAGAAATAAATCTAACTACAAACATTAGATACACATATCAGGACCACTTCATTAAAACTGTGCCATTAGTACAATGATCCCAGCTAGCTAGCTTTCTCATTGCTTTCAGGCTTGTATGAGGGCTGGTCTTCTTAATTATTCTTAATAAGTTAAGCACGGTTTTATTCACTATTGCGATATTCCTCGGTGCATTACCCTTTCTGATACGAGATTGATCATCAACAAAAACAATATCAAGAGCCAAGTACAACTGGTGTTCAACACCCTAATGTTCACGAACAGCTTGAGTGATTCGCATTGGCTGAGCTAGCATACTACTTATGCAATAACATTTCTCCGTTGCTAACTCACCTTTTATTTCGCGTTGACTCTGAACTTCAATGATACTATTAAGGTTTTTCCAATGTGGATAACTCTCACATAACCACTGAATATCTCCTGTTACAGTACATTTTCTTGTTTCTAAGCGTCCATAACCTTTATTAACAGTTATATCAGATTGAAACTTCACCGCATTTGGTTTGCTTTTAAATAACAAACAAACATCGTCATTCAACTTGCCTTAATTCCCCTTCAGACCAATTATGTAATCTGCCTTTTTTTTCAACGATACGTTCGACAATTTTTCTCTGGCAGCCCATTGAATCTAATGTCACTATTGCTCCATCTAAATCTAATAAATCCAATAGCTCAGGCATTATGGTAATTTCATTATTTTTTAGGGAATGTTGACGAAAGAAGGGTAGACGGCTATGATAGGCTGCTTAAACACAGGGGTGCTTTAGCTGAGAAAGTAGTATACATACTACTTAACCCTTTAACCTGATCTGGCTAATACCAGCGTAGGAAGATGTTATGCAAACTATAATTTCCCCAAAGGCAGTTTTTGCTGCGATTCAACAAGTGCGCGATAATGCACCACTCGTTCATAACGTTACAAACCTGGTTACTATGCAGCGCATCGCTGACATACTTTTGGCGATAGGGGCATCACCCTTAATGGCGCATGCAGAATCTGAATTGGATGACATCACTAATATCGCGCAAGTGCTCGTACTAAATATTGGCACACTGGATGATCAGTGGAGCCATACTATGCAAAAAGCGCAAGGCTTTGCAATTAACAAAAAAATTCCTATTATTTTAGATCCTGTTGGTGCTGGTGCATCAAATTTAAGAACTGAAACTGCAAAACAGCTGCTAAAAAATGGTGTTACAGTTATACGTGGTAATGCTTCTGAAATTTTAGCCCTAAGTTCAGATAAATATAAAACTAAAGGTGTTGATAGCCTTTACCAAACTGATGCAGCAGTTAAAGCAGGCCAAAAACTTGCAACTGATCACCATTGTTGTGTGGCGATTAGTGGCAAAAATGATGTGATTTGCTATCAAGACAAAACCATTATCTTGTCGCATGGGCACGAGCTTTTAACTCGCGTTACTGGTATGGGCTGCTCTGTCACTGCTATGATTGGTGCATTTAGTGCTTTAATTCAAGATCCAATGCTTGCAAGTAGTTATGCTTTGCTACTGTTAAATATCGCAGCTGAAGTTGCTGTAAAAAACGCAAGTGGTCCTGGGCAATTTTATATGAACTTATTAGATACATTATATGGAATATCAAATCAGGAATTTTTAACCTTAAATGTAAGAGAATCATATGCGTCATACGCTACAACAAATCACTAATGGTGTCTGTCTCGTTATTGGCAGAAATAATTGTAACCACTACTCTTTTATTGAAACAATCAAACGTGCTGTCGATGGCGGCATTACTTCGGTGCAACTACGCGACAAAACGCCTTGTTTAGATGATTTTCGGCGCTTAACTGAAAAGACACTGAAACACCTACCCAGTAATATTCCACTTGTGATTAATGATCATGCATCTATAGCGCATGAATTTAATTTGCCATTACATATTGGCCAATCAGATATGCCTTACGCAGAAGCACGTGTTTTAATGGGACCTGGCAGCATCATTGGTCTATCAATTGAAAACATGCATCAAGCAAAGCGTGATGCAAACTGTGGTGCTAATTATTTTGGTGTAGGCCCTATTTTTGCAACCCTATCAAAATCTAATGCCGCACTACCACTAGGACTTAAGGAATTAAAAAAGATTACAGACATCCTTGGACACCATAACTGCATGGCTATCGGCGGTATTAAACGCCACAATATTGCTGATATTGCAAATATTGTACCAAGTATCGCTGTAATATCTGATATTACCCAAGATAAATGCCCAACTACTGCTGCAAGAAACTTAATGGAATATTTCAGATGCAACGACAATATACTACGGTGCTCACCATAGCAGGCTCAGACTGTTCTGGTGGTGCGGGTATTCAAGCCGATATTAAAACGATTGCTGCCAATGGTGGTTACGCAGCCTCTGTCATTACGGCATTAACTGCACAAAATACCCAAGGAGTGCAAGGTATTTATCCAATCCCGGTTGCATTTATCAAACAACAATGCGAATCAATTTTTGCTGATATTGATATTAATGCGGTTAAAATCGGTATGCTGTATAGCAGTGAGCTGATGCAAACCATCAAGCAAGTCTTATTAAAATATAATGCCAAAAATATCGTGCTTGATCCGGTTATGGTGGCTACTAGTGGTGATATGCTTATCGAAAATAATGCCATCGATACACTGACATGCACACTCTTTCCAATCGCAACCTTAATCACACCTAATATTGCAGAAAGCGAAAAAATTTCAAAACTTTCGATTCAATCAAAAGAAGATATGGTACGTGTTGCAAAACAGATATCAGAACAATACCAAACAAATGTACTACTTAAAGGCGGACATTTTAGTGATGACTCCGCAGATGATTTACTCTATCAACTCGACGGCGAAAGCGAGTGGTTCTGTGCTAAAAAGGTAAATACACCCAACACGCACGGTACCGGCTGCACTTTATCTTCGGCTATCGCAACTTACCTTGCCCAAGATCACACACTATCTAATGCGATAAAACAAGCTAAGCATTATTTAAATAACGCTCTCTCAATCGGCAAAAACTATAAATTGGGCCATGGCAATGGCCCAGTAAATCATTTTCTAAAGTGATGTGATCTTTACTTTAGGTGGTTCACCTATACAATGATGATATTCTAACGGGCAAGGATGAGAGCGTAGCTGCAGCTCTGCTTTTAAGATATCAATTAAACTTTGTAAATTATCCTGATCATTAATACCTTCTAATGCAGGCTCTTGCGCAATCATAGTTTGTAGTTTTACATCTAAGACTGAGACAATATCATCAGCATTCAAACCTAACCTATCATGCAACTTTAACAATTTTTTAAAAAAGCGTTCTTGCACACATTGTGTTGCCATTTGAATAATTTCATCTACCATTTCAGATAGATCACACACTGGTGTATTAAAAATAACATAGCGATTGACGCAAGTTATATATTTTTCTGAACTATCTCGTTTTGGATCAAGTTTCGTTAAAGCGTATTTAAGTTTATCTAGCGTAATATGCGCCTCACCTTCTATGCTATTACTACCTGTGATTTTTTTAAGTAAGGCATGTGCATTTGCAACAGTTTGGTTGTCTTGGTAAGCCTGATAGGCTAATTTAATATAATGAATACTACGTAAGTCATAGGCAAGTTTTGTTGTTAACGATGATAGCTTTCCTAAATAAAGATTAAATGGCTTTGTCTGCTCCCAAAGCTTTCCTTCTTTGATCACTAACTTCTGTGCCTCTGCGTATTGTTTTGCTTCTTGAGATTTTGTCATACTCGAAGCAATATGCTTACTCAAGCAACGTTCTCGCTCAACTTTAAAAAAAGTTGCAAAAGCACGCCTAGTACGCAGCGCATATGTCTTGTCTGCAGTTTCATTTTGGCCCGAAACATTTGCTTTAATACCCTTATCACGTAACGTTTTAAAAACATCACGGTTACTACATTGCACATGATAAAAGGCATCATTACTTGATAAAATTTGTTTTTCAACAGGGGTTAATTGAATGGGGTCCACACGCTTTCCCCAAAAAGATTTATAACGGCGCTTCATCACTTTTTGTAACCAAGGTAATATAGCACGACTCAGCGCGTGCACCACGTTCACGCCAATCGCAACCGCATTTGCAACAAAAACCGCAGCTAATACGACGTTAGCACCTGGCGTCACTGCCGCTAATGTAGCCAAAGCAGCAATAGCTAATCCATAGCCAACTAATGCTGCAATACTTAATTTCGCCAATTGTTGAAATACATTTTCAGGAACGGTGACAAGCTCAACAACCGTATTCCAAAGAATCGAAATAGCCACACCAATATTCACTAACGTCAGCCCAATATTTACAATTAAAGGCAAACTAACAGCTAATTCTAGCCCAGTTAAGGCTAAATCAACTGTATTAATGGCAGTCAATAGTGAAATAAAAGCAACAAGCCACCCACGCCACGAAGGATCATCCTCGCTATATGTTGCGTCAATAACCGCATTGTCATGATAAAAGTAAGGGTTTATCTTCCTGCGCTTTTTAACGAAAGTAAAACCTTTCCAACCATCAAAAAGAATTCTAGGCATCCGTCCGTCCTTTCAAATTTAATCCCCTCAGAGCGCTCACATTAACCCACCAAGGTCATGGTGTCAAAAACAGTATATCCTCATCCAATTATCCTAGAAACTAGAGTTGAGTGCCTTTAATCTTTCCGCGTTTTAGCGGACACCAGTTTTTCTAATTTACGCAGCCCATTCAACCTCATTTGGCGCTTTGTAATCAATAGCTGAATGCATTCTAACAGAGTTATAGTAACCTTCGATATATTGAAAGATACTTTGCCTTGCTTGTGCACGAGTTTTATAGGCGTGTTGGTGAGTAAGTTCAGTTTTTAATGTATGGAAAAAGCTTTCAGCAATGGCATGTTGTTACCTTGAATTTACGTTTAGCGACAGCCTGTAGCCCTAGATGCCTCATGCGACGTTCAACACGTGTATGACTGCATGGTATCGATTGTGCGTGTAAAGCTCGTGTAATTCTTGGTGAGCCATAGCGT
>JAUIDD010000054.1 GCA_030429175.1 Gammaproteobacteria bacterium
GAGGTATGATCGAAAGTTGTGTATGGAGCTGAATATTTGATTTAGGTGGTGTATCCTAATTGGCTTAGTTAACTGTCATTAATTAACCAAAAAGGAAATACACCATGGCAAAAGGTAACGT
The DNA here is from genome assembly GCA_030429175.1 of Gammaproteobacteria bacterium. Taxonomy (GTDB): domain Bacteria; phylum Pseudomonadota; class Gammaproteobacteria; order Coxiellales; family Coxiellaceae. The sequence goes on from JAUIDD010000054.1 coordinate 122, forward strand.
AGTTGCGTTTGAAAATCCAGCAGAATTTAAACATGATTTGCTAACGGAGGTGCTGCGGCAAGGTGCACAAAAATTGTTAGCAGTTGCAGTAGAAGCAGAAGTGACGGAATTTTTATCAAAATATAGTGAACTGAAAACTAATGATGAGAAATCTCGGTTTGTACGTAACGGTTATTTACCGGAGCGGCCTATTCAAACGGGAATTGGAGATGTATTAGTTAAAGTGCCGCGTGTGCGAGACCGTGCTTTTAAAAAAGATGGTATTACATTTGGCTCATCAGTGATTCCAAAGTACCTTCGTCGCACAGGCGATTTGAATGAGCTTCTACCGCTGCTTTATTTGAAAGGTATATCAACAAATGATTTCGTTGACGCGCTGACACCATTAGTAGGCAGTGATGCCAAGAATTTATCCCCTGGAGTGGTTAGCCGTCTTAAATCAAGTTGGCTCGAAGAATACAATACGTGGCGCAAGCGTGATTTAACCGATCAACGTTACGTATATTGGTGGGTTGATGGCATTTATTTAACCGCTCGTATGGATGATGCACAGTGTGTGCTTATTATAATGGGCGTAACTGAGCTTGGGAATAAAGAGCTTATTGCTATAGAAACAGGTTGTCGTGAAAGCAAAGAAAGCTGGATTGATCTTATGAGGAGTCTTAAAAACCGTGGCTTAACTTATGCGCCAAGCGTTGGTGTAGGTGATGGTGCTTTAGGATTCTGGGGAGCATTGACTGAAATGTTCCCTAAAACACGTCATCAGCGCTGTTGGTTTCATAAAATGGGAAATGTGTTAGATAAACTTCCTAAGTCACAACAATCAAAGGCCAAGACAGCACTACAAGAAATCTGGATGTCTGAAACACGTAATGATGCTGACAAAGCATTTGACCAGTTTATCGAAACTTACGAATTAAAATACACCAGAGCAACAGAGTGCTTATTAAAAGATAAAGAGGCATTGCTTACGTTTTATGATTTTCCTGCGGAGCACTGGGCCCATTTGCGTACTACCAACCCTATTGAATCAACCTTTGCAACAGTGCGGCATCGCACAAGAAAATCAAAAGGCTGCTTTTCCAGAGACACCATACTATCAATGGTTTTTAAGCTAACGCAAAGCGCTGAAAAACGCTGGAATAGATTACGGGGATTTGATCAACTTAACAATGTCATTATGGGTGTGAAGTTCATTGATGGTATTCAAGAGGATCAAGTTAAGCAAAAACAGCAAGCTGATGAGAGGATCGCCGCCTGATGAGCAATTTAGCCCATACACAAAATTTGACTATAACTCTACAAAAATTTAAAATAGTCAATATCTTCTTGAGAAATTATCAAACTATAATAAAAATGTCCTTTGCTTCTACAAATTAAAAATTGATGGAGCTATACTACTAAAGAGTGTCTTCATTTCATTTAGCTAATTCCCTGTAACTTTAATAAAGTCTGTGTCGCAAACTTTATGGGTTAACAAAAGGGACTTTTCCTATGCGAAACTACGCCGCTAATGCATAAAACTATTCGAATACAGGCATATTTTCCGCATCACGGTGATGGTTTTTATGAAGCATGTGGTGAAGCTCAATACTAATCAAAGTTGCATACACTGAATGAAATGCCTTAAATCCCATCATTGGTTTTATCACTCGCTTAATAAAACAGTGATCTTGGTCAATAATAATATTCAAATATTTTATTTGTCGAATCCTTATTTTATCAGTATCAGCATATCTTGTATTAATGGATTTTAAAGCTGCATAATTCGAACCACTTTTATCAATCGTTATTTTTTCAGGTTTACCAGAATAGTCTATGGCCTTATCAAAAAAGTGTTTTGCCGCTACTCTCTAAATAAAGCGCTTCTGCATTATCATCTGAGGCAAGATATGTTGGCTCTGGTTGTTTATGAGAAACACTCTCATCATCTTCATTAACCTTAAGGTATCATGGATCCGTGCCATTTCCCGTAAAACCAAAATCATCGTCCGTTCCAGATGAGCCATAGATTTTGCCTTCATCACCAACATCATAATAAGAAGCATCTGGGCAAGTGCTGTCTGATCATCTGCTGGATCATCCCGGGCTGGAATTGTGTATGTGTGATCGCCATCACCAACTGATGGGGCTACACTAAACTAGACAAATAATCTAGACTATTACGACCCAGAGATAGCCATGTCTACCAAGAAAAACAAAAAAGCTATACATTAAAATTGAAACAATCATCAGCAAAGCTTATTTGTAAAATGCTTACTAATATTATGGAATCATCTCACCTGGGTTACGTTCGTTATATGCCTTTAGCGCAGCACTCATAGCCTTTCCTTTAATAGCTTTTGGATTAAAATGACCTATCCCATCAAAAAATCCTAACCCATTAAACTTAGCTTTTTCAAGATCAAGAGTTTCTTGTGATTCTCTTGGTGCTCTTAGCTTCAAATCAACCAATCGTCTTACACCATTGAATATAGATAGCCTAGATTGTATGTGCTTCTCATACGTGGTTGTACTTGCCCGCTTTTGCTCAAGAATCTCTTCTCGTGGCAAAGATAAAAATCGATTCAATTCACTAACAGTAAAAGTTGCAAGCTTAATTCCAACATCTCCTTCAAAGTCAATAGCATAGACAGCCAGCCAAGCAATATTATTCATTAA
>JAUIDD010000006.1 GCA_030429175.1 Gammaproteobacteria bacterium
TGTCATTATGGGTGTGAAGTTCATTGATGGTATTCAAGAGGATCAAGTTAAGCAAAAACAGCAAGCTGATGAGAGGATCGCCGCCTGATGAGCAATTTAGCCCATACACAAAATTTGACTATAACTCGCAATAAAATAATAGCGTCTTTTAGAGATTTTTCATGTATGTTTTCAAAAGTGACTGTCACTGTATCGAGTACCATAAAAAAATCGGACGGAATGCCTAATTTAACAAAAAGTTCACCTGTTGTAGTCCCATTTTCATTAGTGTTTAGCAGTACAGCCATCTTATCATGTGAACAAGAAAAAACTGTATTTAAAGCGGTACCTGTCGCTTTCAGAAAATGGCTTACTTTGTTAATTTTACAATAGACAAACTCATAAATATCTTTACATTCCTCGGATCCATCATTGTAAGTCTCAATAAACTCTTTGAAGGATCCGCCCCTCGAAGCTAAAAGCCCTTCCAAAATTAGTGGATTATTTGCCAAGCGAGATAAGTCATCTTGTCCCAGCTCGTCGGATAAGTTAACAGGGCCTCCTTGTCGAAACATATTTGGACATAAAATGATTGCATATGCTATGTCAGTCCTAAGCCCTGAATCTTCATCAAATTTGATTATGAGGGTCTCCAAGTTTTCAAGTAAAATTAATAGATTGGAAAGATCCAAAACACAAATTATATTAGCTGTTACGTCGGTTGCTGACATTAAGGCGCAAACACCATCTAAAAGACCTGCATTAATAGCTGAGCCATGTTTTTCACGCAAGTCTTTACGACATAAAAGTTGATTTCTAACTCGTTCCTCTGACGTTGATTCTTCACCATATTTATCATCTAATCTACTGCGAGCTATCATTACCTCTAGCAATTTTTGATTATGCATATGGTTCTCCCACTTGTGTTTTTTTAGTGCCAAGAAGGCATCTAAACCCTCTCCGTCCATTACACATGGCTTGGTAGCCAATGGCGTAATCGATGGCAGTTAACTCCAAAATCATAATAGCCCTTTAGGCTGCGGCTAAAGATTTTAAGTGTTGATTTGTTTTTTGGAAGTGATATAAATACCACATCAATTAGATCTGGAAACTTAAACACTTTCGAGCGTTGTATATATTGATAGTGATCACCATTATTTATGACAGTCTCAACTCGTGGTTGTTTTAATATCATTGCTTGCCACTTTTGCTTAAGTTGAGATACAGGCATAGCATATATAGGTGATTTTATTTCTCGCCCACCTTTCACCTTTGAATCTACCAAGCAATAGTTAGGTGAACTTGGTAATGCCCTCTTCTCAAAATCATAAAGTTCAGCAAAAGCTGTATTCATCATCAAAATTCCAATAAATATATTGATCCATTTCACGGAATCTATGATATCAGGTTTGCCTCATTAAAACAGTATGCTAGTATGATTTAAGTGCACATTTTAAGGATAGCTATATCATGATAAAAAGAACCTTTCCACGTAGTCAATCTGAGCCACTACTGAATCACTCCGCCGCCAAACCGAAAATCAATCACATTAAAAAAAATATTAACCGGATTGACATCAAAAACATTATTAGTAGTGGTAGCTTTGGTCATGTCTATCACGGTGCGTTACCAGAATTAAATACTAATGGTAAAGTAATGTGTGTTGCTGTTAAGGTTGCTGCTATTCGATGCAAAAAAAGTCTGCTTAAAGAGGCTGAATTATTACGTTCATTGCATCATCGCAATATAATTGCATGTGGCCAATCATTTACAAACCCAAGAGATCATAATTATTTTTTTATAATGGAGCTATTAACTGGTGGTAACCTTTTTGACTTCATCAATGATAGAATTAAAGGTATAAAAGCGCCTGTCACAAAGAATGAAATGATTCATATTGACTTATCTATTGCTAAGGCAGTTGGATATTTACATAAACAAAACATTCTACATCGTGATATTAAACCTGGAAATATATTACTCGATAATAAAGACCATCCTGTATTTATTAAGTTAATAGATTTTGGTAGTGCTATAAACTGCAATAAACACAAGCCTACAAACAGTTTATATGGTATGACTTCTGCATACCTTGCGCCAGAGTGTATTCACGGTGCCAACAGTTCAAAGGCAAGTGATATTTTTGCTTTGGGAAAAACCTTTGAGTTTTCTTTGAAAATGTTAGATGTTTATATTAAGGGGCTTGCTTATTTATTTGGCGATCAGATGCAAAATCCATATCCAGAAAAAAGACCTTCTGCAGAAGCAATATCTGAGCAACTCATTTTATTTGCCCATACTGCCTCAGCACCACTCACCTATCCTCAAGCTAAAGTATATATCTCGCTAGTCTAAGGCATTTGTAGCAACGTGATATTGTGGATCTTCAACGATATTAACTTCTACCATACTGCCTGCCTTGCCAAGCAATGTTTTACATTCTTGACTCAGGTGACGCAACTGCACGACTTTGTTGTGATACGCATACTGATCGATGACGTATTTAATTGCATCGATTGCCGAATGATCTGCAACACGCGAGTATTTAAAATCAATAATGATTTCTTGCGGATCGTTAGCGACTGAAAATAGTGTTTTAAAATGTGTGCTTGAACCAAAAAATAGTGGCCCATAAATCATATAGGATTTGATGCCATTTTCTTGAATGATTTCTTTAGCTGTAATTTTTTTCGCGGTCTGCCAAGCAAAAACGAGCGATGCCATAATGACCCCAACAATAACGGCTGTAGCTAAGTTAGTAAATACAGTTACTGCAGTCACAGTTATGATAATAAGTGCGTCGTGTAACGGGATTTTACGTATAAACTTAAAGGTTGCCCACTCGAAAGTTTCAATTACAACGATAAACATCACACCCACCAGTGCTGCTAATGGGATTAACTTAATAAGCGGCCATAATAATAGAACAAATAACAGCAGGAAAATAGCTGCTGTAATCCCAGATAAACGCCCTCTTCCACCAGAAAAGATATTTATCATACTTTGGCCAATCATGGCGCAGCCACCCATACTTTTAAAAAATCCTGAAACAATATTCGCAATACCTTGAGCAATACATTCTCGATTACCACGGCCATGCGTATGTGTGACCTCATCGATTAAGGATAAAGTCATTAAGGATTCTGATAGGCCAACGATCATTAATATAACGGCATAAGGTAGAATGATAGATAACGTATGCAAATCAAATGGAATTGTCGGTATCGAAAAACTAGGGAAATGCGCTGACATATGCACACCACCCATCATGTCATTGACCGAACGTGTATCGATGCCACCTAATATCACAATCAGTGATACGACAATAATCGCGATGAGTGCTGCAGGAATCGCTTTTGTCAGCTTTGGTAGATAATGTGTAATTGCCATGGCTAATACCACCAAACTGATCATGATATAAAGTGTTGAACCGTGTAACCAATGTGACACACCAGCTGTATCGATAAATTTGAATTGTTGTAGCTGTGCTAAGAAAATTACGATGGCAAGACCATTTACAAATCCAACCATCACTGACTTCGGTAACATCCGAATCAGTTTGCCAAGGCGTAACAAACCGACGATAACCTGCAATAGCCCACTTAAGATCACTGCAGCAAATAAATAACTAACGCCATACTGGCTCACCAAAGCTATCATTACCACCGCTGTTGAACCTGTTGCACCTGAGATCATCCCCGGACGACCGCCGATTAAAGCTGTAATCAGGCACATGAAGAATGCTGCATAGAGGCCAACCAAGGGGTTAACGTGAGCTACCAGTGCAAAGGCTATCGCCTCTGGAATCAGCGCTAACGCGACCGTCAGGCCTGAAAAAAAATCGATGCGGAACTTACCCCCTTCTGGAACCAAATACTGCTTAAACCGATGCATATGCGCCCTAACCCTTTACTGTCCAATGGTTGAGCAGTCTAACATAGGGGGACAGACCCGATCAAACTTTTAAAAGTATATATTTTTCAGGTAGTTAAAACCTTAAATGCAACGGGTCACTTCTGTTCTAACTTTTTTTAGATATAATCATAGGGTTATAGCAATAACTTCTATAACAAGAATGACCCGTTATATTTAAGGTTCTAACTAATTGAATAACAATTTATTTTAAAAGTTAGAACAGGTCTGTCCCACTACTAAGGAGCGATTATTATGTTTAAAAAGTCAGAGCCAGGAACTAATTATGATTATAAACTTGAGCGTTTAAAAGAATCTCTTAGATCGGAAGGAAAAAATCCTGATGAAGAAGAAGTTGCCGTTATTGCTGAAGTAACAAATTATGCTGCTTGGTCTAAAATAGTGATTAACTCAAATAAAATGGCAGATACCGATGACGGATGTTGTATACTCACCGCTAGAATTCGTATTGCAGACTTTTACAGATTTCAACAAATGCCCTTTATCAAAGCATTAAGTTTATCGGCAGCAGTGATGCCAAACCATAAACCTAACCAAGTTGTACCATAAAGTTCCTATTTGTTGCCAGCTACCCAACGATTATCTGTGTAATGGTAATTTACCAGCACAGAATAATGGCGGTCTACCGAGCCATCTGTGGCAATTGCTGATAATGCATCATTGAATTGATAGGAAGTGGTTGGGATAGCAAAGTGCTGACCTTTAGCCGGATCACCACAAATAGATTGTGGACTTTTGCCATTTTGAGCAAGTTTAACATACCATTTATTTGGCTGATGACACAAAACGTAATGCTGTCCACTCAAAGCGCGGCTGTCGTTCTTAAGTCGGCTTTCTGTGATATGGTCAGGATCCAATGAAATATAAGCTTGGGTGTTCATACCATTGTGACTTTGCAATGGGTAGCCATACGCCCAGCTCCATAAAAATGTCATAAGGCGTGGATCGGTTGGGCGATCCATATTAGCTTTACCCGAATAAGCACAGTCTTCTGGATTATCTTTATTACAGGTAAATCCAAGCATATTTAAACTATAAATGTTCACTGGACAGTTCAAGCTTTTATGCAAATTAAATGTTGAAATAAAATCAAGTGACTGTCCTTTGCCAGAAATATAATTGATAATTGTTCTATCGCCATTGAAGCGCCAAATGTTATGATGTCCTGGGTCTTCAGTAAAAAGCTTATCGCCAGTTATATATTTTTGTAGGCCATCACAAGATAAATGACTTTTATCAAACACATCCATGCCACGCTCATAAAGCAAGTTCGCATTGCTATGATTGGCATGTAAGAACACAATATTACTATTTTTTAAATCTTGAAAATCACCGGTAGCCACCACAATAAGTTGTTTACCCTGAGCTAACATATCGTGTTTACTAATTTGATCTGCAGGCAAAGTATGATCGCTTAAACCTCTGAATGATGCTTGCGCTATTGCAGGCGTATAAATTGAATCATTAAGTGGGGCAAAATCAGCATCAATATTTTTCCAGTGTTCACCCATATCCTGATTGATATCAAGATAAACAATCACAAACTCTTTAGGATGCGCTGTAAGCCATTTTTTAAGCTCGAGTACACTTGCAAACATAGGTGTATTATCATCACATGAAATCGATTGAGGTAAAAAATCGGTATGATTATGACAAAGAAAAACTGCATCTTTATGCCATAAGATATCAAACTCAATTTTTCTGACACCGACATTAAGTTGGTTAGTTAATGAAATAAAGTTATCCGGGTCAGCATAACTTAAGTCTAATAAACGTCTCGCCTTCGTATAGGCAGGAGATATCATTGAGTTATGTGTACCTAGAAATTGCGCTTTATTTAAAGGTTCAAAGTCCGAAAGGTGATTTTGAATCGTAAGTGATTGTTGCAGTGAGCTGCCTTGTGGAATAGGTACTTGAGTTGCTGTTGGTGTCACAACCATACAGTTATCACTACCATCACAATCGGCATTTGCCATCGCATAGACGCTACCACTTAAATTACCAGCGCCAAAAAATTGCTCTGACAGGGTCCTAGCGGAGGCTTTAATCGCAGGTGAAACTAAATCAATATTATTTTTCATAAAACCATCACCACTGCAGCTTAGATGGCTAAACTCAAGCGTGTGTTTGGTAATTTCATTGATTTTTTTAGGGTGTGAAGATGTTGGTAAAATATGAAAATAATATTGTATAGAGCATGATTGCTGATGGCTTTTATCAAAAAGTTGTATCACACCTTCGTGTCCTGGATTAAGGCTGCCATCGTCGGTAAATTGAAATTGGCAACTTTGATTTGGCGCCACAGAAACCTGGTTTAATCCGCCATTACAGCCTGACTTGGAAATGTTGTGTGCATTGCCATACTTGGGTGTTATGGTCGCGCTAATGGGTGATGGAAAGTTATTGATAACGCTAAAAGTATTACTAATGGCGAAACTCGAAGAAACAAAACAACTAATCGCTAACCATATGAGTAACCGTGACATACATAACCTTCTTAATCTTAAATTTATGTCTAATGTTATATATTGTTTATTAAATTGTCAAATTTTGCCTGCTTATGATTGTAATGTACGTATAGCATAGGATATGTTGATCTCTTTTCTTACAGGGGGTTGATTTCAATATTTAAGTCTGAATCAATCAGTAGCATATGGTTTTTGGGTATGGCTTGCCAGCTTGATGAATCGTTTAATGGTTCTGAAGCAATATAAATAGAATTTGCACCCGAAGACGATATATTGGACTTATAATACAATGACAGCGGCTCAGCAAGGTTATCTGAGGTATAGCGTGTCGCAACTAAGTGATACCCATTGGTTAAAATGACATTTAATTTAGCGTGGTCATCCGGTGTTAAAGTATTTTGAAGGTGCCTTATTTTTTCAAAACTGTGTGTTATAGCTGATGCAATATCATGTAATGTTATTTTTTTCTTTGACTGCGTTAATATATCAAGTATCAAGGCGAATAAATGCTCTGAGTCAGTTTGACCTTTTATACAGTTGAAATATGTATTTGAAAGCGAGCCTAAAAGTTTTCTTTTGATATGCTCAAACCCTCTAATAGTGCCATTATGACAAAATGAAAAATTACCATGTGAAAACGGATGGCAGTTAAAGATATTCACATCGCCAACTGTAGATGAGCGCACATGGCCTAAAAAACAATTGGAGCGAATTTTTGATATTAAGTGAAGTAAGTTATGATCATTCCATGCTGGTTGTGTTGACTTGTAAAGTCCTGGTGTATCATCAATAGAGTGATCGTACCATCCTATACCTAATCCATCTGCATTGATACCGTAGGTCCCTTCTTTGGCGTATTTACTTTGCTTAATTAAAGAATGATCTGGATCAGAAAGTAATTCCCTTAATAGGATTGATTCTTTGCCCATATAAACGATAAATCTGCACATGATAGTCTTCCACAGCTATACAGCCTTTAAAAGGCCAATCCAGATATTTATACACGAAAATCTGTAACTTGCAAATAAAAAAGTTGATGTTTCAAAGTGCCAATGCTGGCTATTATTCATTGCATAAAGGGTACTACAAACCCTTTTATTGGGTTGTGCAAATGTCCCTATAATTCATTATTACGAGCAATTAAAAAATGCTTGCTTTTTCTAAATCTTAAGAATATTCTTCATCAGCATTTTTAAGTAATATCAACATTGCTTAGTTTGCATATAGCTTTAAATGAACAAGAAACATATATGAGAGCAGTAAAAAAGCAATCGCTCAAAAAAACAATTAAAAAGACACAACGGTAAAATTAGGAGGACGCAGTGCCTTATTTTTTAATGCACTGTCATAAACGATGGATACGATAGCTTTAGAACCATTAAAATCAAAAACATTAGGTCCTGTAGCAGACCTTGAAAAACACTTGCCTTCAGACTGGTGGCGAACCTTATTTGATTCACTCTATCTTAAAACTGATGGTGATGTTATTGAAAACAATGAAAATACATTTCGTGAAGTCGATCTACTACTTAAGTCAATTAACTTGTCAACGCACCAGCATGTGTTAGATCTTTGTTGTGGTCAAGGTCGGCATGTATTAGAGCTTCAAAAAAGGGGTTACTGTAACGTTATTGGTATAGATCGCTCTCGTTACCTTATACGTGTTGCTCGAAAGCGTGCACAGCAGCTCAACTTAACAGTTCAATTTAGTGAAGGTGATGCTCGCAAGATACGTTTACCAGATTCAACACTTGACTGTGTTGTTATGTTTGGGAATTCATTTGGCTATTTTGAATCACAAGAAGATGATCTGGCTGTCTTAAAAGAAATCCAACGCGTATTAAAAAGCCAAGGTAATATCGTTATGGATATTGTTAACGGCGACTGGATGCGACATAATTTTGAACCTAGGTCTTGGGAATGGATCGATGAAAATCACTTTGTCTGCCGTGAAAGATCTTTGTCTAGTGAGGGTGATCGCATTATTTCTCGTGAAGTTGTGGTTCATGCGGAACGTGGCATCATCGCAGATCAGTTTTATGCCGAACGACTCTATAACTTTATAGGTATAAAAAATATACTTGAATCAATAGGATTTGCGAATGTGATTTCTCACGGTAATTTAATTGCCGAATCAACTAGAAACCAAGATCTTGGCATGATGGCTAATCGCATGTTTATCAGCGCGATAGCCCCAATTAAGCGCACAAACGTTATTAACAAAAAAATTAAAACTTCATTCACCGTCTTGCTTGGTGATCCCAAGCTACCTGATACCATTAAACGTGATGGTAAATTTAACGATGAAGATTTTGAGACTATCCAAAACTTAAAAAATACCCTCAATGAACTTAATTACGATATAGCATATTTAGATGATCATAGTAAACTCATAGACAGCCTTCGAAGCTCTAAACCTGATTTCGTGCTTAATCTTTGCGATGAAGGTTTTAATAATGATGCACTACAAGAAATGCATATACCCGCACTTCTTGAAATGTTAGGTATCCCTTATTCTGGCGCAGCACCAGCATGCCTAGCTCTTTGCTATAATAAATCTATCGTGCGCTCAGTAGCCCAATCTATGGATATACCTGTACCTCTTGAAACTTACTTTGATCCAAAAGACCAAGCAGCAACAGTACCATCAATACTCCCTGCTTTAATTAAGCCTAACTTGGGTGACAGCTCAATAGGAATCACACAAAATGCAGTTGTACATACACCAGAAGAATTAGTCGACTATTTAGAAGAGCTTAAAAAAACACTACCAAATACAGCAATTCTCATCCAAGAATATTTGTCTGGTGAAGAATATAGTGTTGGTGTAATTGGCAATCCAGGAAATTTTTTAGTATTACCCATACTGGCTGTGGATTATAGTAATCTAGAACCGAGCTTACCTAAAATATTAGGTTATGAATCAAAGTGGAAGCCAGACTCTCCATATTGGAACAAAATTAAATATACCCGAGCAAAACTTGAGTTAGATCTTGAAAGAAAACTTTCAGACTATTCTACAATGCTTTTTGAGCGATTAGACTGCCGCGATTATGCTAGATTTGATTTTCGTACTGATGAAAAAGGTGAAATCAAACTATTAGAAGTTAATCCAAATCCAGGTTGGTGCTGGGATGGAAAATTAAATTTGATGGCTCAGCTGGATAACAAAAGTTATCGTGAATTGCTCGCTTTGATTATTCAGACATTTTTAGATCGCACGTCAACAATGCCGACTGTGAAATGATCTTAAGCTATCAAACTACTGGGCCTACCCAAGTCATTTTTTTTTGTTCTGGTGCTTTTTATAATGATCAATCACTGTCGTCACTACAGAAGCAATGATTGAAACAGTTTGTTCAAGATTGTTTACTTGCAGCATTTTTACTTGACGTTCGGCATTGGCAATGCGCATATAGCCATAGCCCACAAGTATGCCAGCAATCCAGATGATAACAACACCGCTAAACACACACCATATGTATGCTGGGTAACTTAGCATAAGCACAATAGCAAGTATCAGAAGAACAACAAGTGCGCCACCTAAAACCCAAATGTACAATGCTAATTTGCTGGTAATCAGGCGTTCATAGGTGGCGATCAATGATGTAAAAAAATTTTTTTCCATCATTATTTCTTCAATAATATTCCTAGTATCACACCAATACCACAGGCAACGCCCAGGGTTTTAAGTGGATTGCTTTCCATGGTTTTCTTTGTGTGACGCAACATATCGCCACCGTTATGCATAGAGCCTTTTTTAACGCGTCCTGCTATTTTCTTTACTGATTTAGTAATCGCTTCCCATTCGTTATGTAGCTCTTTACCTAAGTCCTGATTTGCTGCTTTAGTACGATGCCTTTTTGTAGCTGGTTTTTTTAGTTTTCTTGCGGTTGACATAATTACAACTCCCATTAATAGTTAAGTCATTGGTAACTATAGTAGACATTTGACAGTTATCAAACTTTAACTTTAAACATCAGCCGCATGGCATTGATTATTTGGGAGATAGCATGGAAACAGTAGCACTTTGGGCAATATGATAAAGCACTTTTTCGGTGGCACTGAGCTTCTGTTGCTCGGAATTAGTATCTAATTCTCGGCTTATATCTCTAAAGAAGCTTACTGAGTTTTTTATAATGCCAGAGTTGAATGGACTTTTATCTCTTACTTCTAGGATGCTGTGAATATCTGATTCGGTAATAGTTTTCTTTTCACGAGCCAGTTTCTCAAGCTTAACAATAGTTGAGGTTTTCGCAGGAACAAATATGCAGTACTTTCTAAACAAGCCTCTACCGCGCGTCATGTAGTTCTGAATTGCCGCTTGAACGTCTTCTGAGCTAATAATAATTTTAGTATGAGCACAATAAAAAGATTTTAAGTTAGGGCGTTTTTCTGGAAATTCAGATTTTGCCTCATCAATAAATTGATAAATAAATTTTGGAATAACTTTTCTTAATGCCGCAGATGACTCACTTGAGTTTATTAGTGCAGATGAAAACATAGCACCAATCGAGTAGACATCCATTTCCTCGGTGGCCTTTATTCTCTCAGCTTTCTTATTGTAGGTGCGTAACTCTGGCGCCCAATGTGTGGTACTAGGTCCGACTTTAGTAACTAATTCACCCGTTTCTTTGGAGTGGCCAAAATCGCATACTCTAGCAACATAGTCATCATGTACTTTTTCTATGATGATATTATCGGCTTTCACATCTAAGTGGATAACTTTTTTAGTATGTAATTTTATATATGCTTTTAAAATCGCTGCGATAATTTTTAGCATTTGCTCCAATTGATTCTCTTTTTCGGATTTGAATAGAGCATTTAATACGAGGTATAAGGTTTTTCCAGGCAATAAGGACATGACTAAACGTGCTTGATTACCCTCATAAGAGAAGCTATATGCCTTATAATCCTGATTTGCTCTAGCAAATAACGCTCGCTCTCTTTCTAAATAATGAACATATCCAAGTTTAAAACGTTTTACCACATACTCAGTTTCATCATCTAAAGACGCTTTATTACTCTCGAATACTCTAACATCGGCGGTTACACCAGAAATTAAGTTACGACATTCTACATATGATTCTGAACCTATAATAAAAACAGAGCCAGCCCTTTTTCTCCCCGCTTGATTGCCTGCGTCGGCAATTTTATATTGAACTTGTACTGTATCATTTTTCATATTTGCAAACTACTCTACTATAGTATATTTAATTATCACATTGCCTGTGGTGTGGCGTATTCTGCTGCAACTTAGAAAATGCGTCAAGTAAATTATTTATAGCGTTTGTTAAAAAATGTCATGGCATACAGATTGGTGCAAAATCAAGGCCTTTTTGGCGAATGCCTTTAATAATGTGTGGCAATGCTTCGACTGTTTGCTCACGATGTTTGGGGCCATCGTGAAGTAAATAAACGCGCCTTGAGCGCGCATGATCCACAACCTGCCGGGTAATTGCTTTTGCACCTGGACGTGTGTAATCAAATGAGTTCCAACCTAAGCCCACCATATACATACCATGTTTAGCCATATAGCGACGTATACGCTCATTACCCATACCAAATGGTGGACGGATGCATACCGGTGGTTTATTAATAATTTCTTCAATCACAAGCTTTGGCCAAACAATTTCTTTATAAAGTCGCTGAGGCGAGTGTATCTTGCGTAAGTTAGGATGTGAATTGGTGTGATGTGCTACCGCATGCCCTTCTCTAGCCATACGCTTTATAAGATTGGGATATTTCTTGGCAGCCCACCCCATCACAAAAAATGTCGCGTGTACGTGGTATTTTTTTAAAATATCAAGTATCTGTGGCGTATAGATTGGGTTAGGACCATCATCAAACGTTAGTGCCACCTTGCCTTTAGGCGGTAGGTATTTAATTTGGTCCAAAGGCTTAGCCGCAGCATTTAAGCAGCTTAAAACAAGTAACAAGGTCATGATAAGTTTGATCATATGCATATCCAGTCCATGGAATAAGTATTCATACTACCGTGTTTTTATAATATTATGCAATTAGCACCGTATAAAATACCTGTTTTTCATTTTCTTCAGAAAAATATAGACAAAAGCTCATCCTTTTGTTAGTATTTCGGCTCCATTCATATTTGTGAGACATCGAAATGAAGTTGTATACAACGACAATCCCCTCAGTGGATCAAGCAGCAAGTTAATTTGCTCGCCTGTCGTTTTACTTTATTTCGCAATTAATTTTTAGGTAATTATTATGTCTCACTTACAAAAACGTCTTCATTTATTCCGTTATCCCGCCTTTCGCTGGTATTTAATAAGCTGTCTGTTTGCAACACTTGGCGGTGGATTACAATATATCTGTCTCACTTGGCTCATTATAACCAAAAATAATTCAGTCGGTGCAGTGGCGATTGGTATGCTGACATTTTTCCTTCCTGGGGTTATTCTTGGGCCTTTTATGGGGGTAATTGTCGATCGGGTTCCATACCGCAACCATCTACTTGCAGCTGCTAACTGGGCTCGGGTCATTATTACCTTACTGTTTTTATGGTATACGCATTATTTTGGCTTAACTTTAAATGCAATTTATATTATTGGGCTTGTGTTTGGCGTGTGCTTTAGCATTTATATGCCCGCGATGTTTCGCCTAACCCGAGAAATGATACCTAAAGCAGAGTTACTCTATGCTAATACCACAGTCGATATGCTATTTGAAGTTGGTAATGTTGCTGGCATGGGGTTAGCTGGTATATTTATTGCTTGGTTTTCTATGACTGGTGCATTACTTGCTGCACTCGTATTTCTTGCTATTGCAGCTATTGCATTGATGTGTATTCGACGTAAACATCTTATCATTGTCGACGATAATGATGAGACCCGATACTTCGGTATCATCAATGATTTTTTCTCTGGATTAAAATACATCATTTCTAAGCGCAACATACTGATGATTTACACGATTCAATTATTATTGTTTGTGCAATACTTAACAGCACCCGTACTACTAACGCCCTATGCTAAAAATGTGCTACATACGTCAGTTGCACAATTTGGTTGGATCGAAATGTCCCTATCTGTCGGCGCTGTTATGGGTGGCTTATTTATGCCTTGGTTTGCAGATAAATTTGGCTTAATGCGAACGGTGTTTGTCGCAGTTGCAGTCTGCGGTTTAAGCTATATCAGCTTTAGCTATAATTACATACTATGGTTAGCAGGATTTATCTACTTTTTTATGGGTATTTGTTTTGCTGCTTGGCCTTTGGTCGTGACACAAGCACAAGAGATTACCGATATTCACTATCAGGGGCGTGTACAGGCGTGTTTTAACAGTGTATCGGGATTGGTGATGACGCTTATTTATCTTGCGATTAACTTTGGTGGTAATACGATTTCTGTCCATACACTCTATTGGTTAGAGTTGGTGTTTTCACTTATTACTCTTGCAATGATTCTGCTAAACTGGTCACAGCTGCAACCAACTCAAAAATTGGAACCATAATGAATAATGCGCGCCCCAACTATGATGCTGAAATTCAGGCAATTTGTGATTACGTACTCGATTATAAAGTTGAGAGTATCGAAGCATATAAAACTGCTTATTATGACTTTCTTGATACGATTGCCTGTGGGCTTATGGCATTACAGTTTAAGGCTTGCACTAAATTAATGGGACCGATCGTACCGCACGCAACACTCTCTCCTGGGGCGCGTGTACCGGGTACCAATTATGAGCTAGATCCGGCGCAAGCTGCATTTAATATTGGGACAATGATACGTTGGCTCGATTTTAACGATACATGGCTTGCTGCAGAATGGGGCCATCCTTCAGATAATCTTGGTAGCATATTGGCGATATGTGACTATTTATCACGTTGTCAGCAACGTCAATTTACGATGTACGATATACTAACAGCAATGATTAAAGCGCATGAAATTCAGGGTGTGATTGCGCTTGAGAACAGCTTTAACCAACGTGGGCTAGATCATGTGGTATTGGTTAAGGTCGCATCGACTGCTGTTGTGGCACAATTACTTGGCTTATCGCGTGAGGAAATTTGTGCGGCAATATCTTTAGCATGGGTAGATGGTCAAAGCTTAAGAACCTACCGCCACGCTCCGAATACCGGCACACGTAAATCGTGGGCTGCGGGAGATGCAACCAGTCGCGCAGTCACCCTGGCACTTATGGTGCAAAAAGGTGAGATGGGTTATCCATCAGCACTCACAGCAAAGACTTGGGGGTTTTACGATGTGTATTTTGATGGTAACCCGTTTGTATTTCAAAGGCCTTATGGTAGCTATGTGATGGAACATGTATTGTTTAAGATTTCTTATCCAGCCGAGTTTCACGCACAAACTGCCGTCGAAGCTGCATGTATATTGCACCCACTCATTAAAGATCGCCTCGATGACATCGAACGCATAGATATCCGTTCTCATGAGGCTGCGCTACGCATTATTGCTAAATCAGGCCCTTTACATAACCCAGCTGACCGTGATCATTGTTTACAGTATATGATCGCCATTGGGTTGCTATTTGGTGATTTAGAAGCCGGTCATTATGAAGATGCTATTGCCGCCAATCCACGTATCGATAAGTTGCGTGAAAAAATGCATATTAGCGAATCACCACAATTTACCAAAGACTATCACGATCCTGATAAACGCGCGATTAGCAACGCCATTATCATTACATTTAAAGATGGTAGCCAGACTGAGGAATTAATCATTGAGTACCCGATTGGCCATCATCGCCGTCGCAAAGAAGGTATACCGCTGCTAATGAAAAAGTTTAATACGGCCGTCACACAACACTATCCGCTCGAACATGCGAATAAAATTATAAAGACATGTGATGATTATCAAAAGTTCCTAACATTAACGTTTGATGCTGTTATGAAATTGATCGTAACAACGCCAAGCTAGAGATCACTTGGTCACAGTATATAAACCTCACAATCGCATATTTAACAGTAAGTTAGAGGAACATTCTAAAAAGATTCTATTTCACGCTAAAATCCAATGTACAGTTACTCCAAGTACCCCTTTTGATATAATCTAATATCTTTAGAAATATTTGCAACCTACTGTTTATTAGAAGCTGCTCACACTACTTGCCAACTCTTGAATGCTTTCAACCTTACCTTGCTGTGCAAGTTGCGCTAAATTAGTAGCTGAATGTGATTTTTTAAATAAACGTAGCCCATGAGCCCCTTCTTGTGTTGCTGGAAAATGCGCACTTGAGCGACTATGCGGCTGAGGTTGTGCTACTGTGGACGTTGAAGTGGCACGTGGCAAGTTATGTTTAACTGCATTAGATAGTGTTCTAGCACGTGGGCGCCTTAACACTGTTGCCGGTGCTGATGTCACCTTCATATTTGGAGTAACCCATGCTTTGATACGGTTCCAGCGTGATTGATCATTTCGAAGTACCCCAAAAATGCCAAGCGCAGTTAAACCAGTAGAAATAGCTGCAAATAATGCGGTGCTCAATGGCAGTGCAAATGGTAGTGCGGCGCCCAAAGAAACAACCGTCAGTACTGTCAATGCGGCTACCCCTACGATGCCTGCAGTTACTGATAGGATATAACGTGCTACTTTCCAACGAGATGCTGACTCTTCAGCAAGACGCTGCAGACGTTTACTTGGATAATTTCTCTCATCAATATCACGTAACATACGTTCATAGTCAACGCCCACTTCTCGCTGCTGCATTACTCTGTCTTGCGCTACACCATGTTTGTAATAATCGCTGTGCTTGCGCAGGCAGTTGTGACGCGCCGCCCAATCACCAAATTGTAAATTTTTATGATCAATCATTTGAGTACGTATGATGACTAAAGCATCTTCAATAGATGTGTTTTGAAAATCACTATCAGTAAATATAAACAGCGATGAGTTGGAATGCTGTGAGCCAGAAATATCATCAATACAATAGTGAGCACGTAGATCTTGTAGCTGCTCAATTAATTGCTGTTCCATTTTTTGCTGTTCTTGCATTTGTGTTTCTTTTATTCCGAATTTTTGAAGCTGCTCTAAGTCTGCTTGATAACCTTTTTCAATGTTACGTTTATCAGACTCGAATTCCTTCATTGCTGCTATAGGATAGCGTCGACAAATTTCCAGCTTCGCATTTTTAAGTTCAGTGGTAATATGCTGCTTTCGCTTTGCCAATTCAGTCGCATTTATAGTATTTGATCTAAATTCATCGTTGAGCTTCTGTAAGTCTTGTCTATATTGACGAACAATAGTTACCATTTGATCTTCAAATTGCTCGATATCTTCAGAGCAATCAGAATTAGCTTGTAACTGTTGTAGCTTATGACAACTTAAAAACTCCGAGCGTAGTTGACGTTTTTTCGTTACAAACTCACGTTCGGTAGTCATCGAAGCAGTTTCATCTGTACCTACCGTTTTGGTTGCACGCTGATAATCGCTATTTAAATCATTCACCTTTTCTTGATGACCTGCATAAATAACATAAATATGCTCTACAAACGTATCAAGATTAGACACATCCTCATCTACGAGGCTGAGTAAAAAGCTATAGATACTACTAAAAAAGCGCTCTTTTTGGATTTCTGAATTAATCGTTTTAAAAACTTCTTTAGGTGCGCCGGCAAAATAATCGCGAATACGAATATCACTTTGCTCATGTGGTTTGCTGATTGTTAAATAATGTAATGTCACCATCGCAGTTTTAAAAAACGCTTTTATTTGTTGCGCTTGATCTTCTGGGGCAATAAAACGTGTAACATTATTGTGAATTCCAAATAATTGCTCGTAAATACAACTAGCCAACTCGATACGATTATATGGCTGTGTGTACGTTAAATAGATATCCATAATTGCCCGGCTTACACGGACTTCAGGATTATAGGTATGTGCTTTCACGATATCGTGAGTAACTTGATGCATGCTTTGCCATAGTACTTTATCACGTAAAAAGTCTTCTGATATATCTTCAAGAGGCTTAAAAGCGGAAGTGATAAGTTGGCCACGGCTATTTAAACGTCTGTAAACAATATCAAGATTACTTAAATTTCTGTGAAATTCTTGGAAATTACTCCGCTTAACCCATTTTGGCTGCCATTGATTAGCACAACCTAGTAAATCATTGCTCATGTGACCAGTAGTAGCATAATTGCCACTAATTGCCAACATTAGAGCGGTTAGTGTGATCATAAGCCAAGTTTGATTAAACTGAATCACCTCCTCTTGTTCTTGCCTAAAATGATCACCAAACAAATAAAGCAGCTGTGATGTATGGGAACTCGTCCAATAGCTTAATGCCGCAGAAAAAAGTGAAAAACGTGGGTCACGAAACCAAGCGATTACACGTTGACGCTGATCTTTTGTGAGTCGACCATGCTGCTGAAATGCATCGATAATAATCGCATTAATATAAAGTGGTTCATCACCCCTGCCTTCTGTACATGTTTGCTTTTGAGATTCAAACAGAATCAAAATACGCTTACAAACTGCTGCGATAACTTGGTAGTATTGATCATCGGGTAGTGTTTGTGGTGAGCCCACCTCACAGCCCAATAAATCTTGTGGTTTTAGCAAAATTTTACAAATTCTTTCTGACTCTGTTAAGTCACTTTGTCGGCGTTGTATAACAGCTCTATTATTTCTTTTCATGATTCGACTCTCCATGTCACTGCTTCTTACTTTCAGAAGAAAGCCAACGGTCAAACACCATCCTTGGTTTTTATTCCGCTGCTAAAGAAGCAATATATATAACTAAATATTTTTAAGTTTAAATATTTTAGTAGCTATTTTAATGTCCGCACTCTAAGATAGTACTTATGTTGACCAAAATCAAGCCAGACTGCAAGAATAGAGAGAAAAATACCGAGATCCGTCTTTTTTTAAAATGCTTTCATAGATGATCAAGGTACTTAGTTTCAAACGCAGATAAATGGGTACTTCACGACAGCTTCCAAGCCTCAAACTTTGTCCTAAAGTGATATGAGGCTGATACGAGCATTTTTCTCCTTTAATTCCGATGGTTGTGAGCTTTTTTTCAAGTTCTTTATTTATCTCACTGAGCTGTTGATGGGGATTTACCGATGCCGCTAAAAATGTTGAGCTTGGCTTAGGAAATGCAGCAATTTTATTGATGTTAACCTCAAAACTGCTGGCTTTGCTTGCCACTTCTTCAACTATCGTAATCAATTGTGGAATCAGATTTTCATCCATATCACCAATAAATTTGGCTGTAATATGGAAGTTACCTGGAATAGTCCAGCGGATTTTATGAGTTACATCATTTATTTCATTTACTACATGAGATATCAAGTCATTTCCCACTGTATCGCTAATAGGGTAGCCGATAAATAGGCGTCTGTATGTCATTTTATCTTTGCTCCTCATTTTGGCGATAAAACAGTATAATAATACTTTTCACCCGACAAACATATGGATCATGGCCCCATACACTATCATTATCATTTTAATTTTTGCGATGGTGCTCTTCGTTTGGGGTCGATGGCGCTATGATATTGTTGCACTTATTGCATTACTTGTTTCAACGGCTGTTGGCGCTGTTCCCTTAAATCAAGTATTCAGTGGCTTACCAAATCCAGCAGTTGTTACTGTTGCCTGTGTGATGGTTATCTCTCAAACCATTACGCGTTCAGGTTTACTAAATGTATTAATTAACAAACTCGATATCGTTAATCACAATCCAATCATCAGTCTTGTATATCTGTGCTTTACTGCAATGCTGCTATCATTTTTCATGAATAATGTTGGTGCATTGGCTTTGATGATGCCAGTAGCCATTAAAATTGCTATCGAACAGGATCGATCTCCATCGTTAGTATTAATGCCGGTTGCCTTCGCTTCTGGTCTTGGTGGTCTTGCAACAGTCATCGGCACACCACCCAACTTACTTATTGCCGCCTATCGCCAAGAAATTACCGGGCATGCCTTTACTATGTTTGACTACACACCTGTAGGTGCAATGGTTGCGGTAGTAGGTGTGCTGTTTATTGCGCTATTCGGTTATCGGCTCATCCCCAAAAAGCGCAAAGCACCACAAAGTGTTGCTGATATGTTTGATATTAAAGATTATATCTTTGAAGTTCATGTAGATGAAAATGCAGCTATTCTCGATATGTCTCTAAGTGAAATCAAAGAAAAAACAAAAGCAGAATACGAAATCGTTACTCTAATTCGTGGTAAATCCAAACGCCTTTCTCTGCCCGATGATTTTATTGTCCACGCTGATGATATATTAATTATTGAAGCGTCTGCTGAAAACTTAAAAACATTCTTAAGTGATACTAAAACAAAAGTAGCCAGTGATCAAAAAATTACTCGCGAGAGCTTACAATCAAAAGATATTCAGCTTGTTGAAGCTGTTGTGCCTCAGGGCGCACGAATTGAAGGTCGCACCACTAAAGGTATGCGTTTATTTGCGCGATTTCAGTTACATCTATTAGCAATCTCACGCGAAGGTAACCCCTTTAAACAGCGTCTTGATCAAGTGCAATTAAAGCCCGGTGATATTACTCTATTCCAAGGGCCAAGTGATACAGTTACCGAAAATATTGCCTCGCTCGGTTTACTACCACTGATTGAGCGTCACATTCAAATTGAGACTTCTTGGAAAATGATTTGGCCACTCATTGTATTTGTGATTGCAATTATTTTAACGGCATTGAGCTTACTACCAGTGCAAGTCGCTTTTGGTGGCGCTGTTATCGTGATGGTTATTTTTAATTGGATCTCACCACGTAGCCTTTATGAATCGATAGACTGGCCGGTGATTATCTTATTGGCAGCAATGATTCCAGTCGGCAGTGCGTTACAAACGACTGGAGGTACAGCAATGATTGCCGAGTGGCTTTCTCATTTGGCAGCACACACATCACCTATTACTATTTTAGTACTGCTGATGATTATTGCGATGACAGTTTCAGATTTTATGAATAATGCTGCCACAGCAATTGTGATGGCCCCCATCGCCAATGGCATTGCCAATAGCTTGCAAGTCAATATTGACCCATTTCTTATGGGTGTTGCTATCGCCTGCTCATGCTCATTTTTAACACCCGTAGGACACCAAAACAACATTCTAGTTATGGGACCTGGCGGTTATAAATTCGGCGATTATCTACGTTTAGGTTTGCCACTAGAAATTATCGTACTCTGTGTTAGCGTCCCAATGATTTTATGGGTGTGGCCACTACGTTGATTGTGCTAAACTTCATGTTTCTAGATGAGGAGCACATCATGAAAAAAATCCTAATTTTAATAACCAGTTTTATCCTATATACAAGTGCTAATGCAGCAGCTATTTACCAAGTTGAGATGATCATATTTTCGCATATTCAAACGCCAAACCTAAACAGCGAGCGTTGGCCTATCCTAGAATCTTCTCAAGTTGACCTTAGGCATGTGTGGCAACTTAAACCACTGGCTCAACGAGACCAAACAAACAATGACAAACCAGCCAGTTATCAAATTTTACCAAACTACTACCTTCACTTAACTAAACAACGTGCACTTCTTGCAAAGATGGATCGTTATCAACCATTACTGCATATTACCTGGTATCAAGATGTGCTCACACCTAAAGATGCACATTGGTTGCATATCTTTGGTGGTAAAGGTTTTGATAACTCAGGTAAAATCGTAGCCGAAAACTACGACGGCAGCGCCCAATATAATCAAGCAACTCATTGGCAAGTCGATGGTCTGGTGCGCATCGGCGTTAAACGCTATTTCGATGCTTCCTATAAGCTTGCTTTCGCCACACCAACCGAAACCATTCAATCACTCAGTCAAAATGATAACTTCAAAGGGCTTGATACACCACTAGTCTACTTCAACCTCAATCAAACACGACGCATGCGCAGTAACGAACTTAATTTTATCGATCACCCGTTATATGGGATCATAATGAAGATTACACCGTTGTAGTTGGCATGCTATTTTGGATCTGCTCTTGCAAGATATTTTTAAGCGTATTCATTGCGTCGACACGGCAAGTTGGCGCTGCTTGCTTACGATAAGCAAAAATACCGCAACCATAACTTCGCGTTGGCGCAGTAATGGTATTAACAATAGCAACTGTATCTGAGTTACGTATATTAGTAGTCTCAGTATCGACATTAAGCAACCAATCATAGTATTCTGATGCGTTTTTGGATGCTGTTGGTCTTGGTGCATAAATGCCATTAAATAAGTGCTTAAGCAAATATGTCGATAGTGATTTATCACGATAACGAAGTTGATTGCCTTTAAGGCGATTTTCTTTATCTATTTGACCATCGATATATTCAATTATAATATTACAAGCTTCAGCATAGCTTTGTGCAGAATGAATTTTTTTAAGTAGCGTTATTGCATAGCGCTTGCCGCGGTTTTTGTAGCAATACCATAATTCAGAACGGCTATAATTACCTTTATTGAGACGTTCCTTAATAGCATTTTTTACTTCACGAATTAAGGTTTTTTTGCGTAGTTCATCTATTGATGTTGGATCATCGATATCCCTACCAAACGCTGCCTGCTGTTGCTCAACTTTTTTTGCAATGTCATTTAAATATCTATCACGCTCTTTCATGTGCAACTGATATGTCTTGTGATGATTTAGTAAAGCATGTTTGGCTTCAATATCTTTTACAGGCGCTAAAAAATCAGCTACTTTTTCACGTTTAACGAAGGAAACTACTGCTGAAGCAAGTTGTGCAGTTTTTTTAGCTAATGCTTTAGCATTATCAAGAGGCGGTGAAAGAAATGCTTCTACTATCGGTACTGCCAGAATATAAGTTTCATTACTATCATCAAATAATACAAAAAAATGATCTAATTGCTCCATAAAATCAGCAAATTCATTTTCAACTTTAGTCTCTGTAACCTTACTCACTTTGCGCTGCTTTTCAAACAACACTAACACTTGCGACTGGTTCGCTAATTTAAGAATTGGCTCATATGCAGATATTGTATCTTGTTTATTTTTATATCTTAGTTGACGACTTTCAAAAAAAACTTTTGTATCAAATACTTTTCCTCTTGTAGGCTTCATCGATCTTTTTAGTGCCCTAAGGTCCTCTTCAGTTTTAACAAATCTTTTTATGAGCTCTCCAGCATATCGGTACTTCTTTTCCTTGGTTAAATTCTGAAGCTCTGCAATAAAGCTTAGAAATGGGTTATCTGAGTAAGCGTTTAAGGAAGACTGGCTGCCAGACTCATTACTTGATCCGATTGACTGCTGATCTTCTTCAATGGGTTTAACCTCAGAAGCTTTAGTTTTTTTCTCTTTGATTAATGGCTTAAATTTTTCTGCAATGGCATCACGATCTTTTAAACAAAACTCTAGAAATTTTTCTACTGCATCAATAAAGCATCTGCTAAGCTCAGGTTCAATTTCTTTTTTATACGTCGTCTCGATATTGAATTGATCACTATCAAGCACTTTGCAGTCTACCCTAAAGCGATCCATCGCAACTCTAAGTTTTGTTGATTGTTCTTTTAGTTGATGCTCTTTATTCTCAAGTTCCAGCTGTAGTTTTTTAATTTCTTGATTATGCAAATAAACTTCATGTACTATTTGCTGTTCTTCTTGAAGCCTTTGCTTAAGTGCTGTTAGGGCATTTTCGATCGATATGGGGGTATACATTTGTGACGCTCCTTATATACTATAGTGATCCTAATTTTATCTTAACTTCGTGTTTTAATACCTTTGTCCTAAGTCAATTAACGCTCAATCAGGCTGCTGGTGGCACTAAACGCATCTGTACCGTCTGACGTTCTAAAATTTCTGCAGCACGATCGCGAATAGATTCACGTGACTTGAATAATGCCTGACTATATCCTTTTCCAAAATATTGATAAGTCGGCTTTTGTATGGTTTTTAAAATAGTTTGCTCATCATCCGATAAGCTTTTTCTATGCTTGGGTTCATCAACCTTGCTTGCATAAACATGCATAGGTTGTTCATCTTCTCGTTTGTTCAACCTTTTCGTTAAATGGGTTGCGTAAATACCGCTAAATAAGTTTTTTAGTAAAAAAGTTGATAATGAGTAATCACGTTGTTTTAAGCTGTGTTTACCTTGGTTATGAAATTCATCTTCACCTCGTAAATATCTTAATAAAACAGCACAAGCATCAGCATATGTTTTGACCTTATCACTTTCAATTTGGGTTTTAAGCACATTCGCATAATGAGCACCTTTGCTCCGAGTGTGATATCTAAGACGTTTGTAGCTTAACCACCAGCCTCTACGAAGATATTGGTCGATAGATTTATTTACGTCTGCTAATAAAGTTTTCTTTAACTTTTGGTCTAATTTTTCAACCCAGCTACCAAGACCATAACGCTGACTCATAGCATCATTACGTGGAATAGACTTATAAGCATTACTTAAACTACTATTTAGTTGCAGTTGTTCCTCTCTGTGCGATCTTAATAGATAGGTCTGAGGAATTCTTAAGCGATCACGTTCAGCACCTATTTCAGCTGCAAAAACATTATGATGACGTTGTTTTTTTCTGAGTTTTTCAAAATTGGTTCTCTCGTCTTTAGGCTCACAATATGTTTCAACTTTCTCAACAGCGTAGACATAATCACCAGATTTAAGTGATTCTCTTACAGTTTCACGTAGACTCACAAAACCATCATGCTCAGGAAGCAAGGTTGGGTCATACCCTTCTGTGATGACTTTTTTAAAATGATCCCTGGTCGTAAGTGGCAATGAGGTTTTATCGAGTATATCAAATGCCTTTTTCCAGTCTTCATCCTTCATAAAAAATGTCGTTGCAAAGTGTGCTTCTAAAAATGTTAATTTTTCTTGAGTTTCATCATCTACTGTTTGGTTAACCTGGCGCTTTTCTTTTAGGTACTTATTTGCTACTAAGACGACAGCAGCATTCACCATATCCTTACTTTTGGCTTTGTAGGTCCGACGTTTTAATGCATCTTCTTTTAATTGATAATGAATAACACGCAAAATAAATTCTTTGATCATTGTCTCATGACTCAATTCTTTATTAAGCCATTTATCCCAGTCTGGAAAAACTGTGCCATAGTGTTGTTTTAACCAATAGCAATTCGCTTTTTCATGACGTTCTTTTTGCACTTCAGATTCGTCTTCCAAATATGCAAGGAGTAGCTCTAGTTGCTGCTTAACTTGCTGTTCTTCGTTTTGCAGTTCCCATAATCGATATGCATCAGCTACCTGCCTTTGCTCTTTCCTAATTGCTTGTTCTAAGCGATTTAGTGCGTCTTGGAATGCATGCTCTGCGTTAAGTGCTTTAAGCGATTTTCTGTGTGTAGTAGCGCCCATAACAATTTCTTTTGTTTGTATTTGTCACGCATGACGTGTTCCAATTTTATACTACCCTATAGCGTGTTTTCAATACGAGAAATGTAGCAATATGTCACATTTTTGTATCGAAAATCGGTATTGGTATGGTCCATCATTATCTCAATTCGAATCCTGTTTCAAATTGAGTTGTACTACATCATAATCCTTCGGTAATTATATGAATTTTTATTAAAAAATCTAGTTTTTTTATGAATAAAATTTGTAACAATAAATATACATTGTAACTGTGGTGTTAACTTGAGCATCTTTTCTCTAAGCGAGTTATTTTTAAGTTATTCATGTTCTGGCGCGACTACATAAACGCCTGGTGCATTGCGTAAATAGCCCTTATAGTCCATACCATAACCAAAGACATAATGATTATCGACTTTAAGACCTGTGAAATCAGTTTTTGCGCAGCCACCTTCGAGGCGTGCATTTTGCTTATCGACCAAAACACAAGTAAAAACTTCTTTAGCACCGGCTTTGGAGCAATGATCGACGATTGCCTGAAGTGTAATGCCACCATCGAGAATATCATCGACAATAATAATAGTGCGGTCTTTTAGATTGATGTTGGGTTCGGCTTTCCATTCGATTTCCTTACCACTCGTAGTATTGCGATAACGTGTTGCGTGAATATAGTCAACTTCGAGTGGGAAATCCAACCGTGGTAATAGATTACCTAATGCAACAATACCACCAACCACAACACACAAGAAAATGGGATTACTGTGTGAGAGCTTGTAACTAATTTCAGTTGCCATACGATCAAGCGCACTATCCACTTCAGATTTAGAATACAGACAGCTCGCCTTAGCAAACACTTCACGAATATCATCTGGTAGAATAGCTGGCATCGTATCACTCATTTTGTTAGTAGCTCCTGGGTTGGTTGCGACATCTGTTGTCATGCTTGCGCTCCTGCATCTGATCGTTGAGTCATCAGCGGTTCGGGGAAATATATCGAACGCGATGGGAATGCACATTCTGCCCCATGTTGTGCAATGATATCAATGATTTTAAGAAAAACATCCTGCTGTATTGTTTGAAACTCAACCCACTTCGTTGTTTTGGTGAATGTGTACACAAGAAACTCTAAGGCAGACGGTCCAAACTCAATTAACTTTACCATCAATATCATTGTAGTGTCGATGTCTGGATGATTTTGTAACATGTTTTCAATATCATCTATGACAGCTTTAATTTTAGGTGCATCTGAGTAGCGCAAGCCAATTTTAGTCTTGATACGGCGATTCGTCATCCGTCCCGGGTTTTCGATTGAGATCGTTGAAAATGCCGCGTTGGGCACATATAAAGGGCGCTTATCAAAGGTGCGAATTCGCGTCAACCGCCAGCCGATATTTTCAACAGTACCTTCGATATTGCGATCTGGAGAGCGAACCCACTCCCCAACTGAAAAAGGTCTGTCCCAGTAAATCATCAATCCACCGATAAAATTAGCTAATGTATCCTTAGCTGCAAAACCAACAGCCAAGGTACCAATACCACCAAAAGCTAATAATGAATTTATTTTAATGCCCA
This sequence comes from Gammaproteobacteria bacterium, assembly GCA_030429175.1. GTDB lineage: Bacteria > Pseudomonadota > Gammaproteobacteria > Coxiellales > Coxiellaceae. The sequence goes on from JAUIDD010000006.1 coordinate 26,227, forward strand.
CTGTTTGCATAAGCACCAATAACGTAACAATGACAATAGCAATTCTAAAGAGCTGAGTAATCGCACGTAATGTGGTTTTATCTTGTTTTTTCTTACCCGCACTAATCTCACGTTGATAGCGGCTCTCAACAGAATTAATGTAGCGCATAAACGCCCATGCAACCGTAATTACAAATACCACAGCACGGACATAATTAAAGTAAGCATTTATCTGTGTCGAAACGACATAGTAACGCAGCACGATGGGGATAATCATGCTAACAACCATAAGCCAAATCATCACAAGAAGCGGCTTGCTGATAGAGCGAACCAAAGCATGGCTCCAAATATGCTTAGACTTAGCTAAACGTTTATCAATGAGGCTAAATATCCACATGCAAACCCACGTAGCAATGATACCACCAAGAATAGCAAGACCAATTTCAAAGAAATTTTGGTAATTTGGATTTAAATTTAATTGCATGTGCTCACTCTCTTTTCTGCTGTTTCCAACACCTGTACCGCCCCATCGCGATCATTACATACTAGTAGTAAATCACAACCCGCATCAAGCGCCGCTCTCACGCGCGCAACATAATCACCAAAACTAGCAGCGCCTGCCATCGATAAATCATCAGTGATCACACGCCCACGATACCCTATCCTCTTGCGTAAAATTTCTTGAATCCATACCGGTGAAAAACCTACAGGCCTATCGTCTATTTTAGAAAACACAATATGCGCCGGCATGACAAAATCAAATTGGTCTTTTAGCCTCATAAAGGGTAACATATCTCTTTCTAGTAAAGTCTGAAGATCACGCTCATCAACCGGTAATTGCACATGTGAATCCGCTGCAACACCACCGTGGCCTGGGAAGTGTTTGGCCGTAACTAACATCTGACGTGCATGCAGTGTTTGTATTACCGTTTGACCTAACGCTATTACAACATCGCTCAGGGACCCAAAGCTACGCTCGCCAATAATCTCGCTAATACCCGTATCCATATCTAGGACTGGCATTAATGTCATGTCGACGCCGACAGCATAAAGCTCATCAACCATGATGTTAAGCTGTGTTTGCAGCGCTGTTATCGCGTGCTTTGGATCTGATTGATAGTGTAACCCAAAAGTCGACATTGCTTTTAAGTCTGTAAAGTCATCAACAAAACGTTGTACACGCCCACCCTCTTGATCAACCATGATCATTAATTCAGGCTTGATCGCCTTCATTGAATCAGATAAAGCTTTCAATTGTCTGCGCGATTGATAATTGCGCGTGAATAAGATCACCCCCACAACCAAAGGATGCGCAAGCAATTCGCGGTCTTCTGCCGTTAACTCGGTGGATTCAATATCTAGGACAACACCTGCACGCACTGCTGACATCATTCATTACTATCCTCAGATCTCTCATGACGCTTACTTTTACCTGGAAAACGACTGACATTACTTTTTAGATCTTTAACCGAAGAGATACCCTGCTTCTTAACTTCATCGATACGCACAATTAAGTGCGTCGGAATATAGCTACGTTGCACACCTTTAAATTCTTCACGTAATTTCTCTTCACCTGGATCAACCAAAATTCCTGAGCGTGTTTCGTGAAATATAAGCTCATCAATCTCTAAAAAGCCCACAAGGCTCTCTTCAGATATATATTTTGCGTACACCTCGTATATCTTGTTATCTTGGTGAAATAGGACTCGGTAAATAAAGTTGTCTTCATCAGTCATTGTTTTAGATTCTATTGTTGCTCATTTTTTGTCAGATACCACCTCCTGCTAGATGACGGTACCGCGCCACGTTGCGGGAATCACCCAAAACGCTGCGTGATCCTATAATGAACGCTGTTAAATTTCAAGCAACTATCGCAAATATCTATTTTTATCAGTGAAATGGTGAATGACACTTAAGGGTGATGGCCAAAGCTCGCCACCTTCGGCTTTCCTCGTAAAAGAAAAGTTTTATTCGTTGCGTAGATCTAGCAAATATTGACGCTCTTCTTTAGTTGAGCTGCGTGACAATATTGCATTGCGCTGCGGGAAACGCCCAAAACGTTGAATGATTGTATAGTGATGGTTAGCAAACTTTAAAAAGCTATCGTAGATTACTTTGGTTTCATCAAATGCGAGTTCTGAAAGTACACGATAAGCAATCAAGGCTTGTTCTTGATAGACCAGCTGCTCCGAATGCATCATTGGAAAATAGAAGAATACCCGCTCGATCAAGCTTAAATTATGATCATCATCTTGGCGTATACCTTGAAGACAAGTTTCTAGTGCTTTTTTATCCATTTCATATGCTTGAGATGTATTTCTAAATAAATGTCGAGAAAACTGATCTAATACAATAATTTTAGCAAGGCGACTACGCGGTGTATCTTGCCACTCTGCATAATCATATTCAGATAATGCCTCATGAGTAAGTAAAAATTTAGACTTAATTTCTTCATCTACCTCAATTGAATCACTAAACCAGATACGCGAACGCTCCTCAGAGGGGATTATTGTCTCTTCGATCTTACCAAACCAATAAGTTAGTACACTATCAACAGATTCCATTAGAACTCCAATATTTCTCTGCCCACCGTTTAATAGTAGACTATTTATTGTCCATGTGTCATCCTTCATTTTTATTTTTTTAAATGATAATTCAATTAGTTAGGAGAAACTCTTTCTTGTAAAATGATAAAACAAGATGTTATCAGTTTAAGTTAGTTTAGTAGATTGAAATCGATTCATAACAATAAATATGGTATCTTGCGCCACTAAAGGAGAAACTATGCTTAGCAAATAACAGTATGGTAATATGCGCCGGATCTAAACAACATTATCGAGGTTAGAGACTATGAAAAAAAAATTACAAGAAGAAGAAAACCAGCTTCCATGGGCTGAGGGTGGTTACAAGCCCCACTTTAATGAGAAAAGAGCCGAGCGGTTTGCCGCTGCTGTAAAAGGTGCGTATCCAAGCCTAGCCAACACTAAAGAGGAACTTCAGCAGTGGGTAATACAATTATTTAACGATAAAAACGTTAATAATGACACTGTCAGACAACTTCTCGATAACCTTGAAACAGTCCTGCAAGATGAAACTATTAATCAAATAGAAACTGCCAATCAGATACGAGGTATTTGTTTTAAATTCCAGTGCAATCACAGACGCACAATTAAAAGCGCTGGCATGAGCTTTGCAAGCATGCTTGCTATAGCAGCAATCAGTTATACTGTTATTGCCGCTGCTTGCCCACCACTTGCAGCTGTTATTGCAGTTGCTGCAATTACTGCATTAGTCACTCTTGTTTGTATCAGACAACGGGCAAAGCATAATGATGCAAAACAAGAACAACAAATACGCCAACAAGGCGAAGTGCTCGCTGAAGCAGTTGAGAATCGATCAAACATAAGAGCCTCAATACCAAAAGCACCTATTGGGCGACATACTCAGTTACGATGTCTGTTCTGTGCGTTTGATGATCTAAAAGAGAATGCAAAAGAGACTATTGCACGTCTTGATCATCACCGCAGTTATCAAAAAAGCGCTCAGGTGTAAAATATCCATAAAGGTACACTATTATTCGATTATAACTAGTGTACCTTTATCTACCGTATTGAATAACGCCAACATGTCTTGATTATGTAAACAAATACAGCCATGAGAAAAGGGTTGGCCCATGGGTCTTGATTCGGGGCTCGCATGAATATAAATTTTGCGATCGCGACTATCAACCTCACCACCTTGATTCAATCCAGGCTCTAAGCCTTCAAGCCACAATATACGCGTTAAAATCCAATCTGTGCGTTCAGGATGCGCCTGCTCTAATTCAGGAGAATAGAGTTCACCGGTTGGCTCACGTGCAATAAAAACTGTATTTACTGGCTCGTCTGCCCCAATTTTTTTATAAATACGATGCTTTCCTAGTGGTGTCTGGAAGCTACCATAGCGCTGCCCAACACCATTTTTAGCTGTTGAAATTGAATAAGATGCAACACACTCAGTTTTGTAATATAAATAAAGACGCTGTTCTTCAATTGAAACTTTAATACATTTTAATTCTTTCTGATTATTCATAAGATAATCTTGACTTGTTGAGGCTCACGAACCCAAGTGGTATTGTCCCATCGACGCAACCAGGTAAATTGACGTTTGCAGAGTTGACGTGTGGCAGCAATGGCACGTTCACGCATCTCATCAAAGCTACAATTACCATCAAGATAATCCCAAGCTTGACGATAGCCAACACAACGTATCGATGGCAGAGATGCATTTAAATCATTTCTTTTGTAAAGTGCTTCAACTTCTTGCATAAAGCCAAGCTTAAGCATTTGATCAAAACGTTTTTCGATACGCTGATGAATCACACTACGATCCTCAGGTGCTAGAATTATATTTTTAAAGTCATAGGCAGGCTTTTCTATCGTTTGATGACGATGCCATTCGCTCATACAGACTTTAGTTTGATAGAAAATTTCAAGTGCACGTGAAATACGTTGCGAATCGTTGGGATGCAATTGAGCCGCAATAGCAGGATCGATCTGCTGTAACAGCTCATATAAAGCTGGCCAACCCTGCGTTTCAGCCATTTGTTCAACTTGCCTGCGAGTTGCTTCATCGGTACTTGGCAGCTCGCTATAACCACGTTGTAATTGATAAAAATACATCATTGTACCACCGACTAATAGCGGTATTTTGCCGCGAGCATGGATTTGATCGATGAGTTTGAGTGCATCATCGATAAAATCGCCCACAGAATAGGGTTCAGCTGGATCGCGAATATTGATTAGATGATGTGGTGCACGGGCTAGTTCGTCCTGAGTTGGCTTGGCAGTACCAATAGTCATGCCACGATAAATCATTGCAGAATCAACGCTTATAATTTCAAAACCACCACGTTCAACCAGCTCGATCGCAGCGGCTGTTTTACCACAAGCGGTTGGCCCCATTAAACATATGACTTGCATTATTGGCCTCGCAAAAATAATTTATCTAGCGCTGGCAGCGAAAGCTCAGTCCAAGTCGGACGACCATGATTACAGCAACCGCTATTATCAGTGTTTTCCATATCACGTAATAATGCAGCCATTTCAGGAATGCTTAATTTATGATGTGCACGAATTGCTGCATGACAAGCCACTGTCGCTAAAATATGATTAATCGTTTCATTAAGGCGGCGTTCACTTTGATTAACGAGTAAATCAGCAATCACATCACGCACCAATTGCTCGATATGTTTATTTTTAAGAATCGATGGTACCTCACGTATCACGACACTATCATCACTTAACTGCTCGATTAAAATGCCAATAGTAGCAAAAGTTGATGTATTTTCGAGACAACTCACCATTTCTGCTTTATTGAGCTTCACTGTGATGGGCACCAATAGTAGCTCTGTCGTTAGATTAGAGGCAGACAATTGCAGCTTTAATTTTTCATATAAAATGCGTTCGTGCGCTGCATGCATATCAACTATCACCAGTCCGCGTTCATTTTGGGCCAAGATATAAATGTCATGTAACTGAGCTATAGGTGTCCCTAAAAATGGCTCTAGCGCAACAGCAATGGGCTCTTCAGGTTCCGCGCAAAGCTTTTGGTAGTTATTAACCTGTGCACGTATGCTCAACGGCATACGCTGTTGTTCAGTCGGCTGTGTATTTGAAACTTGTTTTAAAGGTGTATAGGTGTTCTCTGGCATCGCAGCAACAGTTTGGGACACTACTTCTCCTGTCGTATGATCACTCGGACGCACTTGCGATAGTGCATCTTTAACCGCACGCATCACAAAATCATGAATGGTGCGCGAATCACGAAAACGCACTTCGTGTTTTGTTGGATGGACATTGACATCGACAATTGCTGGATCGCATTCGAGATATAAAATATAAGCTGGATGACGTCCATGGAATAACACATCATGATACGCTTGTTTTGCCGCATGCATCAGTAAACGATCACGGATAAAACGCCCATTTATGTAAAAATACTGCATATCTGCTTGTGAGCGGGTAAAGCCTGGCATCGCGATCCAGCCCCACAAACGCATACCGGCTGCTCGAAACTCAATTGCTAATGCTTCATCAACAAACGACTGACCTAACATTGATACCAAGCGTTTTTCACGTGCAATATTAGTTTCGGCTATCGGCAAGCGCAGTTGTGATTTTTGATTGTGAGTCAGTTGAAAACCTACATCAAAACAACTTAAAGCAAGGCGTTGTAAGATGGTTTCAATATGTTGATATTCGGTACGCTCGGCGCGTAAAAACTTACGCCTTGCTGCTGTGTTATAAAATAAATCGCGCACCTCTATCGTCGTACCTTGTGGATGCGCAATTGGTTCAGCTGTATGTTTTATATCGCCACCTTCGCAGGTTAAAGCAAAACCAGACTCAGCATCTGCAACTGCTGTGCTTATTTTTAAGCGCGAAACAGCGGCGATACTTGCAAGTGCTTCACCACGAAACCCAAGGCTCGCGACATGCTCTAGATCATTAAACGTCGCAATTTTACTCGTGGCATGACGCGCTAATGCTAACGGCAATTCTTTTGCTTCAATACCACTACCATTATCACGAACACGAATGAGATCTTGCCCACCACGTTCAATATCGACTGTAATTTGGCTGCTTTTGGCATCAAGACTATTTTCAATAAGTTCCTTAACGACTGCAGCTGGACGTTCTACAACTTCTCCTGCGGCAATTTGATTGGACAATTGTTCGTCTAATTGAAGGATGGGCATGGTTAAAGCAACTTATATTGTATGGCGATTATGCAGCCGCTGCGCAAGTACAGTACCACGAGGCGGTTGCTCCTCAAAATAGTTAACGATACCACCTGCTATCGCTTTAGCCAACCGGTTTTGATAAGGCTTTGAAGTTAAGCGACGTGCTTCAAATGTATTTGAGATAAAGCCTGTTTCAACCAATAATGACGGAATATCTGGAGATTTTAAAACGACAAAAGCTGCTTGCTCAACACGCATACCATGGTGTAAATGGGCAAAACGTCCAATGTTGTGCACCAATGCCTCACCTATTTGCAAGCTCATACGTACCGTTGTCATTTGCGATAAATTAATTAAAACTGATTTAAGCATATGACTTTTATCATTCAAATCTACACCACCCATTAATTCCGATTTATTTTCACGGTACGCAAGCCAACGTGCCGCTTCACTGGTGGCACCACGTTGTGATAATGCAAATACTGATACGCCATGCGCTTGATGGTTGCGATAAGCGTCTGCATGAATAGCGACAAACATATCTGCCTTATTCTTACGCGCTATGGCAAGCCTACCACGCAATGGAATAAATTCATCGCGAGAACGTGTTAATATGGCTTTAAATCCTGGCACTTTGTTAATGTCATCCTTTAACTTTTTCGAAATTGCCAGCACCACATTTTTTTCATGCACACCATTGCGTCCCATAGCACCAGGATCTTTACCTCCATGACCAGGATCAATCACCACTATGACATCAGGCGAGCGTTTCACGAAAAGTGTTTTGGTAGTAAGAATTGGACGCAATAAAAAAGGCGATAAAGGTTTTTTATGCGCTTTTTGTATCGGAGGTGTTAGCCCATGTGTTGGTAACTGCTGCCCTTTAAGATCGATCACAAAGCGATTGGGGTATTTTTGCTGTGATTTTAGTGTGAAAGCTGTGACGTTAACTTTATGATCAAGATCCAAAATCATACGTAATGCATTACCGTGATGACGCATATGCAACTTCGTCACCGGCGTTGAGACATAATAACTCGGGCCAAACATTTTTATTAGTTTTACATTAGGCAAATCAAACATAGCTATTTTAGGGTGGCTCGCTTGAAGTTGAGTAAACTTAATCGCTGCGGTTGCTTCAAACACAAATTGCCAATGATGTGGTTTGCGAATCACACGCAAATCAGTAATAGCGACTTTCCCAGCAAACACTGAAAAACTGTAACACAACAAAATTATGATGATGATTTTTAAATGTGATTTCATGGTAATTATCTTATGGTCACTCGCCGGTATCCATCCAGATCTTCAATTGTGCAATAGATGTCCGGTTTGCGCAAGTAGGGTTCAATTAATTCTGGCCATTCAATCAGGCAAATAGCATCCTCTTCTAAATAATCACTAAAACCCATCATATCCAGATCATCGATATTTTTTAATCGATAAAGGTCAAAATGGTAAACCTTGGCTTTAGGTAAGTCATAAGGCTCAACGATGCTATACGTCGGACTTTTAACATTACCCGAATGTCCTAGCGCTTGCAGAAACCCACGTGCCAATGTTGTTTTGCCGGCGCCAAGGCCACCTTTTAGAAATACAATTGCAGGTGCTGCGAGCTTTTCTGCTAGCTCAGCACCCAATTGCGTCATTGCATCAGTAGTTTTAATCTCGAGGATTGTCATTCGGTAGCTGCATATAAGGGTTAATCAGTTCAGGCAAATACTTCAACACATCTGTGGCTAATAAACCGCGTTCGCCCTGCTCTGCTGCTGCTTTATCGGCTGCTGCTGCATGAATATAAACAGCTGCTTCTGCTGCACGCTCGAGTTCAAGACCCTGTGCCAGCAACCCACCGACCATACCACTTAAGATGTCGCCCATACCACCTGTAGCCATGCCAGGGTTACCACCTGAACATACATAGGGAATATCACTTGGCCCTTCAATAATCGTGCCAGAGCCCTTGAGCACGACAACGCCATCGTATTGATGTTGTAATTCACGCGCTGCGTGAAATCGATTTTGTTGCACATCGCCGGTACCACAATGCAATAAACGTGCAGCCTCTCCCGGATGGGGCGTGAGTACCCAGCTATCGCAGGGGTGTGGTTTTTGGCTTAGCATATTTAATGCATCCGCATCTAAAACCTTAGGCAAATCACTTTCGAAAACCGTTTCTAGTAATTCTTGCGCCCACTCGCTTTTACCAAGACCCGGGCCAATCACAATTGTTGTTTTGCCAACAAGTAATGCTAAAAGTTCTTCACGATTACAACAGCTATGACACATCGCTTCAGGACGCATGCCACTGACGACAGAAATATGCTCGGGGCGTGTTGCTACCGTCACCAGTCCAGCACCAATACGCATTGCTGATTCGGCTGCCATACGTACTGCCCCACCCATACCGTAATCACCACCAATAACCAGCACGTGCCCATAATCGCCCTTATTAGCATCACGTCGGCGACGCGGTAATAGCGGCTTAATCGAATCCCAGGTTAATAGTTCACCTGAATGTTCGCATTTATTAAAAATGTCACTTGGAATATCTAAATTATTTAAGGTAATTTCACCACACATAGCACTTGCTGTATGGGTAAATAAACCTTGTTTAAAACCAATAAAAGTAATTGTTTGCGTAGCCTTAACAGCACAACCCAAGGCACAACCTGTATCAACATCGATTCCCGATGGTACATCTAATGCAAGTACAGGGATTGCTGCTGCGTTAATCATATTGATACAAGTCGCATAGGGCTCTTGCACATCACCCTTTAATCCACTGCCCAGCACACCATCGACGATGACATCACCCTCAAAACAGATATCACTGCGATATAATGTTAAGCTAACGCCAACATCGTGCGCCTTATTACACGCCATGAGTGCCGAGCCTGTCAGTTCTGTCACATTTGAAATCGTATAAACCGAAACATGTAAGCCCGCCTCGTGAGCCAAGCGTGCGACGACAAAGCCATCGCCACCATTATTCCCCTTACCACATACAACCGTAATCTTTTGTGCGTCAGGCCAGCGCTCTTGTAATAATACAAATGCCGCCGTCCCAGCTCGTTCCATGAGTTGGTCTTCGCTTGCCGCTTCTTGTGAAATTGTTAACGCCTCAAGTTCACGTATTTGGGCGTTAGTGTACAAAAATGTCATTTAGGTTAGCTCTTGTGATGAAAGACGCCTATTTTACCAGGCCTAAAGCATATGTGAAATAAGCTTATAAGATTGTACATCTCGATCTGGGATCACGCGCGGAATAGGGAGGCGGTGGCTGGAATAAGCCTGGCTCGTAAGCGGGCGGCAAAACCGTTCGTTTAATATCATTAGGTAGTCCATACTCGGGCATACCGCGATGCTCAATATTTTCTGTGATCATATTAAGTAACATACGCGAATTCATAAATAACACGCAGTCCTCCATAGAATAAAGAAAATCCGCACGATGATCACCTGCCAAATAGATGTGGTTTTCTAATGGTAAACAACGTGATATCGGGTCACCCTGATAAAATTGATGATCTATGATGATGCCAATTAACTCTTGTAGATGGTCTTGAGATATAAAATTAAAGCGCCATAAACGCTGATAATGCAACTCTAATGAAAAGCCTTTTAAAGACTTATAAAGCCAGTTGCTTAATGCCGCGGTTGTTCGACTGCATAAATGTTCGTGCATCCTTGCCCCTCCACTCATTGATCGCTATCACATGCATATATAATATATTACCTTTAATTTGATGACAATCCCTACCCGCCAATCTTATAATGCGTGTATGTCACATAACTTATTACAACACATTAAATCATGGGGATTAGCGCTTGGTTTTCAGGATATTTCTGTTACCAGCACAGATTTACATGCTATAAATCAGAGATATAGAAGCATCATCAACAAAAACTTTCACGCTGAAATGAATTATCTGAATAAAAACCATCAACTTAGAGCTAATCCTAAGCATATGGTTGAAGAAGCTAAGTCAATTATCGTCGCGCGTATGGATTATCTGCCTCCCAACGCCAATATCAAGCAAACCCTTCAAAATAGGGATCAAGCTTATATTGCACGCTACGCTTTGGGACGTGATTATCATCGTTTGATCCGCAAACGCTTAAAACAGTTGGCACAAAAAATTGAAACCATTACTGGCCCTTTTAATTGGCGCCCTTTTGCTGACAGTGCACCCGTATTTGAAAAGCCACTGGCACAAAATGCAGGTATAGGCTGGCAGGGCAAAAATACATTAATCATCAATCGCAAGGCAGGATCGTATTTTTTTCTAGGGGTGTTGTATACCTCACTCGACTTACCCATTTCTAAAGCGGCAACAGACCATTGTGGTAGCTGCCGTGCCTGTATTGATATCTGTCCTACCAGTGCATTTCCAGCGCCTTATCAGCTTGACAGTCGTCGCTGCATTTCTTATTGGACAATTGAGCATAACGGCACAATCCCAATTGAAATACGTGAAAAAATGGGTAATCGTGTTTTTGGTTGTGACGATTGTCAACTGATTTGCCCGTGGAATAAATTTGCCAAAGTTGCTAGTGAAACAGCTTTCTATCCACGCCACCAGCTCGATCAAAGCAAATTAATTGATTTGTTTAACTGGGATGAAAAAACCTATCTCGCCAAGACTGAAGGATCAGCCATCAGGCGTGCTGGCTATAACGGCTGGCTGCGCAATCTCGCGATAGGCCTCGGTAATGCGCCTGCCTCAGAAATTAATATCAATACATTAAAACAGCGATACAGTTCAAGTAGTCCCATGGTTCAAGAACATATAAAGTGGGCAATTGACCGCCAGAGCCAATTTGTTATACTCCCAACTCGCGATTAGAAAAGGTACGATCATGTTAAAATCTCCAGAACTACTCTCCCCTGCTGGCACATTACAAGCCATGCGCTTTGCCTATGCTTATGGCGCCGATGCCGTTTACGCAGGCCAGCCACGTTATAGTTTGCGCGTGCGTGAAAATGAGTTTTCTGGCAAGAATATCGCCAGTGCTATTGATGAAGCGCATACACTCGGTAAAAGGTTTTTTTTAGTCAGTAATATTTCTCCGCACAATGAAAAAGTCCGTACCTATGTTAAAGATTTAGAGCCACTAATCGAAGCCAAGCCCGATGCATTAATTATGGCAGATCCCGGCCTCATTATGATGGTGCGAGAACGCTGGCCCGATCAAGAGATTCATTTATCAGTACAGAGTAATGTGGTTAACTTTGCTACTGTAAATTTCTGGAAACAATTAGGAATTTCGCGAATTATTTTATCACGTGAATTGTCACTAAAAGAGATTGAAGATATCCGCACCGAAAGCCCTAACATCGAACTCGAAGTTTTTGTCCATGGCGCACTGTGCATGGCTTACTCGGGACGTTGTTTATTATCAGGTTATATCAATCACCGTGATGCCAACCAGGGCACTTGCACCAATGCGTGTCGTTGGAAATATGACACTAAAGAAGTTAAACAAGACGAGTGGGGTAATGTCAGCAAACCAACACTTGGCGAAGGCCCTACAACTGATAAAACATTTATAATTAACGAGCATGGCAAAAGTGATCGCGAGATGATCGTCCATGAAGATGAGCATGGCACCCACATTTTAAACTCAAAAGATTTACGTGCAATTCATCATGTTGAGAAATTCACAAAAATGGGCATTAATTGCCTGAAAATTGAAGGTCGCACCAAATCTTATTTTTACGTTGCACGCACCGCACAGCTATATCGCCAAGCAATTGATGATGCCGTAGCCGGTAAACCTTTTGATATGAAACTAATGGATGCACTCGAAGGTCTTGCAAATCGCGGCTATACTGAAGGACTCTATCGCCGCCATGTACATGACGAATACCAGAACTACGAACTTGGAAATTCAGTTTCAACCAAACAAAAATTTGTTGGCGAAATTAGTGATTACAATAGCCAAACAGGTATGGCTAAAATCATCGTTAAAAATAAATTCCTTGTTGGTGACAGCATCGAAGTGATGCAACCCGATGGTAACAAGCATCTGACTATTGCACATATCGAATCAGAACACGGTCATAAAATGGATTGCGCACCTGGTAGTGGTCATATCGTTAATGTACCATTAGGCAAACTTAATGACCCACAATTGGGGTTAATTATTCGTAATCTACCTATAACAGAGACGCTGTCTTGACATTAAAATAATAACAATGCTACGATAGCTCAATATTTTAACAGTTTAATAGTGAGAAGTAGTTAACGATTATAAATGCTAAATTAATGGCAAAGATAAAAATGATTAACGTCCAAAAACAACTTTTAATTTATTAATTATGCAACAAGCAATAAACATAAACAATTACAGTTATCATTCTAACCCACTAAACATGGTTTGCAGTGGTATCGGTGGTGGTGCTATCGGTTGTTTTTTATCATCGCTTGGGTTCCTGTCTTTTAATCTATGCTTTCCGGGCTCTGCAGCGCTAGGTGTTCTAGCGATCCCAATTTTTTCAAGAATCGTGCATAACCATATAAGCCATGAGCTTAACAAAACCCTTTATAATAGTAATCTCTACACTATCGACAAACAAGAAGATCTAGAAAAATGTTTTCCACGGGCACCTATTGGCTCCATTTTCATTAATATTGAAAAAGCAGAAGTAGATGAAACTTCATATGAAGTTATTTACAAAGTTGATGACCATACACAACTTAAATGGGCGCTAGATCGTGATAGCAAATATGGCAAGGCTATTGCAAAATATGACTACAAAAAAGATTCCAGCTATACACTGCAAAAAACATTATTACTTGAAAAACAGTCTCATATTAACAACTATTTTCATAAGCAATGTTTTAACCACAGCATTAAATCGTTACTTTTAGGGGGAACTGCATTTATTGCTACCGCTATCACTGTGGCTTTACTCAGCTTTCCACCCACAACAGCTTTTGGCATCATGGCGGCTGCAGCACTCGTATTTATAGTGGGTAGTGCCTTCTATGGAATCAAGTCTTATCACCCAGTCCCCCAAATTTCAACTAACAGATCTTCAAGCTTTGCTCTTGAATCGCTGCATCATGAACCAGGCGATGACCTTATGGATAGGGCTGAAAAAGAGATAACTGCTGCAACCGCGCTTTAATTACAGTCAGACTCCGGTTAAGTTTATGGGATCCCTGACTTTGCAGGAATGTCTTTGCTTATACCGGTTCGAAATCTATTTGACGCTTATCAAGATCAACACGAGCTACGATGATTTTCATTGGGTCACTGAGACCATAGGTTTTGCCAGAATTTTTACCTACCAGCCTACGCCGCACTTCATCATAGTGATAATAGTCATTAGCGAGTGCTGTAATATGTACGAGCCCCTGGACATATATATCTTGTAACTCAACAAATACGCCGAAACTGGTTACGTCGGCAATTACACCTTCAAACTCCTGCCCTACTTTATCGAGCATATATTCACACTTAAGCCAATCAGTGGCATCACGTGTTGCCAGGTCAGCACGTCTTTCAGTAAATGAGCAGTGATCAGCAATTTCATCCATCATCTCAAGGTCATAAATAAACTTATCAACCTTTTGTTTTGAGAGCAAATGCTTGATTGCACGATGCACCATCAAATCAGGGTAACGACGTATTGGTGAGGTGAAATGCGTATAACGTTCATAGGCAAGACCAAAGTGGCCTTTATTTTCCGAGGCATAGTTAGCTTGTCGCATTGTTCGCAGCATAACCATTTGCAACAAATGCGCATCCGGCCGCGTATGAATTTCTTTTATAAGGTTTGCAAAGTCAGCTGGCGTAGGTTCATTACCACCTGCAAGCTTTAAGCCAAAAATTTTAATAAAGTCACGTAAGGCTAAAAGCTTTGTCTCTTCGGGTTGCTCATGGTTACGATATAGCGCTAAAATTTCAGCACGTTCCAGAAAGTCTGCTGTTGAAACGTTTGCCAGTAACATTGCTTCTTCAATCATACGATGCGCAACGTTACGAGTACGTGGTATGATTTTTAAAATTTTGCTGTTTTCATCAAATTGAATTTGCGTTTCAATTGTTTCAAACTCAATAGCACCTCTAGCATGACGACACTCAAGAAGCTTCTTAAATAGTTCATGAAAGGCTTCTAGATGTGGATAAAGCTCAGGCTGCCCCTCCGTTTTTCCTACTTTAAGTGCAGCAGCGACGTAAGTGTAAGTTAAACGTGCATGTGAATGAATAATACCGGTATAAAAAAGATAATCATGTTGACGACCGCTTTTATCGATATGCATTTCACACACCATCACCATACGATCGACATTAGGCCTAAGCGAACACAGGCCATTAGAAATTTTTTCAGGCAGCATCGGGATCACTTTGGATGGAAAATAAACTGAATTACCACGTGTCACTGCTTCTGTATCAAGTGCACTACCAATATGAACATAATGACTCACATCAGCAATTGCCACATATAGTGTCCAGCCATTTTGAGTTGGTTCGCAATAAACGGCATCATCGAAATCTTTCGCATCTTCACCGTCAATCGTTACAAAAGGCAAATGACGCAAATCTCTACGTTCGCCCAGATCACTCGAGTCTACCTCGTCAGGAATCTCATCGGCCTCCTCAATGACTATTTTAGGCCACTCAAATGGAATTTCATGAGCACGAATTGCCAATTCCACTTCTAAACCCGGGGTGATCGTATCACCCAAAATATCAATCACTTCACCGGTCGCTTGGCGACGTTTTGACGGCTGATTTAGAATCTTTGCTACCACAAACTGTGCATGTTGCGCCCCGCCCGATTTTCCAGGAGGAATGATAATGTCTTGAGAAATATGCTTGCTATCAGGGCTGACAAAAGCAATACCTGCTTCTTCGAAAAAACGTCCAACGACTTGATGTGTATTGCGTTCCAATACCTCAACAATCACACCTTCAGGTCGACCACGATAGTTAGTGCCCGTTTCACGCACCAGCACTCGATCGCCATTAAAGACTTCACGCATTTGACGAGCTGGTAAAAAGATATCATCAGAGCCCTCATCTGGGATAAAAAAACCAAAACCCTCACGATGTGCTTCAATACGGCCTGGAATTAATTCCATCTCATCAACAACGCCATACAAACCACGGCGATTTGTCATCAGCTGACCGTCGCGCTCCATTGCGCGTAAACGTCTACGTAAACCTTCTTGCTCATCTTCAGTCTTCAGCTTAAAAACTTTAATTAAATTTTGCAACGATACAACTTTCTTGTTCTCTTTCAAATACTGCAAAATAAATTCGCGACTGGGAACGGGGTGATCATAAAGCTCAGATTCGCGCTGGGCATAAGGATCCATCTTTTTATATTTTTTTACCACCTATACCTCGGTGTTATTATCGAAAGGAGCTATTATCCAATAATTCTCGCGTATTTGCACGAAACTGTTACAATGACGCATGAATCGCATTTCCATTGCACGTAAAATCGACAATAGTACACTACTGACATGGGCAACAAGCTTCTTAGCTGCACTATTTTTTGCCTACGATTACTTGCTACGTATTACTCCAAGCTTTATGACCAGCAACTTACGTGATCACTTTCAGGGCCTTAGTAGCACGGGACTTGGCACATTGAGTAGCCTTTATTTTTGGAGTTATGTACCGATGCAAATCATCGTCGGTGTTTTGCTTGATCACTATGGCGTACGCAAAAGCCTGTTGTTTGCCGTGATACTATGCATCATCGGTAATAGCCTTTTTGGCTTTGTTGACAACATATATGTTGCTGGAATCGGGCGCTTTATTATTGGTAGCGGCTGTGCTTTTGCACTAGTGGGCGCACTCAAATACGCTTCATTAAAAATTCCCAAGCAATATTTTTCTTTATATGTCGGTATTACTATTGCCATCGGCATGCTCGCGGGTGTAATTGGAGACTATTTTTTTCATTGGCTTGTGCTTTACTCTGGCTGGCAAAATACAATCACAACCATGTCTATTATGGGTGTGATATTATTTGTATTATTTTGGCTATTTATATTTGATAAACCATCTGCATCACACTCAAATATCACATTAAAACCATTATTCAAGCAGTTCTTTGCATCGTTAGTAAAAGCTAAGTACTTCATTGTCGGTATAGTCGGTTGTCTACTTTTTATATCAATTGCTGCTATTGCCGGTTTATGGGGTATACCGTTTCTTAAAGCCGTTTATCCAACCCGACCCCTACTACCTTCATCTTTAAATGCGATGATATTTTGGGGCTGGCTAATTGGCTCTCCAGTTATTAGTTATATCGCCTCACACTATAACAACCTTCTTAAACCTCTCTATATAGGTAGCTTTATTGCTGCGATCAGTTTTGCGATTATCCTTATTCATCCACAACTACCCGCATGGGCAATGGCCATATTACTATTTATATTCGGAGTTGGCTGTAGTAGTGAAGTGCTCTGTATGGCAATACCTAGTCACTTTGTTGAAGCAAATAAAGTAGCCATTGCCATTAGCGTGATCAATTTCATTATTATGCTTTCAGGTATGTTTGTTCAGCCACTGATAGGCTGGATACTCAACTTAACATCAAACGTTAATTCGCTTGGCGAGCACCTTTACACACTCAATGATTACCGTTATGCACTGATACTCGTACCCGTTAGCATGCTGATTGCAGGCATCCTTACCTTCTTCATCAAAATGGACAGTTAAGACTTTCTGACTTAGCCCACCGCTGCATACGCTTAGAATAGTCATTAACTGACTCACTTTCCCTGGGTTCTGGGACAGGAGCAGGCGTTGCCTCAGCACTAAACATAGCTGGACTAAATTTTCTTGTTACCAATGATAGCGGCTCATCTTCTTCTGTAGCTGCACTTAATAACCCTTCAAGTGCAGACTGGAGACTTAGAAAATCATCAAGATATTGCTCAACAGCTGCTAACATTTGCTGCTCATCGATTAATGAAAATCGTTGTTTAAGCGACGCATCATGACTTAATTTGCCTTTCATATAATCTAAAAACTTGCCACAGCTCTCTTTAGTGCCTAATATAGCTTCGAGCATTTCATTTTGACAAACACTCGCAAGCTTTGCATTTACTGAATCATGAACTTGCACAAAATTAATTTTGTAGTGTTGCTTTAGATACTGCTTTAGCTTTTCAGGTTCACAAAGATGAAAATAATAAGCTAAGATTGCACGCGCCAATTGATCTCTCTCACAGTGCGTTACGATAGTCTGAATTTGCCGATCTTGATCCTGCACGCGATTTAATTGAAATAATGCGTACAAAACCATTTTACCGCGCTTCAATAAGCTTAATAAATTTTCATTGCGACCATCCACAAACGCATCCAGAAACACATCAAATCCATTGGATAGAGTAGCTGTTTGTACTTGCTCCTCTAATTCAGAATAGTTAACTTTTCCCAATACATCATAAACAGAGTTAAACTCATAAAGACAACAGCGCATAAAATGAATCACCGCACTTCGAAACGATAATGGATTAGGGTATTTTTTACTAGAGCAAAATTTGTCTCGTGCTTCTTCAATAAGCTTATGAAGATCACCATAGAATTTAATGCACTTAGTCTTGAAAGGCACTTCCAGTGCCTTAAAAATAGGCTCATAAGCCAATAATGTTTTATCGATACCACAGCTCAAAATTGGCAAGCGTACACTAAAACCAGGGAACCCTTTCTTTAGTTCTAAGTGCATAAAATTTTCATACTGTTTAAACTCGTCTATTAAGTCCATTTGTTTATTTGAGATAAATAATGCTTCGAATAAAGTAATCAGCTCGTGCTGTAAGATAACCATCACATCTCCAGCAGTAACCGCGGAGGCTGTTTCGGGCTCAAAAATTATGACACCAGAAATAAGTGGCGTGTTATCCGAATTAAAAATGATGCGCGATACCTTTCGATATGCAGTAGGAGGCATTACCGCAAAGCACAGCTCAATAGCACCTTGGTCAGAAGTTAATGCCCAATAGGCACCTTTTTCCATCATCATTCTTAAGCATGTTGGCATAGGCTTGAGGGTTGAGTTGCTTCTATCAAAATACGGCATTAGCTTTTATCCTGTAGTTAAAATCAAGAGAAAAGTACAGTCTTACAGCATAAATTGCAAGTGTAAATTGGACTCCACCTCAAGCAAAGAGTAAACTATCTATATTTTACGATTAAAGGAAGCCTCATGTTTAAACACATTATAATTTTCGTACTCCCTACGCTTGCCTTATGCGGCTGTGCACGTCACCCTCAAAGCTACTGCCATCAACTTGCTAATAAAATAGCAACTTATCAACACAGCGGCAGCGATCGTAATAAAGTCAATCCTGCACAACGTGCAACACTCATACAACAATATAAATCTCTAGATTGTGAAGATCAGTAATCCGCGGCTGATTGGCACAATTAAACACTGTTTAGTTGCTGAATAAGGGCTTTGTAGTTAGGCACGTGTTGAACGACCAAGCCCCAAAATCGAGAAGAATGATTCATTTCTTTTAAATGACACAACTCATGAATTAACACATAGCGCACCAATTCAGGCTCTAGATAAAGCAAGCGTGCATTTAGACAGATGTCGCCTTTAGAAGAACAGCTACCCCAACGTGTTTTTTGCATACGAATCATCGCCTGGCGATAAACAAAGCCAAGTGCTTCACTCAAGTCTTGTAGCATTGGTAATAAATGGCGTTGTGCCTGTATTTTAAGCCATTTAAACAGCACAGGCTCACAACAACGCATATCGATGATATCACCCGAGAAAATTAACACATCATCTAATGGTTGGCGCAAACGGCAACGCTTTGAAGGCATATGCAAATACTGACACTGATAACGTTTATCGATACACTTTAAATGAAGTGAAGTGATTAATTGATATGATTTTTGTGGCTTTGTGCGGATATTTTTTAAAACCCATCCATGATTCTGCTTAAAAAACTGCAATCCTTTACGCTCACTGCAGCCGACAGGCAATACAATTTCAATGGTTTGGTCCGCCAAAATACGCAAGCTTAATCTTTTAGCACGCTTGCTTTGACGAAAAATATAAGGAGTATCCACTACAGTCATAAGCTAAAGGTCAGTAACGCATAACCAACTACACCGATTGAGATTAGAAACAGCACCAGATTACGCCCTTTCATACTATAAATTACTGGCAAAATAAATAAGGTAAATAATGTGCCCACACCTAAGCCCATTGCAATGACCAAACCAATATCAAAACGGCTTGCCGAACCTGGCCCTGCGGCTGCAAGTAAGGGCACCATACCAAAGATCATCGAAAAAGTAGTCATTAATACAGGACGAAAACGAATCGCAGCAGCTTGAATTACCGCTTCACGGAGTTCCATTTGTGATTCTTTGCGTAGTTTATTAGCAAATTCAACAATCAAGATACCATGTTTACTGATCAAGCCAATCAAAGTAATAAGACCTATTTGGGTGTAAATATTAATCGTTGCCAAGCCCCAGTTGAGCGGCAGCAGAGCGCCACAAATAGCCATCGGCACTGTAGTCATTACAACCAGTGGATCTTTTAAGCTATCAAATTGCGCCGCCAATACTAGATAAATCACTAATAACGAGAACACAAACGCAACGACCAGTGCATTACCTTCCTGCACAAACAGGCGTGTTTGCCCCATATAATCGTAGCTAATATCACGCGGTAAAATGCGCTTAGCTTCTTTGGTGATAAAGTCAACGGCATCACCCACCGTATGCCCGGGCATGACTGCACCCATCAAACCTACGGCAGTCAGCTGAGCAAAGTTAGACAGCATCTGCGGTTCTACATTTTGATAGGTAGTTGAGACAGTCGATAATGGAATTTGTGTACCCGAATGGGTTTGAATATATAGACGCGTCGCATCAACAAAATTCCATCGGAATGTGCGCTCCACTTGCGGAATTACCTTGTAGCTACGATTATACATACTAAACCAGTTGGTATAGTTACCACCATATGCCGTCGCTAAACTATTCGCGATATCATTCATTTGAATGCCCATTTGACCAGCCATCGAGCGGTTAATATCTATATGAAAGGCAGGCTTGTTATACTTCACCATATTAAACATAAATAAGAAAATACCGCTATTCATCGCATCATTAAGAAATTGCTGTGAGTATGGATAAAGATATTTCATTGTATTGGTTGTAAAAAGCGAAAATTGCACGCCGAGTGAACTACCGCCAACAGGAAACGGCGGTGGTGTCATCACTTGTGCTTGCAACCCTGGAATGGTATCAATTTTATTTTTTAAGGCCAAATACACTTGATTCTGTGTTTGATCGCGCTCAGTCCAGGGTTTTAAAATAATCGCACCAAAAATATTACCTGGCACATTAATTAAAAAATAATGCTCAAATGATTTAAAGCCCTCAAACATTTTTTTAATCGGGCTTGTATAATGTTCGATATAATCGATATTAGCATCAGATTGCGTCAAAGCCGTATAAAATACCACGCCCTGATCCTCTTTAGGTGCTAACTCTTTTTGTGGTAACATATACATATAAATACAGCTTAGCAATACTAAAAAAGCAAATCCAAATACAACCGAACGCCCTTTCATCACATCATGCAAGATGCGCTCATAGGCACGTCTAAGCCAGCTAAAGACACTATCGATTAAATGTACAAGACGCTGCGTTTCTAAATTGGGTGTCAGCAACTTTGAGCACATCATCGGTGATAAGGTCAACGCAATGATACCCGATATTACCACCGCTCCTGCAAGTGTAAAGGCAAACTCTTTAAATAGCGCACCTGTTAAACCACCCATAAAACCAATCGGCACATATACAGCTGCCAAGGTAATTGTCATTGAGATCACCGGTGTGGCAATATCTTGCGCACCTTTAATTGCCGCGTCAAACGCATTCATGCCTTCTTCTATATGGCGATAGACATTTTCAACCACCACAATCGCATCATCGACCACCAACCCAATTGCCAAGACTAGTGCTAATAGTGTCAGCAAATTGATTGAGTAACCCATCATATCCATAAACGTAAAAATACCCACAAGAGATAATGGCACTGTAACAATGGGAATCAAAACTGTTCTAAATGAACCTAAGAACAAGAAAATCACAATCATTACAATAATGGCTGCTTCGATTATGGTATCTATAACCTCATTAATTGAGGCTCTAATATAAGACGTTGCATCATACACTATCACACCATTCAAACCTGGTGGCATTTTTTTGAATATATCCGGTAGCGTTTCGCGCACTTGTGTAATCATGGATAGTGGGTTTGCCTCGGGTGTTGGGCTCACACCGATAAATACACCGCGCTTACCATCGAAATAAACACTCGAGTTATAGTCTTCTTTACCCAGTTCAACTTTAGCAATATCTTTCAAATACACCAACGCACCATTATCAGCATATTTCACTACTAGATTCGCAAACTCTTTTTGGCTTTTCGCTTCAGTAGAAGCATTAATGCTAACTGTGATATATCGCCCTTTTGTATTACCCGATGCAGATAAAAAGTTATTATTTTTAAGCGCACTTTGTACATCCTGCATGCTGACACCAAGCGCAGCCATGCGATGCGGATTTAACCATGCACGCATGGCAAATACGCTACCACCTAAAATATCAACTTCTGAAACACCTTGTATTGATTCAAGCTTGGGCTGTACCACACGTGCAATATAATCAGTAATTTGCTCTGAAGTGAGTGTCGTGCTACTAAATGCGGCATATAGTAATGCGGTATTACTACCAGTACTTTTTACGATAACCGGTTCCTGTGCCGCTGGCGGCAGATTACCTTTTACCTGTTGCACCTTGCTCATCACATCGACAAAGGCTTTATTAGGATCTTCATTAAGCTTAATAAAAACCTGGATCTGACTCTGACCGTTGGTACTTTGCGATGTCATATAATCGATACCACTACTGGTGGCGACTACTTCTTCTATGGGAGACGTAATAAAGCCTTGAATCAAATCGGCTGGCGCACCCGGATAGGCTGTGGTAATAGTGATTGTGGTGTTTTCCATTTTAGGATATTGACGCACGGACAAATCATAAAATGAGCGAATACCAAATATTAAAATTAATGCACTAACAACAAATGCCAGTACGGGTCTTTTAATAAAAATATCTGTAAATTTTTTTACCATGAATCGACTATGGTCCTTCTTTTAACGCCATAGAATTGTTAATAACAACTTCTGCATTATCAAACAATTTCACCTGACCGGCATTAACAATCTCATCCCCAGCTTTTAGGCCTTTTTTAATCTCGACCTGATCACCACGTTGCTCACCTAGCGTTACCATTTGTTTTATGGCACGGATAATGGGTTTGCCATCTTTTGACTTACCTTCATGTTTAATCAGATAAACCGAATCACCGTAAAGTGTATAGGCAACGGCGGTTTGGGGAATTGTAACCACATGCTCTTGTTGTGGTAGTTGCACATAAATATTCGCAAATGCACCAGGATAAAGCGTCATATCGGGGTTAGGCACTTCGGCGCGTACTTGTAAAGTACGTGTATTAATATCAATCGCCGAGTTAATCGCGGTGACTTTACCCATCACTTCTTTTTGTTTAACACCCGATAGCATCAAGCGCACCCCCTGGCCCACACGTAATTTTTTAAGATCTTGTTGCGGTAACGAGAAGTCTACAAAGAGCGGATCGAGTGATTGCAGCAGCACTAACGCTGTACCTGCATTGACGTACTCTCCGATGTTCACCATACGAATACCCACTTTACCACTAAACGGCGCACGAATATTTTTCTTTGAAATTTGCACACGGTCACCGGCAACGGTTGCTTTCATCTGCTCCAGCTTTGCATTTGCCTCATCACGTGCTGATTTTGAGGTTGAATTGGATTTTAGTAAGATTGCCTGACGGTCATACTGAACCTGCGCCAAGTGCAACGACGCCAAATCATTATTTAACTGAGACACATCAAACGCATCATCTAACTGAAACAACGGATCTCCCTTTTGAACCATTTGTCCCGACTTGAAACGAATCGCAATCACCTGCCCCGGCAACTCAGGACTGACATTCACACCTTGGATCGCCTTTAAACTACCGACAGAAAATAGCGCGGGTTTCCATGTCTTCGATTTAGCTACAATAGTTTCAACCGTCGCTGCTGGCATTTTGAAGTCCGCCATAAATTTAGCAACCATATGCTTCTTGTAAAAGTCGAAACCAATAGTCCCCGCCAAGACGACAAATAAGAATATAATCACGCACCACATTTTTTTTGACATATTATTATCCATTAGAAAGAAGCAACTACATCTAATAGTGTACCATTTAATCACCTCACTAATAAATATTATTTTTGTACATCTAAGCAAATCAGTCTGCACATGACTTGAGACCATCATGACGATCTTTGCAATGTTCAGCATGGATACAAAGCTAAAATATGCTAATATGCGGGTCTTTGTTCTGCCCCGGTAGCTCAGCAGGATAGAGCAGCCCCCTCCTAAGGGGCAGGTCAGGAGTTCGAATCTCTTTCGGGGCACTTTTTTTACATAAGCTTGAGGGAAATAAATATGAGCACGACACGAATTGAAACAGACAGTATTGGTGAGATTGAAGTTCCGGCGCATCAGTACGGTGGCGCGCAGACAGCACGTTCGAAACACAATTTTGCAATTGGTCGCGAGAAGATGGCGCCTGAATTAATTCGTGCATTTGGCATTTTAAAGAAGTCAGCAGCTCTGGCTAATATGGAGTTAGGCAAACTACCTAAAGAAATAGGCACATTAATCTGTCAGGCAGCAGATGAAGTCATTAATAATGAGCTTGACGTGCACTTCCCGTTAAAGGTTTGGCAGACCGGCAGTGGCACGCAAACAAATATGAATGTGAATGAGGTTATTTCGAACCGTGCGATAGAAATGACTGGCGGCAAGATGGGTAGTAAAGATCCAGTTCATCCAAATGATCATGTTAACATGTCACAATCATCCAACGACACATTTCCAACAGCGATGCACATTGCTACGGTTGAAATGATCCAACATCGTTTAATTCCAGCAGTAACCACATTGCGTGATGCACTCGTACAAAAGCAGGATGAATTTAAAGATATTGTTAAAATTGGTCGCACCCATTTACAAGATGCAGTGCCACTCACCTTAGGCCAAGAATTTTCAGGCTATGTTGCGCAGCTAAATGTTGATCTTAGTTTAATTAGTGAAACATTACCTTATTTATCTCGCCTTGCAATCGGCGGTACGGCAGTAGGTACTGGCTTAAATACCCATGCAGAATTTGCTAAACATACCTGCGTACATATTAGTGACATTACAGAATATAACTTTATTCCAGCAACCAATAAGTTTGCAGCATTAGCAGCACATGATGAAATCGTATTAACTAGTGGTGCACTTAAAACACTTGCTTGTTCATTGATGAAAATCGCTAATGATATTCGCTGGCTCGCATCTGGTCCTCGCAGTGGCCTGGGCGAATTAATTTTACCTGCTAATGAACCTGGTTCATCGATAATGCCAGGTAAAGTAAACCCAACCCAATGTGAAGCACTAACAATGGTGTGTGCGCAAGTCATGGGCAATGACGCAGCAATCGGCTTTGCCGGCTCTCAAGGTAACTTTGAACTCAACGTCTATAAACCCATGATGATTTATAACTTGCTCCAGTCAATTTATCTGCTAAGTGATGCTTGCGAATCCTTCACAACACATTGCGTTGTTGGCATTGAAGCCAACGAAAAACGCATCCATGAACACCTCACCAACTCATTAATGCTTGTTACAGCTCTCAATCCAGTGATCGGCTATGACAAGGCAGCAGCAATCGCAAAAAAAGCGCATAAAGAACTGACCACATTACGTGAAGCGTGTATTGAGCTTGGTTACCTAACGGGTGATGCGTTTGATGAAGCGATTAAACCACACGAAATGGCTCATCCACATAAATGAGCAATTTGACAACGTCATCGCAAGGGATACGTATTACAATTTAATAACTGAGGATTCAGCCCCTCCTCCATAAAAACTTGCGTTTGACCCAAGGCCGCCATCTGTTGCGCTTGGAATAACTGCTGCTGATAGTGCTGTATTTGTTGTTGTTCTCGCATATGCTCACGCACCTGCATTGAAACCATACCTTGTGGATATTGAATTACAATCTGCCACTGCGAAAGATCTTTAGGTATTGGCACAAACTGATTATCAATCTCAAGAAAGCCAACAAGATTAACATCGTCAAGCATATGATGGCGCACTGGTAACATTAACTGCTGCGTCAAACCAGGTGTAAATAAGACAAACACCAATCCGTCTTGTGTCGGACACGCTACTAATGCCAGCTGACGGCCAGATTGAAGTTGAAATATATAATGCATAAATGGCAAGGTCTGCCAATTTTGTAATGGTACAAGTGGTAATCCAGGCTGAAGATGATTTGGATTAACAAAATAGGTTGCGCCAAAATATTGAAGCATTACTGTCGTTGGTGCAACAGGCTTAAAGAGCGTAGCAACTTTGGGCTCAGGATAAGTGTTTACTTCTGTTTTTAATGCTGGCTTAACTACCACATGCTTAACAAATTCCTTATCTACCGGCTGTGGCGCAGGCATCACCTTAAATTTAATCGTATCAAACATTGGTTCTTTAGGTAATAACTGATAGATTTCTTTGTTGTTATTTTCCCGAGCAATATCCCAAGTACTGCACCCATCACGCGCTAATAGGTCACAAAAATTTGGCTCTAAAGACATCAGTCTGCGTACCCACTCAAGCTTCTCATCAGCAATCGCAGCTTGTATCATTGTCATACCTGATGCATTCTTCTGTCTAAATAACGCTTGTGCATGTGAAAATATAGAATCA
Organism: Gammaproteobacteria bacterium; assembly: GCA_030429175.1. Lineage (GTDB taxonomy): Bacteria > Pseudomonadota > Gammaproteobacteria > Coxiellales > Coxiellaceae. The sequence continues at coordinate 52,796 of JAUIDD010000006.1, forward strand.
ACTATACTTATTTGATTGCATTCGTAAGCAATATCTAAACAAGATTTTTGATTATATTTGGCATACCAATCATGGTCACCAATCTCAAGCAACTCGAGATCACCTATTTCACAAATACTATGAAGCAACATTTTTTCATCTTTGGGTATGGTAATCAAATCTGCATGACGTGCACATAAACGCCTAAAAAGTTGCAACAATGATTTTATTTTTAATTGCTGCTTGCGACGTATTTTTTTATTCTTTGATAGCTTGCTCTTAAGTGCAACTAAGTGATCAAATACCATATGCAAAATAGTTTCATTGTGCGCATTCAGATGGATAAGATTATACTGAGCATTATCAACAAGCTTACCTACTAACGCATAATCATCACGTTTAAAAGCACGCATTAAGGCATTATCACCAGCTTCATCAATATCATTCACAAGGTGCGCATACTTGAGCACTCGATCGCGAACAACAGCAGCTAATAGTTCTTTAGAACACGCTAAAAATTGAAATACGTGCGTTAATATTTCTGGATATTGCTCCAGTGCATATTTCTGCTCAATCAGCACCCAGCTCAATAATATCAGATCGTTTTGATCACAAGCATATACCAATGTTTGATTAAAGTAACTTGCCGGCGCAGCCCCCGACAATAAAAGCTGTTTAATCACCTCAACCTCACCGTGTCCCAACAAATAATGTAGCGCCATTTGGTGCCCAATCTCAAAGTCAGTCAAATCGACAGTGTAGCCTGTGCAAATAAAAACTATTTCAGTTCGTAACTTTTCATGTGCTGCTTGATAAACAGGGTCTTTAAGCATACGAACTAAATGAGCAATCACATCTTGAAATACAGGCTCAATGTTAAACTGTAATAAACAATCGGCTTGAGCATAAATTCGCCCTAAAGATTCGAGATTCGACTGTGTAACTAAGCGATGTATGTTAAGCACTAACAAGGATGCTGACAATTGAGCAGGAGTCTGATCCTGCGTATTCTTAAGCATAAGTGCTTTATCATAGTCAGGCAGAAGTGAAATCAGATCTAATACCCCAGGTTGATAACTTCTAACAACCTGATGTGCAAAATTCTCTCCCGCAACACTAACCTGACTAAAAACATCAGGTGTGATTTTAAGTATATAGCTAAAAACATCAGTGCATATTGGATACCGAGCAACCAGTTGACCCAATATCGATATACCATGTTTTGCACGTGCATTTAAACTTGCGCCATGGGTTATAATTGCTTCCATAAGATCGGTACTATTTGACTCAGCAGCTTTAACAATAAGTAATATCCCTTTAGAATCAACGCTATTAATCAGTTGGCTTGTAACATCATATTGCAATACCGCTTTTATGATCTCTAGACAGACGTGAGACATTTTTTCCGACTTGAGTTCTCTATAGAAATGCTTATAGAGATCAAACAGACTTTCCAATAATAAAAGATATGCATCATCATCAATCTTATCTAATAAAATCGCTAGCGCCTGCAATTCATTTGCATAAATAGATTCACGATAGCAGATTTGACTGAGCACAATTAATAACCGTGTCTCATTGTATTCACGTGCCAACATAATGATTTTAATGTTTTTTTCATTAGTTGGCTTTACTGCTTTCACTGGCAACTCAGGCTTGGCATGGAACCCTTCTAGTAACGTATCTGTAACTTTAGTTCTTTCTCGCAACCCCATCAATCGCAGACGATTTTCTTCCACATAAACTGGAAATAATTTACCCATTAGTGCAATTGCTTCGTCGTTATTAATTTCATATACAAAATCAACCACATTAAATCCCGAGTTATCGCGTGCTTCAAGATCAATATCTTGGGCATATTCCAATAAAATCGGTACCATAGCTAAACAGGCTTTTTTTGATGGATATTTTTCCCCAGGCTTACGATTGAGTGTCTGATAAAAATCCTCACTGGCAAAAGCATAAGATAGGGCAAACATGAGTGGTGTTGCCTTCAGTTCTGGTTCTTGCAAGTTCTGATCGGCCCCTCGCTCTAGTAACCAACGCGCAAGTCTAGGGTGTCCTTCAAATACCACATGATGCAGCATCGTAAATCCTCTTATACTATCTTGTGCATTCAGCAAACCCTGCACTTGATCCCCTAAACGCTGCTGTGCATTAGCAAAAAGCATTTCTGCAATCTCAAGGTGGTTCTCATAAATAGCATTAGTCAATGTACTTTCACCAAAAATATCTAGCGCTGTTGAATCAAAGTCATGCTCTAATAACAGAGCAACACACGCCTGACCACCATTTAAAGCTGCCGTGTGTAACGCTGTTTCACGACGTGAGTTAATAAGTTGTGAATGATAAATCGTTTGCCCTTCTTGATCTTGGCAAGGTAAAGTCAATAGATATGCAAGCACTTCTGGAAAATTTTTTTCAGCAAAGTAATGCAGCAGCGTGACACTTTTATTATCATCACCAACAAGTAGCAGTGGTAAAAAAATATTAAGTTGTTTATTTTTATCACGCCATTTTTTTAAAAGTGTCAATACTCGAGGCTGATTCTTGTTCTGGCACGATGCAATAAATTTTCTTATTGATTGTGTTTCTGCGGTTTCTTTGATGATAATTGCTTCAGGCGCTGTATTGTCACTTGCTTTCATAAGGCTTCCTTTTGCGTGAATCTGATTCGCAAAGATGATACAGAAAGTTCTATCTCATTGAAACAACTAAGATTAAGAAGCAGTGAGATCAGTTTCAACTTGAAGTCAAATATTGATCTTGACAGCACTATCACCATAATTTATGATGCACCAGTGTATTAGTCTTGTATAACACTAAGCTAGAGGGCAAATGATAATGAAACAACTAGTTAGATCAACCAAAAACTGCAGAATTGCTGGCGTATGTGGTGGGCTGGGCGAATACTTTGATATTGATCCAGTGATTTTTCGAGCGCTATTTATCGGCTCAATTTTCTTTGGGGGGCTTGGGTTTTTAGTCTATATCGTACTATGGTTACTCACCCCCTGCGCCACTACTAATAACTAAGGAGCCTTCATGGAATGGCTTAATGATAAACCGATCTATTTACAGATCAAGGATACCATCATTGCCCAGATTATCGATGGCAAAATTGTAGAAAAAACACTACTACCATCGATTCGTCAACTGAGTATGGATTATCAGATTAACCCACTTACCGTTTCCAAAGCCTATCAGGTACTGGTCGATGACGATATCATTCAAAAGCAACGTGGACTTGGTATGGAAGTTAAGCAACATGCACGTGCCAAGCTGCTTGAACAACAAAAACAAATTTTTATTAATGAAGAATGGCCATTACTTAAAAAAAAGCTACAACGACTCGATATCAACTTAGAGGAATTACTCAATGACGCCATTAATTAAAGCAGAACATCTATCTAAAAATTATGCTGGTTTTAAAGCACTAGATGATATTCATTTTTCAATTGAACCTGGTCAAATTGTTGGACTGATTGGCCCCAATGGCGCTGGTAAAACCACTTTACTCAAAACAATTTTAGGCTTAACCAGCTACGAGGGTACGCTTGATGTCTTAACACTTACACCAAGGCATAATCGCAAAAAATTAATGGCGCATATGTGTTTTATTGCTGATGTTGCCATTTTACCGAAATGGATTAGCGTCGAGCAGGCACTTACTTTCGTTGAAGGTGTGCACCCACGCTTCAATCGCAGCAAAGCGCTTAAATTTCTCGAAAGAACGCAATTACGTATGCCACAAAAAGTATGTTCGATGTCCAAAGGGATGATTGTGCAACTCCACTTAGCCCTGGTCATGGCTATTGAAGTGAATATTTTAGTATTAGATGAACCCACCCTCGGACTGGATATTATCTATCGTAAACAGTTCTATCAAAGCTTAATAGAAGACTACTTCAACGAACAACGCACCATTATCATCACCACCCATCAAATTGAAGAAATTGAAAGCTTACTCACACGTATTATGATGATTCATAAAGGTAAGCTAATTCTCGATGAAAAAACTGATCAGCTTACCGAACAATTCACACTGGTTCATGCAAATAGCGAAAAACTCAACGCACTTAAAGCATTCAAACCGATAGCCACCAATAAGCGTTTAGGTGAAGTCATTTGTCTTTTTGAGAATGTGCCACGCGACATGCTTGAGCCTTATGGCACGCTCTCAACTCCGTCTATCGCTGATATTTTTACCGCTAAAGTTTTAGGAGACCCAGCATGAAAACCTTTTCAACCTTAATTAAACGTGAATACTGGGAAAACCATGCGTCTTTCTTTAAAGTACCTGCTATCTTCGCTGCGATTTTATCTTTTGTGGGTATTGTTTACTTAATTCTATTTGGCACAGGTGTTGTGCATTACTCGATTAATGGTCATATAAATTTACTCGATAACATTCCAAGTGATTTAACACCGCAACTGTTTTATGGCTTAAGCGTACCCTTCTCAATTATTTTATACCTAATCGTTTTTTATTATTTTTTGGGCGCCTTGTATGATGATCGCAAGGACCGTAGTATTTTATTTTGGCGTTCACTGCCGATTAGCGAATGGCAAAGTACATGTGCAAAATCTTTTGCCGGCATATTCATTGCACCGCTATGCACCTGGATTTGTATTATTGCGCTAGAACTACTTTTATTAATCTATATTACCGTTGCCGCAACAATACTCCACCTGTCACCTATCAGCGCCCTCTGGTCACCGAGTATGATTCTTGGTACTTGGGTGCATATTCTTGGAATGTTGTATCTGCAAGCGCTGTGGCTATTCCCACTGTTTGGCTGGTGTCTACTCTGCTCAGCCTATGCCAAGAAATTACCCTTTCTTTGCGCCATTATTCCTATTGTCGTACTAGTTATCATTGAAGCGATATTTACCCATCACTCATACATTGCTCGCTATGTCGGTAGCCGTTTCTTCAATGCACTCGGTACCATAAACCATCATTACTTACCCCTCAAAATGTACAGTTTATACTGGAGCCTACCTGTTGGCGCCGCTTTGATGGCGGCAGCAACCTATTTACGCTACATTTGTTTTAGAGCTGACGATCAGTGAGTTACGATTTCAAAACCTTAAGCCAGCCTTAAACAACTGTAAAATAAGTATAAAAAAAAATTTTGATCAATATTCTTTTGACGCCAGAGCGAAAAGTGTGATATTAAGATGACTTAAGGAAGAAAAAATATACGATGTGGGTGCTGGCAACATCATTGGAAGATCACCGTTTCATACCCCACAAAACAACGAAAAATTAAGCTTGGTAAAGGAGCAAGGCTATGAGCCGATATGACAGTTTAGAAAACAGCGATCAACACCCGCTTCTAGGTGGCCACACATCACGTGATAATGGTGCGCCAGTGAATCTCGATTCAAAGTTAATAGAGATTGTAGCGAACTACGGTAAAACTGCTTACACAGATAACGCTGAGCGAAAAGCTGCTGAGCAATACGCTAAAACAAGTTTTTCTTATTCGGGTCGTTATCAAAATGATGCTAATAACGGCACCTGGACGCGTTTCAAAAATTGGGCTGTCTACCAATTCAAAAATCTTAAACTTGAAGAAAATAGCCTTGCGCAAAAAGTACTAGCTGAAAAATATAAAAAACACAAGCAAGACGCACAAACCATGCGCCACTTGATGGCCTTATGCGAAAGACAAGCACGCCTGTGCCCAAGCATGCTGCCACAAACACAGACTGCCTTTGAACAATTTGTAGCCTCTGATCACAGTCAAATTATAAAAATTTTGCACTTTCAATTCCAAGAAATCGAACGTGCGTTGTTTTTCCAGCTAGAAGAGAAAGTTTTTAAAATCGCAGCAGAGCTGGTAAAAGAGCTCACAGCCGGCGGCAAAAAGAAGTTACCACAAGGTTTAAGCGAAGACGATTTAAAAACCGTTATCCAGTTGTTATTAATTGGCGGCGATAAAAAAACCGGTTACATCAAAAAACAACTTAATATTATTCGCGCCTATAACAAAGGTAAAAGTTCGTCTACCTATTTGAAAATTGGCACACTACTCACAGATTGCGAGTATCATGCCAAACGTCTGGTTAAAGAACAGCAGCAAATCAAAGATAACTTGCGCGCTTACAAACGTGACATCAACCGTTTTGCTCAAGATCTTGATGTTGATCTTCATATCGTACAAATCGATAAGAGCGATAAAAAATCCAACCCAGAATTCAAAGATGGTATTACGCTTAAGTTTGAGCGCGTTGCACAGTGGCTAGCAAATCAAAAAGAAGCGCTCTCCTCCAGTCTTAAAGAATATAAAGGCTTACGACGTTTATTTTTTATTAGATTAGCAGTAGCACGACTTGAAGAGCATGAAATTTCAGAACCTAATTTCGAACAGCTAAAAACGCATTACGAATATGGGGATGAAGACGAGACTGCTGAGGTCTCAGCTAAAACTGAAGCGCAATTCGATGCCATAATGATAAAGCAAAGCTTCTTTGCATCTGGTTATCGTGCGATGTATTACAAAGAAGGCAGTAGTAAAACTAAGCAAAGTGATAATATTAACATTAGCTTAGGTGATGCAATTACGTTTATACCTAAACTATTGGTATACACTGCAACATTTGGTTTTGGCGCACTTGAATTTCTAGCAAAAGGTTCTGTCTGGTTATTCCGTAGAGAGACTAATGTCAACGCAAACTGGACTAAACGTGGCGCGCGTTTTCTCGTTAACACCTTATCTAGAATAGGCGTGGATGCGGTGATAGCATTTGGCTTGAGTTACATTGAAATAACGCTAAAGTTAGTATCTTGGCCAATACGGTCCATTATAAGTGGTAAACTTGCAAGCCTAAAACCATACTTTGCAGCTAGGTTATATCGTGCTTCACTAAAAGCCATTAACAAAGAAATCGAAGTGCGTGATGCGAAAGCAGCCGCGCGTGCTAAAAAATCATTTTTTAGGATCGTTGCTGATCAAGGCTCTAAACAAGTTGGTATCTCCCAAGGAGCAACTTCTTTTGTTGGGTTTAACCTATTCTTCGCAGCATTAGTACCAATGGCGTTTATCTCACTACCACTAGCATTGCTTGTCGGCTTGGGTGCGGCGTTATGTAATACGATTCTGGTACGTCAAGATACCTACGACACACTTAAGAAGTTTTTCTTAGGCGGTCTATTTATCAACGACGACGGTGAGTATGTCCTTGAAATAGATCCAGAATCACCCAAGTGGTCATATACTAAAGCCGCCTTCCGTATTGCCTGCATGCTCATCGTAGCAGTCGGCTCTGTTGGCTGTGGATTCTCTTATGGAGCACTTGCTTTTGTAGCGATGATTAAATCTATCATCACACCACTTTTTGGCTTACTTGCACTAAAAATGAGTGCGATTATTCCAACCTTGTTTGCTGCCGTCCCTGCGATTGCAACTATGATTGGCTTAACAGCCCTCTTCTTTGTGGTAGCAGCAGACTTTGTAGTGAACTTTACCACCCGCTGTAAATCGATCTGGAATTACTTCAAAACCACTTACGGCATAAACTGGGATAAAGTGAATGACATTTGTGTAAAATACCACTCATCTCTTGATTTTAAAATCTTTGGAATGAGCGTTAGACCAGTAGCATTTGTGATGGCAACAGGCAGCTACTTACTTGGTATTGTGTCGAGCTTAGCAAAATTAGCGATTGCCGTGACTTTCTGCTTAGTCTATACCACAGCTTGCTTTGGTAGTTTCTATGCCAGCGGTCGTGCATTGATGCTCGCAGTTAGCACCAGCTCCTGGTCAAGTATTATGGTAACTGCTTTAACTTACTCTAATGCAGTAATCACAGGTGCTTTTGGTTTACAAAAGAACCTCGACTTTGTTGATGGTATCAGTGTCAGCAGCATCGTTACCTTTATACCAAAATTGGTTATTAGCATGGTTGGACTTGCTGCACTCTTTACTGAAAAAGCACTCAGAGCCGTTACAAGACTATCACTCTTTAGTATCAGCGCTGCAGTACAACTGATAGAAATGCCATTTAAGCTCACTGCGATTGGCTTGAATAAAATTCATTTGCTCTCAAGCAACTGGACCCCAAGCATCAAAAGCAGCTTAACAAATCTATTTCCTAGTAAATGGATGCCAAGCTTATTGCCTAAAGCTGCGCCTGCTGCCACACGTTGGTTACTAAAACCATTCGACAATGTTGATAAGATTAAATTCTTTAACAAGACTGTCTGGAAGCCAACCAATCATAAGCCTATAGCCGAGCTTGTTCCAGCAGCTGACTCACGCCGGAATAGTCAAAACGGTCAGGCTATTGCAAAAATGCATAGAACCAGGCTCCAACAGTTATGGGATATGTTGATGGGTTGTGTTGCAGTAAACATGGTCGGACAGATGTTACTTTTCGGTGGCGACAAAGACGCACAAAAAACAACAAGTGCCATCACCGGTCAAGGCATTGCTGAGGTATCGATCATAGGCACGACATCGTTAGGTAGTGGCGGACCCAATGCGCTTGCCTCAAAAAGCAATGTGGATGCACAGAAAGTTCTTGTTACTGAAATTAAAGGTAACGCTGTTACTGTTGACGAGCCAGCAGAAATGCTTGCACCAGAAAGTGGTGATCTATATCCATCTTTAGTTGAAGTTGAAGACGCTAGATCGTCAGCAGAAGGAAGAGTGCTCACTCCTAAAGTATCAGCAGCAGGAATGTTTGCGATAAGAAGAGCAGACAGAACCATACCTGAGGATGTACTTAAAAGAGTAGAGCTTGAAGCACAACATACTACCGCATTATATTGCAGTAACTAAGTTACCAACAATACTCAGTCTGTTTATAACAGGCTGAGTATCACTCCAAGAAGCAAGGACAGCTACTTGATAACTTCTTCTGCCCTCGCAAAGCATGCATCAGCTAATTCTTGCTGAGCGAGATGCTGATAGCAAACCCCCATATTATAATGTACACCATACACATCCGGATAATATCGCAATGACAATTGATAGGCATTGATCGCATCTTGATAACGTTTTAAAGTATGAAACACAACTCCAATTTGAAACAGTATATCTTCACGCTCAGGCATCCAATAAAACTGTGATGCCATTTTAGAAAGGTGGTTTAGCAGATGATTAACAGTAAGCATATCTGCCTGATCAAGTTGCTTATAAATCGATTGATATAGACGCGTAAACACCTCAGCATCCCAGTTACTTAAAGCTAATAGCGACACACAATCTTCTAATGTATAGCGATCGCTATTTTTTTCAATTTGTCGAAAGAAATTTAAGTAGTCAGAAGTAGCAAAGCGTTCGATATGCTGCTGAGAAGCCGCTATTAGGCGATCAAAAGACTTCAGATCAAAGCCAAAGCTAAATACAGCTGTCTTAATACCATTACGCGTAGAAGGCAGTAACGCATCCCCTTTATTTAAGTCTGCAAAACGTGCAATCGCGTCAAAGTTTACCATCATCGAAAAACAACCATTATGACTAGTGAGCTCAGGTGCTTCGAGTTGATCAAGTTCTTCAGTATCTACATAAGCTTTATCCGATGCTAATAATAATACTCCTGCCTTAGAGCATTTTTGTAATTGTGCTAATAATTGCAATGCTGCCGTTGGATATAAAAGTGTCGTATTTAATAATGTCAGTCGATATTGCTCAAGAATGGGATAAAGCGTATCTAGTGCTGTTTGCTGGTGAAAACTTAAATTAATTTTTTCAAAATCTATAACACGCTCATTTTGATAGTTATCGTCTACAGTAGTTGAAGTGATATGAACAGGGCTCACAACTTCTGCAGCAATATGATAAATATCGGTAGGCAATGAATCAAAAAGGTAATTCGCAATCACTATTAAAGGTGCTTTACCTGTCTCAAATGTTAAAGGATCACCAGCACTATATTTTAAAAATGACAACTGCCCTGCTGTCACAAATGATTTAAATCCTGGGTGAGACCGCCAAAAATCAATAAGACCATCATCAAAATCTGACATCACATAGTGCCAATTCATCTCACCAGCCAAAGGATGGATTGCCAAGGCCTGTAATAATAAAAAAGCAAACTGACCACAACCGCTACCCAATTCAATCATTTTAAAAGGGGTAGATCCATGTCGATGCTGCCAATCCAGCATAAAAGCCACCAGCATATCGGCATAAGCTTGTGCTGTAAAAGCATTACTACTAGCAAAAAATGGTACCTGATTGTGCCATGCTGACACACCTTCGGCAGCATAAAAACGTCGCTGACAGGCCCAGAGCTGCGATTGCGATAATGGTGTCTGGTCATCTAATATAATATTCATATGTATTCTCCGAGCATAGGAGAATACCACAAAAACACTTGCAATTATCGCTAATCGCCTTCATATTAAGCATCATGAGACAACCCAATCCCAATCTGAGCAATCGCATCATGTCCTTTATAGGGCTAGGCATATTTATTGTCTTATTTATCTGTGCTTTTGTTTTTTTAAGTTATCTACTGATCATTGGCGCTGCCATTGGCTTAATTCTATTTCTTATCGCTTACGTACGTAAGCGCTTCTTTCACAGAAATCAACAACACAATTTTATTAAGGACGATGATCAAACACATCGTGTTATTGATCAAGACGATAACTCATAACGTTACTTTTTTTAATTAGGACAATTACTCGAAATTTTTTGAGGACTGGTCCACTTGACTTGCGCACCCTGTGCTGTTGTCGAGACTGAGAATTGCGACTGTGAAATTATATCTTTCCAGCAGCTGTTTAATGAAGGTTTTGCAGTTGGTACTGTAACAGTGCTGCTATCAGGGAATAAATTCACTGATAGTGGCTGACCTTGAATAGTACCGTTACTTTGCATATCAAAGGATAACCCTTGATAAGCACCTTTATTAGCAAAGACATTTTGGAAAGTTGTATTGGTCTGACCGGCAAAAATTTTGAGATAATCACGTGGCTTGATGCCATCTTGAATCGCAAAGTTTTGTGATAGAAGTGCATGACTAAATTGGCACTTCACTTGATCTGGTGCCTTACCTTTACAAGCAGATGTGCCCAAAATTTTATTAATGCTCACATCAGGCACATACATATTACCTTCGTAATTGCCAGGATTAATCTCCCAATGTGAAATCCACACTGATGGATTACCCGCAACTTGGCGCACATCAAATACAACATTATGATCACCTTTCAGCCATTCACGCGAAAGCTTTACTGCATTGCCAAACATACAGGTGCCAGGCTGACTACAGAAAGCATTATTTAAATAAAAAACACCTGGATCAGTTTGTGAAAAGCTAAATATTGGTTCTAGTAATGCATCAGATGCGAGCTGTGTTTGCATTGCAAGCCCCGCACTCAACTGATTACGCATCAGTTTCGACTGAGTTGAACTGGCTGATGATAATGGTACTTCGGCAAAAATATGGTTGATTGGCTTTTGCGTTTTTAAGCCCACTGACAGCTGCCAATGCACAGCAGCAGCTGGTTGCGTTTGGAATGCGTTAGGCTGGCTTGTCGTTACCTGGCAACTATCTCCTGCCACACGGCTTACCGATCCATCGACATGGACCCAACTCAAATATGTGGCAGGACCTAACTTTCGAAAAGTTTTGCCGTTAATTAAGATATCACATTGAGAAGAACTCGCTGCTTTGGCGGTGATGACGTACATCGGTTTGTCTGGCGGTGGCATATCCATAAGTAACAGTATTACACACAAAAACCCACCGCTCAAGAAGGACACACTCAAGAAGCGTCACTACCGCGTGCTAGACACGGGATCGAGATCCCTCTGCCCACCACGGGTATGACAACTTAATTTTAAAGGATATCTGAAGCGTTTTTGTATGCCATATTAAGGTCTTTGGCAACACCATGATGGGTTACGTGACCATAACAAACATTTAATCCATTCATCAAATGTGGATTGCTGGTTAGCGCCATTTTGTAGCCTTTGTTTGCAATCTCAAGCACAAATGGCAACGTCGCATTGTTCAATGCTAGGGTTGAAGTACGAGGAACAGCACCAGGCATGTTTGCCACACAATAGTGCACAATACCTTCTTCGATATAAGTTGGATCTGTATGCGTCGTTGGGCGTGATGTTTCCATACAACCACCTTGGTCAATTGCGACGTCAACCACTACAGAACCTGGACGCATCTTGGATAACATCTCACGAGTAATCAATCGTGGTGCTGCTTTACCCGGTAACAATACCGCACCAACAACTAAGTCGGCATCAATCACACATTCTTCGATATTGGATGTGCTCGCATATAGTGTATGTAAACGACCACCAAACTCAAAATCTAATTCTTGCAAGCGACGCAATGATCTATCGAGTACAGTCACATCCGCTTCTTTACCCATTGCCATACGGACCGCGTTAGTTCCTACAACACCACCGCCGATAACAACAACTTTACCTTGATTGACACCGGGCACACCACCAAGTAATACCCCCGAACCACCTTGTGATTTTTCAAGACAGTGTGCACCTGCTTGAATTGATAAACGACCCGCAACCTGACTCATTGGAGACAGCAACGGTAACCCACCGTGGACATCAGTAACAGTTTCATATGCAATCGCAATACAACCAGATTTGATTAGTGCTTCGGTTTGGGCGAGATCAGGAGCTAAATGGAGATATGTAAATAAGATCTGATTTTCGCGGATAAGTGGATATTCTTGAGGCTGAGGCTCTTTAACCTTTACGATCATGTCAGCGCGTGCATAAATTTCTTCAGCCGTGTCAACAACTTCAACGCCTTGTTCACGATAATGCGCGTCATCAAAGCCAATTCCGTTACCAGCATCATGCTCTACAAGCACAGTATGACCATTTTGTACAAGTTCATGAGCATTAAACGGGGTTAAGCCAACACGATACTCTTCGGTTTTCACTTCTTTAGGTATGCCTATGATCATATTTTACTCCAGATTGCATGAAAAATGGGCATTATACGCCCATATTAGTGTTTAGAAAAGGTTTATTTAGCTCGATTAACTGGCTGAAAAATAAACTAAATTGATACTCCTGCGGCATGTCCAGAAGACCACGCCCACTGAAAATTATAACCACCCAACCAGCCTGTCACATCGAGCACTTCGCCAATAAAATACAGTCCTGGAACAGTTTTAACCTCAAAAGTTTTTGATGAAATCGCATCAGTATCGACCCCACCCAGTGTAACCTCAGCCGTACGATAACCTTCAGTGCCATTAGGTTGAATCTGCCAATGCTGAAATTGGCCAGCAATCGTTTTTAACCTTTTATCCGAGCAGTCTTTAATTGAGGTGTTTAAAGCACGCTCATCTAACCATATTACTACTAATCGCTTAGGTAGATACTGATTGAAAAAGTGTTTTAAAGTTATATTGTGCTGCATACGTTGTTGCTTTAATAAGGCAAATAAATCATCATCAGGAAACAAGTCAATAGTAAGCATATATCCAGGCTGCCAATAAGAAGATATTTGTAGCATTGCTGGCCCACTTAATCCACGATGCGTAAATAACATATTTTCGCGAAAGGATTGTTGATGACAATGCACGCGACAATCTGCAGAAACACCAGCTAATACTTCTAATCTTTGTTTGTCCTTTTCATGTAACGTAAAAGGCACCAGCCCTGCACGAGTAGGATAAACAGCTAAATGATAGCGCTCTGCAACCTGGTAACCAAACGGGCTTGCACCCATAGTTGGAATCGATAAGCCGCCTGTGGCGATAACCAACGATTGACAGGTAAAATGACCTTTTGAGGTGTTGAGGGTAAAGCTTCGTGATATATCAACGATATTTGTGTCCAATTGTATTATTACCCCAGCCGCTGCACACTCGGATAATAACATGTTTAAAATGTCTTTTGATTTATTATCACAAAACAGTTGACCTAACTTTTTTTCATGAAATGGGATCTGATGTTTTTTTACCAAATTAATAAAATCAGTAGATGTATAACGACTTAATGCAGATTTGCAAAAGTGTGAATTATGTGAAATAAAGCAATTGGGTTGAATATCTGTATTGGTAAAATTACAACGTCCGCCACCTGACATCAGAATTTTTTTACCCGCCTTATTAGCATGATCAAGCACTAAAACATGCCGTCCACGTTTAGCTGCTTCTATTGCACACATTAAGCCCGCTGCACCTGCGCCGATGATAATTGCATCAAAATGTTTAGTCTTGGGCTGCAAGGTGGGCTTCCCATTCACTCAAAACATCATTAACATCAGCTACCAAACCATAATCAGCGACTTCAAAAATAGGCGCGTCTGGGTCTTTATTAATTGCGACAACTGTTTTACTGTCTTTCATTCCAGCCAAATGTTGAATAGCACCCGAAATACCAAAGGCTATATATAATTTTGGTGACACAATTTGACCCGTTTGTCCAACTTGAAAGTCATTCGGTGCAAGACCACCATCAACTGCCGCACGCGATGCACCGACAGCTGCATTGAGCTTATCTGCAAGCTTATAAAGTCGATTAAAATTATCTTTATCACCTAAGCCACGGCCACCTGAAATTACAATATCTGCCGATGCCAGCTCAGGGCGATCACTCTTATGCTTTTCCTCAGAAACAAAGCGCACCTTCTGCGTTTCGAAATACTGATCACAAGTTTCAATTGTAACATCACCCACTAGTGGTTGTAGGGCATCAAAACTGCTTGGACGAATGGTTAAAAATTGTATCTGATCTTGAGTTTGAACAGTTGCAATCGCATTACCTGCATAAATAGGCCGCTTATAAGTGTTTTGATCAACAATCTCAATCACATCACTCACCTGACCACAACCCATTAGCGCTGCGGCACGTGCAAGACAATTACGTCCAAAACTGGTTGCTGGCATAAGGACATGGGTGTAATCAGCTGCTAATGCCTGAATAAGTGATGCCATGCTTTCTGCAAAAAAATGCTCATAACAGTGATGATCGGCGACAATAATCTTGTCGAGTTGACCAAACTGCTTAGCTGTATCGACAACTGTATTACAATTAAAACCGGCAATTAAAAGTGTTAGCGGCTTGTTTAACTGGGTTGCTGCTTGCAAGGTATTGAGCGTTGTTGAACGCAGTCTTTTGTTATCATGTTCCGCAATAATTAATATACTCATAACAAGTTCCTCTGTTGTAACCTTGCCATCAATTGCTGGAAATTATCGACTTTAATGCCTGCCTGCTTAGTCGGTGGCGTTTCAACTTTTAATGTTTGTATATGTGGTTGATCTGAAATATCAAATAACGATAATGCAAGTGTTTCAAGTGGCTTTGATTTTGCTTTCATAATATTAGGCAAGCTGACAAAGCGTGGCGTATTAAGGCGTAAATCAGCTGTAATCACAGCCGGTTTTGAGATGCTAATCGTTTCAAGCCCACCATCGACTTCACGCGTGACATTAAAAGCTTCGCTAGTATATTCTATATTTGAGGCAAAAGTTGCTTGAGGCCAATCTAGCAGACCAGCTAGCATCTGACCGACTTGATTGCAATCATCATCGATCGCCTGTTTACCGAGTAACACCAGTTCAGCTTGCTGTTGTTCGGCTATTTGTTTTAATACTTGTGCTATCGTCAAAGAGTCAAGCGTTTGATCAGTTTGAATCAATAATGCCTTATCTGCACCCATCGCCAAACCATGACGCAAAGTTTCCTGGCAACTTTGATCACCAACTGTGACGATATAGATTTCAGTTGCTACACCTTGCTCTTTAAGTTGTAATGCTGCTTCAAGCGCAATTTCATCAAAAGGGTTCATCGACATCTTGACATTATTTTTTTCGACATCGGTTTGATCGCGATTTACTCTCACATGCACGTGATAATCGATCACTCGTTTCACTGGAACTAAAATTTTCATACTAACTCCTTTTTAATCATGGTTTCTACTGCAGGCTCACGCAAGTTATAATGCGAGCTCATCGAATAACTATAAGCACCTGCATTAGCAATCAGCAATATATCGCCTTCACATGTTTGCGGCAAGTAACGTGAAAAACCTAATGTATCGCCAGACTCGCAAATAGGTCCGACAATATGACTAACCTGATCAGGAGTTTCATTAAGATGACTTAAGTTGACAATTTCATGATACGCACCATATAAACTCGGACGAATTAACGAGTTCATACCTGTTTCAATACCAATAAAATGCGTATCACCTTTTTGCTTAAGTTGTGTGACCTTCGCCAGTAACACACCAGCATTCGCCACTAGAAATCTACCAGGCTCTAACCAAAATTGTAGTTTTGGATACTTTTGCTTGATAATAGCAAGTGATTCATCAACGGCAACTGTATTTAATGGTTGTTGTCCAGGTCGCTCAACCACGCCCAAACCACCGCCCAGGTTGACTACTTCAATATTGGGAAAGTATGACAGCAGGCTCGTTAATAATTCCGCTGTTGTTTGCCACACATGGCTTTGCAAAATACCACTACCATGATGCGCATGTAGACCAAATACATGGATATGATTATTTTGTACAAGCTGCACTAATTCAGGAAGTGACGATTGTGGAATACCAAATTTCGATTCATTACCACCTGTACAAACATAACGATGATGACCCAAACCTACACCTGGGTCGATACGTACCAGCACAGAACGGTTTTTAAATACATCAGACCAGTTTTGGAGTGGATATAATGCATCAATGGTAACATGAGCCCCATACTGAAATGCTGCCTCATATTCCGACTTAGGTGCAAAATTGGGTGTAAATAGAATACGGTCGCGCGAAATCTTCGGGAATAATTTTAAAATGCGTTCAATTTCTCCTAATGATACACACTCAAAACCAATACCTAAATCATGGAATGTCTGTAACACTTGCGGGTTTGAATTAGCCTTCATCGCAAAGAAAATGCGATTGATGTTTTGGCATGCCAATAATTTTTTTGCCGCAATTTCACATGTCGCTTGATCATAGACATAGCACGGTGATTTTTTTGCAGCTATTTCAAGTAACGTATCTGCGCGTTCAGCCCACCAAGGTATTTGCTGTTGCTCTTGCTTAACAAAATCTTCTTGCCAACTCTTACTATAATAGTAACTCTCGGGATTATGCTCAATTAAAAGTGTATGCAATTTTTTGGCAATTTTCTCAGCTTGATCTTCATTAACAATAAAACTTAAATTCAAATCATTTGCAGACTGAGAGAGCAAATGTATTTGCTGTGATTCAAATACTTCAAAAACAGGACCAAATTGATGCAAAGTCGCACGCATATGACGTCCAACCAAAGTAACTTGCGCACACGGTGCAATTACACGTGCCTCTGAAAACTCATTTAAATCACGCATTAATCTATGAACCCGCTGATCATCGACAAGCTGTTCTTGATTATCAAGCGATACTGTCACCGTTGATTCTGAGGTAGTAATCAAATCAATAGAGATATCATGCTGCTTAAAACAATTGAATACTGAGGCCATAAAACCACTTTGGCGCCACATCGACAAAGTTTCAATCGTAATTAACGTGATATGATACTTAGTTAAAATAGATTTTATCCGTAAGCCCTGTGTTTCATAATCCGCTGCAATAAAAGTACCTTTTTGCTCGGGCCGTTGCGTACAACCAATGCGGATTGGAATAGCGGCCTCACGCAATGGTGGAATGGTTTTTGGATGCAAAACCTTAGCGCCCATTGCGGCAATTTCCTGCGCCTCATCGTAGTCTAACTGCTTTAACAAGCGCGCTTGGGGAATTTGATGTGGATTTGCCGTGTATATACCGGGCACATCGGTCCAAATCTCACACTGTGCTGCTTGCAATTTCGCAGCAATATAAGCTGCACTAATATCAGACCCGCCCCAGCCAAATAGTACTGTATCGCCCGCTGGATCACTGGCGATAAACCCCTGCGTGATAATTACCGGCGCTTTCAAAGCGTCTAGCTGTGAAGTGAGATGTGGATCAGGTTTCGCATCACAGGCAGCTGACAGATAATGCTTGGTTGTTTGTTGGTAGTCATCATAAGCAATCAACCCTTGACGGATATCATACCAATCTGTTTCTATACCTTGTGCATTTAAAAATGCATGTCCAAGCGTTGTTAAAATAAGCTCACCAAATGCCAACACTTGCGCACGTGTGCGCGGACTTGCTTCTTGCACCAACTCAATACCACTGACCAGCTGCTTTAGCTGTTGCATCATCATATCGGTAAGTGATGGCGATTGCTGAAGTGCTACCGCCAAATCAACATAACGTCGTTTGATCTCAAAAAGAATGGCGCCAGCTGAACCTGTCAACGCTGAGCTGATTAATTGATCAAGCAGTTTTGAAATCTTAGTCAGCGCAGAACATACAATAACAACACGCTTTGCTTGTTTTAGTCGTTCTTGTACAATTTGAGTAATATTATCCCAATTGTCGCGTGTAGAAACACTTGTGCCGCCAAATTTTATTACTGCCCAATCTGACATCATACTCTCCGCAAAAATAGTACACTTTAGCTGAAGAGCTTAACGACGTCGACCTTTAAATGCTATACTCCTCCAATGACTATTAAACGCGAATCTATGGACTTTGATGTCGTTATTGTTGGTGCGGGACCTGCAGGTCTTGCAACCGCAATTCACCTAAGAGACCTTGATAACAACCTTAACATTTGTGTGCTTGAAAAAGGTGCTTACGTTGGCGCACATATTATTTCAGGCGCGGTGCTCGAAGCCGATGCCATCAGCGAGCTAATACCCGATTGGCAACAACAATCTGCACCTATACAAGTACCCGTCTCTAAAACTGAATTTCGTTACTTAACCAAAAACGGTAGCTTTAAACTACCCAATTCACCAGCACTACACACTGATAATCAATACGTGATTAGCTTATGTGAATTATGCCAATGGCTCGGGCAAGTTGCCGAAAGTAAGGGTGTGAATATTTTTCCAGGATTCCCAGCGGCTTGTGCACTTTACAATGACGATAAAACCAAACTGATTGGAGTCCAAACACAAGATATGGGCCTCGATAAAGCAGGCAAACCAACCGATCGCTTTCAAGCTGGTGTTAACATATTTGCAAGAAAAACAGTTTTAGCCGAAGGGTGTCGTGGTTCTGTAAGCGAGCGCGTAATTGAACACTTTAACTTGCGTAAGTATAGTGATATGCAAACCTATGCGCTTGGCCTTAAAGAACTGTGGCGAATTCAACCCGAAAAACATCGCCCCGGTAGCGTGCTACATAGCGTTGGTTGGCCACTTAATAAAATTTATGGCGGCAGTTTTTTATATCACTTTAAAGATAATCTCGTATCACTAGGCTTAGTAATAGGGCTAGATTATGAAGAATCACTATTTAATCCTTACGATACTTTTCAAACTTATAAAACCCACCCTATCATTGCCAATATCATTGAAGGAGGTGAATGTGTCGGCTATGGTGCACGCGCACTTAATGAAGGTGGCTATCAAGCAATACCGCAACTGTCTTTTCCAGGTGGTATCTTAGTTGGCTGTAGCGCTGGATTTGTTAATGTTGCTAAAATTAAAGGGATTCATAATGCCGTTCGTTCAGGTATGATCGCTGCAAAATCAATTATCAATAAAACTGATTACCATACAGCAATGCACAATTCTAGCATCATAAAAGAACTCTACACCGTTAGGAATATTCGCCCAAGCTTTCATAAGGGACTTAAAAAAGGCCTACTGTATAGCGCCTTCGATCAGTTTATACTTCGTGGTTATGCACCTTGGACATTTCATTATCACTTTCCCGACAACGAATACCTCAAAAAAAATAACCTGCCCTACCAAGCACCCAACTTCAAACAACGACTCGATAGTGTCTTCTTAACCAATACCAATCATCGCGAAGATGAACCTTGCCACTTAAAACTTAAAAATCCAACCATTGCAACTGAAATCAACCTCAAACAATATAATGGCCCTGAGTCGCGCTATTGTCCTGCCGGTGTTTATGAATACGTGGAAAAAGAAAACGGTTTAACCTTACAAATCAATGCAGCTAACTGCATCCATTGCAAAACTTGCGACATCAAAGACCCTACGCAAAATATCCGCTGGACCACCCCCGAAGGTGGTGATGGTCCTAACTATCAATTAATGTAACTCGACTTTGGTCCGTTTTCTATTTGCGGTGTCATCGTTTTCATTACTTCGCTTAGTACCATGCTGCTCAGTTCGAAATAATGGCATTGAAACAGATGGCTTTGATGGCATATTTCTCGAGTCTATCATGGCCTGAATTGAACTTAGGATATCATCAGGAATCTCATGTTGATTATCATTAATCTCAATAGTATTAATAGAGCTATTAAACCGTGCCAAATCAAAAATTATACGTGCTTCATGCTTTCTAAGTTCACAACCTTCAAGAATTAAACGCTTAAATGTTGCCTGTCTTTCAAGTAGATTGCAAAGACCACGAACTGCCTCGCGATCAAATTCACAAGGGTGAAATATTGTAAGTGATTCAAGTCGACAACTATTTGTTGTGATCCAATGTGCAAGTACATTAGCAATATGGTGCATACGTAGAGGAACTCTATGATAATATAGTCGAGTCAAGCCAGGGTAAGTACGTAACAAATTAGAAAACGAATTATCAACATCATCATTAAAACTAATTTCAAGCTCAGTTAAATGCGGCAGTCTTATTTCTGACAAGATATCGAATACCTTATTATCGGTAAAAGTAGCACTAAAAGTTGTATAATCTGGATCTGAGATATAAATTAAATCAAGTGATTTTACAGGTTGCTCGAAATCATTTAAAAGCTTGATAGCTGTCTTAAACCGCCATAAATTCCAAGAATAGCTTGGATCATCCTCTTTAATATCAAATTCCACAGATTCAAATATTTTATAACGCTTGAGTAAATTACCAAACAATAATAATGAGTTACTATCTTCAATGATTGTAGCTGATAATAAAAGCTTACAAATATAACCAGACGCAGGATGTTGCCTTGTTTCTATTGTAGAAATGATTTCTTCATACTCTTTTTTAGAAAGTGTCCCGGATAAATGAAGAAGACCCTGATTAAAGTCATATGCCATAAAAATTCCCCTATCTTAACAATTTAATTGACTGCAAAAAGATTCTATCTCAAATATTTAATTTTACCAAGGAGTTAACTACTTAATTCGCTCTAGTAATTCTAATGCCAGTGCAATGCCATTCAGATTGACTTCTAAATCGTAGTAAAAATCTCGCGCCAGACGTGCACGCCTGAGTGCTTCAGAATCAAAGCGCCAATCATCATGCTGCTTACCAAGCGGTGTAACGATCTCATGTTCGATTAACAACACCA
This sequence comes from Gammaproteobacteria bacterium, assembly GCA_030429175.1. GTDB lineage: Bacteria > Pseudomonadota > Gammaproteobacteria > Coxiellales > Coxiellaceae. The sequence goes on from JAUIDD010000006.1 coordinate 74,064, forward strand.
CAAAATCTTGCTCAGCTGTTAGTGCCTGGCACAATTCTTGTAAAGTAAGTGGGCTCGTTTCATCAATAACAACTGCAGTAATTACATCAATATCTTTATTCATCAGCTTACTCCTTGCAGTTGTGCGCGTGGATCAAATGGCATTTCTTTTTGCATCTGAGTATATAATGCTTTTTGTGCATCCGTCTTCGGCTCTGGGATCACAATCGTGAGCACGACATAAAGATCACCCGGTGCTTTTGCTGGCAGACCACGTCCTTTTAAACGCATTTTTTGTCCCGATTGCGAATGGGGTGGAATTTTTAAATTCACTTTACCTGCAAGTGTCGGCACTTCGATAGTCGCGCCAAGTGCAGCTTCCCACGGTGCAATTGGTAATGACAAAATCAGATTTTTACCATCGATTTGATAACGCTTATTTGGTTGCAAAGAAATTTCTAAATACAAATCACCATTAGGCCCACCGCCAATACCGGTACCACCTTGACCACTTAGGCGAATCTGCTGTCCATCAATAACACCTTTAGGAATTCGTACTTTCAAATTACGATTTTTGTGCTCGACTTGACCTGTTTGTTGATTAATGACAGCATCTTGTAGTTGCAACACCATTTCAGCGCCATGAAACGCTTGATTGAGATCAATGCTAATCTTGCTGTGTTTATCCTCACCACGTTGCTTAAACTGACCACGTCCACGCGCACGACCACCGCCCATGCCGCCAAAAATATTTTCAAAAAAATCACTAAAATCACCACCACCATGAAACTGACCATTAGCATGACCACCCTGCTGATGAAACTCCCAACCGGGAGGCGGCTCAAAACCACTTTGACCTTGCTGCCAATTACTTCCAAGTTGATCATACGCCTTGCGTTTTTCAGAATCCTTTAATACCTCATAAGCTTCTTTGACTTCTTTAAACTTTTCTTCGGCATTGTCTTCCTTGCTCACATCAGGGTGATATTTTCGTGCAAGCCGGCGATATTTCTTTTTGATTTCCTCTGCTGTTGCAGACTTATCGACTTCAAGAATTTTGTAATAATCTTTATATTCCATGCTAACCTCGCATATAGGGATGCCAATATTCTACCTACAAATTGCTATCCATGAAAGCCTCACTTATAATGGGCACACTTATTCAATCAAGGATCATCACCATGCAACGACTGCATAAAATACTTGCGATTTCATTTCTTACTCTAAGCACACAAATATATGCTTGGACTAATGAAATCTCAGCTGGTTTTGGTTACGGACGTGAATTTAGTCGCTCTTACAATAATTATGGTTTTCTTGTTAGTGGCGGCTTAAGTAATATGCCAATCTATTCACATTTATCGATTTTAAGCGACTCGAGTGCCGCCTACTGGCATGCCAATACATCGAACAATAAACATCTTTTTGCCTGGTCAATGTCAGGTGCGCTACGTGGTTATTTTATCGGTTCAAAACATGCGCCCTACCGCCCCTTCTTACAAGCCGCATTGGGACCTGCATATCTCACCAAAAAAACGCTCGGCACTAAAAGCCAAGGTGAAAAATTTACCTTCCAAACACGTCTTGGTGGTGGGATTGAAATTGGTGATTATAATGAATCCATCGTCGTACTATTACAGTACTTACGCTACGATAACTTCGGCTTGAAAAAGCCAAATCAAAGCATTAACATTCCTTTTGTAGTCAGCATAGGCTACGAAACCTGATTATAACGTATGTCCTTCTTACGAAAGAGTGATATAGCTATAGATTTTTAAGATGCCGACCAAGCAAAATACGTAGAAAAGCTAATACAACCGCCGCAATTGCAACAACCGTCACAATAAAATAAGACTGCAGATCAATAATAAAAATTAAGCAAATGCCCACGGCTGGAGGGTGTTTGACATTAAAAAAGATCATTAACACCATCGAAACAAGTACGGCTGCGGCGGCAACTGCAGCAAATACATAAAAAGCACCTGGTGAAAATAAAGAGTGTGTTGGAATAAAGCTTGTGACAGCATAGTGTGAAATTGAGCCCATCGCAATATTAATAAAATAACTTGCCAATATATTGGTTGGGCGCGCTGACTCAATACTAGGACAAGCAAACACAATAAAAGCTGAAGAAGATAGTGAACTTACACCCAATGCCCATAAAAGCCCTGTGTGTACTACATTTCTAAATAGAAGCAATATAGCAAACACAAAGAAACCAACCACAAAAAATTGCCAACAGTAATTTTGCCAGGGTGCCTTAAGCTTGAATTCCATTTCTGAGATCTCCACATACGTTACAGATCAAATTAGCGATATGAATATAAGTCGCATCGAGCTCTAATTCTTGCAAGATTTGCTTGCTTTGTAAACTATCGATAGCAGATAGTGTACGCCCTTCAAGCCAATGACAAATATATTCTGCTGCTGCAATTAAGGCTGGTGTGGTTGCACAATGAAATGCAGCTTGTGCAATTTTACTATCTTTAACTTGAATAGATAACATCAGCGTATCAAAATGATCATACTTTCCTATATGACCAGCAGATAAAACATCATTTCCATGCAATTGTCCAACATGCTCTGTATGTAAAAAATATTGAAGAAATTGCTGACTATATTTCATTTGTTTCAGTTATCTTATATAAGCGTTGGTAAGCTTCACTGATACGATCAATTGCAATTTGGATATCTTGCTCGGTTGTAAAACGCCCAACACTAATGCGCACTGCACACTCGGCACGCGCTGTATCTAAGCCCATAGCAGTCAGTACGTGTGATGGTTTTGGTGTTGCTGAGTTACAAGCTGAACCTGATGAATAAGCCAATTCAGGTGTTGATAGTATCAGTGCTTCAGCGCGTATATTAGGAAAGGTGATATTTAAACAATTGGGCACACGCTGGGTTGGATGGCCATTTAACACAGCACCTAGTGGTTCTAGTGACTGCCATAATAGATCTGTTAAATTTTTTGCATGGGCAAGGTCTTTATCACGCTCGCTCTGTGCTAATTCAAATGCAAGCCCCATACCAATAATTTGGTGTGTTGCTAGTGTGCCTGATCGCATACCACGCTCGTGTTGGCCACCATGAATCATTGGCATCAAGCGCACTTGTGGTTTAGTGCGTACATACAAAGCACCAATGCCTTTAGGGCCATATACTTTATGGGCACACAAGGAAATCAAATCTATCGGCAAGGTGGTCACATCAATTGGCAATTTACCATTACTCTGTGCCGCATCGGTATGCAACAGCGCACCACGTGATTTTACAATTTCTGTAATTTTAGCCAAATCTTGAATGACACCCGTTTCGTTATTCACATGCATAACCGAAACCAGCAATGTATCTTGACGAATCGCTGCTTCAAGTTTATTTAAATCGAGTAAGCCATCGAGTTCTGGTTTTAGATAAGTTACCTCAAAACCTTGTGTCTCCAAGTAACGACTCGTATCTAATACTGCTTTATGCTCGGTTGCCATGGTAATGATATGTTTCCCACGACGTTGATAAGACAATGCTGCACCAATAAGGGCTAAATTATCTGACTCAGTAGCACCTGACGTCCAAATAATGTCTTTAGGTGATGCATTTATCGAAGCTGCCACCTGTGCACGCGCATGTTCAACTCTTTGTTTGGCAGCATAGCCAAAACGGTGTGTATTTGATGCGGGATTACCAAAACAACCTTCTAGAGTTAGGCAATTTTGCATTGCTTGTGCTACACGTAGGTCAACAGGTGTGGTTGCCATATAATCAAGGTAAATCTGATGTATCATGATTGTGTTGCCGTTCTCCAAAGCCAATATAATAACACACACACGCTGATCAATCCTAGAAAGCTTGCTAGTGGTGCAAAGTATACAGGCACTATCGATAATGCATTAGCACTTCCCATAATCATAAATGGAATGGCGAGTACCACACCCATAATCGCAGCGCCTGCAACCAATCCACAAGCTAATAAAATAGCACCGTTTTGATTATTACGCAGTATTTTTAATCTATTACTGTCATGACAACGTGCCATCCTAAATCGAACAGCAAAGTTAATCAGACTACCTAAGATAAGTGGCGTAGTCACTTCAGGCGGCAAATACACACCCAAGCCAACAGCCAATGTAACGACACGTAGATGCCATTTTTGCAAAATGGTATCTGCAATAATACAGACAACTGCAAAACCACCGCCAATATAGATCATATGCCATGGCAGGTCATAAGTACGTATGCCGTGTGCAATAGCTGCAATCAAACCAGCCTGTGGTGCTGCTAGCATATCACTTGGACTCATGCCTGCACGTGGAAAAACACCGCCAATGCCATAAGCTTGAAACAACATTTCAAAGACAGGTGCTACAGCCAATGCAGATGCCACAACACCAATAACTAAAATAAATTGCTGCTTCCATGGTGTTGCACCAACCATTTGCCCAGCTTTTAAGTCTTGTAAGTTTTCATTTGAAATAACCGCAATTGAGGCAGAAATAGTCGTAATTAAAATCATCAAACCCGCAATTTTGCCTTCTTGTTCGGTTGTCGAGTGCGGTACCAATACAATAAAAATAATACCAATGATTAATAGTGCTAAAATTAAAATACCTGACAAAGGATTATTAGACGAACCAATCAAACCCGTAAAGTAACCGCAAATTGTTGCCATTAAAAAACCAACAATCAGCAAATAAATAATTGTTACGATTGCAATCGTTAAAATGTGCCCTTCGCCTATTAACAGTCCCATGCTATTCATCATATGCATTAGTAACCAAAATATAAATACTGCTAATATAGCTGAACCAGCTAATACAATTTTTATTGATATATCATGCTCTGTACGTAATATTTTTTCATTATTATCATTCACTTGAGTTATCGACTGAACTGATATGCGAATACTATCAAATACGGGTTTAATTAAGCGTATGAGCGTCCAAACACCACCGACCAACATCACACCAACACCAACAAAGCGTAGCTTTTCAGACCAAAGTGACATCGCATAATGAAAAACTGATTCATGCAGACTGGCTGGTATATCACTGATAGCCAATAGTGGCAAAATAACTAACCAAGCAATAACGAGCCCGAGTAATATGGATGAGCCCGCTTCAAAGCCAACGATAAAACCTGCAGCAAGTGGTGCAGGTGCAAAACCCAAATCAAGCCCAAATATGGTCGGACCTAATTTAGTCCATAGATTCATTTGACCACCCAGCACTTTAAGTCCGTCTTGAGCAAATGCAATAATTGCACCAGCTAAACCACCTTCAGCTAAATAACGAATTTGTGAATTTTGTTTTACACTTACCTTTAGCACGTTACCAATAGCCGTGCCCTCGGGAAAACGTAGCGCGGGTAAATTTAATAATACTCGACGTAGTGGCACCGAAAACAATACACCCAATGTACCACCTAATACCGTGATAAATACTGTCTCCCAATAAGGAAAACCTTGCCAGATATGCAAAATAATCATTGCTGGCAGTGTAAACGCAACCGCACAAGCAACACCTTCACCCGCTGATGCTGCTGTTTGAATGATATTACTTTCGAGCACATTAGATTTTTTAAAAAATCTTAGTACCGCAATCGCCAATACAGATGCAGGAATCGAGGCAGAAATTGTCGTGCCAATCTTAAGTGCAAGGTAGGCATTTGATGCAGCCAAAATTACCGCAAGGATAATAGAGAGTATAAAAACCTTTAGCGTCAGCTCAGGCAATGATTTTGATGCTGGTATTAGCGGCTGGTCTTCGCTTTCGTTCATAAGGTATGACTCATGATGATAAAAAAATGATTATAACACTTTTTGTACTGCTGTTAGAAAGCCACGCAGAATATTAATTTCAGTTTTGGATATATCGGCGCGCTGAAATAACCGTCTTAGGCGGATCATCAGTTTTTTGGGGTGTTTACGATTTAAGAAACCAACATCAACCATCGCTTGCTCAAGATGTTCAAAAAAGCCATTTTGCTCATCTGCAGTTGCTTGGTCAATGGTATTAATTTCTTGGGTTGTTACTGATTTATCGAAGGCATAGATCTCATAACAGATGACTTGCACGGCTGCGGCTAAATTAAGAGAGCTAAAATGTTTGACTGTTGGGATATGAATATGGTGATGACACAGTGCTAATTCTACATTGGTCAGCCCACTATTTTCACGACCAAAAACGATAGCGGTTTGCGCATCATCAGCAAGTGCATGCAGTTGTGCCGCCGCCTCCCTGGGTGTACACACTGGCCAGTCAAGTGTTCTCGAGCGCGCACTCGTGGCAAATACTTTATGGCAGCCGGTAAGTGCATCTTTGAGTGTCTCGACGACTTGGGCGTGCTGCAAAATATCATCGGCGCCTGCAGCACGTACAGTTGCCTCTTTGCTTGGGAACTGCTTAGGCTTAACCATAACAAGCTGTGATAATCCCATGTTTTTCATAGCTCGAGCAGTAGCGCCAATATTTCCAGGGTGGCTCGGCTCTATTAAAATAATTCGCGTCTGATTCATAGGACGGCATTCTAGCACACCTTCAGATACCATCAACCTTTCGGTGCCTGGCACCTAAAGGTTGATAGATTTCACCAAAAATCTCCAAAAACTATCAACTTCCAGGTGCCAGGCACCGAAAGCTAACTGTTGCCTATTGCAGTATAATCGGTATAATCGCTGCCTATGCATCCATTTATTACAATAGCCACACAGGCTGCTCGGTCAGCCAGTCGCACAATCTTGCGCTTCTTCGATCAACTCGATCAGCTTGAAGTCAATGAAAAAGGTCGTAATGATCTCGTTACGCAGGTTGATAAGCTCTCTGAAGAAGAAATAATTGCGCATATTCGCAAGGCCTATCCTAACCATAGCATCGTCGGCGAAGAAAGTGGCGAGAGCAAATCAAAACAAGATGAATATACCTGGGTCATCGACCCACTCGATGGTACCGCTAACTTTGTCCATGGCTTCCCACACTTCTGTATCTCGATTGCCGTCAAACGTAAAGAGGTACTCGAAGTCGCTTGTATCTACGACCCCATTCGCCAAGAACTGTTTACAGCCGCTAAAGGTCGTGGCGCACAACTGAATAACCGCCGCATTCGTGTAACCGATACGCGCAAACTTGAAAACGCACTTGTAGGCACTGGATTCCCCTTCCGTCACATAGATCAACACCAAAATTACCTCAATATGTTTAACCGCATCTTCCCACAAACAGCAGATATTCGCCGTGCTGGCGCTGCTGCCTTGGACCTTGCCTACGTCGCATGCGGACGCCTTGATGCATTCTGGGAAATGAAACTCCACGAGTGGGATATGGCAGCAGGTGTACTACTGATTCAAGAAGCCGGTGGCGTTGTAACTGATTTTTCCGGCCAAAAAGATTTCTTACAATCTGGCAATATTGTGGCTGGGAATATCCATACACACAAATCACTGCGATCACTCATCTCTGCTTAAGTTTAGCGGTATAAGTGATTATTAAGGCATACCATCATCAAATGCTTTCTGGCTTGGCAAAAGATTACTTGCTGTAAGCCCGAGCGCAATCGCAAGCGAACCAGCAACATAAATAGATGAATACGTACCGATAACAATACCGATAATCAGGGCGAGAGAGAATTCATGAAATTCAGGGCCTCCCCAAATAAATAGCGCAATTACAACCAACAAAGTTAAACCTGAAGTCATTATCGTACGTGAAAGCGTTTGGTTGATTGAGACATCCATAATTTCATTCGGTGGCTTTTTACGAATTTTGCGAAAATTTTCACGCACGCGATCATAAACCACAATTGTATCGTTTAGCGAATAACCGATCACAGTTAATACCGCAGTCAACACCACCATGTTAAATTCTAGATGGAAGAGGGCAAAAATTCCAAAAATTAAAATCGGATCATGGATCAATGCGAGTGCGGCACTAAAGGCAAATCGGTACTCAAAGCGTAATGCGATATAAATCATCGTACCAATGAGTGAGACCACAATCGCTAAGATACCATTTGACCATAACTGTTTACCGACAGACGGGCCTAAATATGAGGCACTCGAACTTTCAACATCTTTTGGCAATTGCGCCAATATTTTTTGGTCAAGCTCAGCTGGCTTTAATTCCTTGTGTGGGCCCACCCGCACAGAAATTTGTTTTGAGCCATAATTTGATACGACAACTTCTGGGAAACCATTTTTACTTAAGGTTTCACGCACCTGTTGCACATTCACAGGATTGGTAAATTTTATTTGTAGTTGACTACCGCCGGTAAAATCAAGTCCTAGATTTAATCCATACATTGAGATTGCTATAATAGAACCGATAAAAATAATCGCCGAAAAAAACGCCGCGACCTTTTGTTGACGCATGAAAGGAATTTTGGTGTTTGATTTAAAAAATTCCATTGTTTATCCTTGAACCTTAATACCAATCGAAAGCTGTTTCAGATGCTGTTTACGGCCATAAACAAAGTTAATGCACGCACGAGTAAAGAAGATTGCTGTAATCATTGAGGTTAATAGGCCAATCGTCAGCGTTACCGCAAAGCCCTGCACCGGCCCAGTACCCAAAGAAAATAAAACCGCCGCTACGATAAGCGTGGTTACGTTCGCGTCGACGATAGTGGTAAAGGCACGATCGTAACCAGCAGAAATAGCTGCCTGCGGTGACATGCCAAGTCTTAATTCTTCACGGATACGTTCATTAATCAACACGTTTGCATCCACAGCCATACCCACAGTTAGCACGAGTGCCGCAATACCGGGTAATGTCATGGTAAAGCCCATGATCGATTGAATGGCAACCACAAAAATCACGTTTAGTATGAGTGCAAAATCCGCTACCAAGCCAAACAACGCATAATAGCAAATCATAAATACAAAAATAACCAAAGAGCCAATTTCACATGCTTTAACACCCATCGCAATATTAGCAGCACCCATGCTAGGCCCTACGACCTGCTCAACGACTGGCACAATTGGGGCAGCATAAGCGCCAGACTGTAATTGCAGCGCTAAGTTCTTAGCAGCCAACATTGATTCCATACCCATAATTTGGAAGTTACGTCCCAAAGCACTTTGGATGGTAGCAATGTTAATAATTTTTTCAACTGGCTTTGATGTGATTTCAAGCTTACCATCAACCATCTTCTTGGTTACTTGAGTTTGAATATAAACAGTTGCCATCGGTTTACCGATATTATTTGAAGTGATCTTATTAAAGTAGCTGACGCTGTCACCACCAACAGTAATATTTACCGCAGGGCGACCCTGTTGATCAACGCCTGTTGTCGCACTTGTAATCGAACTACCAGTCAACACAGCTTGATTTTTCAGAAGTACATGGCGGCCATGATATTGATAAAGCGTGTCTCCAAATGGCACAATGCCTGATTGTGCTGCTGTATCAGCATCATGTTCGACATCTTCTAACAGCATCTTTACCGTTGCCACCGCGCCAATTTGTGATTTAGCCCGTGCGGTGTCTTGAATACCTGGCAAATCAATGCTGATTTGATCCATACCTTGCTGTGCGATCACTGGCTCTGACACACCCAATGCATTAATCTTGCGATTTAGAGTGACAATATTTTGCGACACCGCATATTCTTTTAGTTTTTGAACCGCTTGAGGTAACATCGTTAATGCAAGAGTATAAGTATCACCTTGCACTCCCGGTACTAGCTGATAACTTTGGAATTCTTTATTTAATAGTGTTGTTGCTTGATCACGAGCATCGATGCTATTAAAGCGAAGCAAGATGCCGTTGTTACCCAACGGTAAAATACCCGTATAGCGAATCAAAGCTGAACGCAATTGATCACCCATACTGTGCATGTCGCTTTTGACACGTTCTTTTAGCATGTTTTTAACATCGACTTGATATAGAAAGTGGATGCCACCACGTAGATCCAGACCCAACTTCATCGGTTCAGCACCAATCGCTTGCAACCAACCAGGGGTGCGGGGTGCAAGATTCAAAGCAACAGAATAAGAATTACCAAGTGTTGCTTGAATCACATCTTGCGCTTTTGATTGGTCATTACTGTGAGCCAGTCTTACCAGATAACCATTGTTCTGCTCAGCTACCGAAAGAAAGGCTATGTTTTGCTGATGCAATACTTGCTCAACTTTAGGCACGATAGCAGAAGATACCTGTGCGCCACTCTTTAGTGAGATTTGAACAGCTGAATCATCACCATAAAAATTAGGCAGTGCGTATAACACACCGACAACAATTAAAACAAGGATCAGCACATAGCGCCAGGCTGGATATTGATTCATGCGTCGAAAGTACCCTTAGGTAGAACATTAGCGATAGAAGATTTCTGCATGGTGATTGTTGTATCTTTCGAAACAGATACTTGAACAAAATCGTCTTTAAGTTGGTTAACACGACCGACAATACCACCAATAGTCACAATATCATCACCGACACTAATGTCATTAACTAGCTTCGCATGCTCTTTACGCTTACGACTTTGAGGGCGGATCAAGATAAAATAGAATACAACGACAAATAGCGCCATAATAATTAACGGCGAAAACATTCCCGCTGGGCTTTGATGCGTTCCTGTTGTAGCCGCATGAGCTGTTGAAATTCCGATCAGATTTAATAGTGACATAACGTAGCCTCATTTAGATAAAGAGCTGTATTGTATCGACAAATAGATCATAACGCAAAGAACTATCGCTTGACGAAGATGCCATATTTAGCACTTCTCAAATACTTTATGATTACTAAAGCGTACAACAATTTTTCGCCTGGTCGCCTTGATCTTCACCATTAGACGGCGCCTTAAACAGCACAACATCCTTTGAATGTATTTGTTGCTTTTCAGTCTTGACATCCAGTCGCTCTTGTATGGCCACAGGAATGGCAGTAGCACTGACATCTACCTCATATGTGAATCGCTCGAACATAGAAGAATGCTATTGATGCATTTTTAGTTTCAAGATTTAGTCTGTAGAAGCTGGTTTCACTGTCACATTCTAATCTAATTGACTGAAGCATCACATTATTAAAATAAAATTATGTTGGAAACGATAGCAGCGATTTCACTTGATTACAATATTTCAAACGTTGCAAGCGCTGAGCTCTCAATCGCCTCACGAATCCGTTGCATCAAGGTTTGGTAATAAAAGGTGTTATGCACGGAGTTTAAACGTGCTGACAAAATCTCCCCACAACGAAATAGATGATGCAGATAGGCACGCGAATAGTGCTGACAGGTATGGCAAACACATTCGGGATCTAATGGGCGTAAATCAGATTTATATTGTGCGTTACGGATTTTAATCACACCTTCGCTTGTAAACAAATGACCATTACGCGCATTACGTGTTGGCATTACACAATCAAACATATCAACACCGCGTCTGACACCGTCGAGTAAATCCTGCGGCTTACCGACACCCATTAAATAGCGTGGTTTATCAGTCGGCATATGTGGGGCTAGGTTTTCGAGTACTTCTAACATGAGGTCTTTGGGTTCACCAACCGACAACCCGCCAATAGCATAACCATCGAAATTAATATCAACTAATCCTTTTAATGATTCAAGACGTAAGTCCGCATACATACCACCTTGTACAATACCGAATAATGCAGAAGGATTGTCGCCATGCGCTACTTTACTGCGTTTAGCCCAGCGCAATGACAGCTCCATCGATTCGCGTGCCACAGTACGTGTTGCTGGGTATGGTGTACATTCATCAAAAATCATTACAATGTCTGAGCCGAGTACGCGTTGCATTTCGATTGACTTTTCTGGGGTCAAATGTACTTTATCGCCGTTTAGAGGCGAGCGAAACGTGACTCCCTCTTCTGTGAGTTTGCGCAGGTCTGAAAGGCTAAACACTTGAAAACCACCAGAATCAGTTAAAATGGGCCCCTGCCATTGCATAAAATCATGCAAATCACCGTGGGCCGCAATCACTTCAGGACCTGGCCTCAGCATTAAATGATAGGTATTACCCAGTAAAATCTGCGCACCGCTGGCTTTAACCTCTTCTGTGGTTAACGCTTTTACCGTGCCATAAGTGCCAACCGGCATAAAAGCCGGTGTATCCACTACACCACGCTCGAATTGGAGTTGCCCTAAACGCGCATCCCCATCAGTCTTTTTAAGTTCGAATTTCATGGACGTGGATTATACAGAAATATCCGGTATAATCCACGCCATGCAGAGATTAGATGGCAAAAAACGTATTGTGGTGGGACTCTCAGGAGGCGTAGACTCAGCTGTGGCGGCGCTGTTGCTCAAACAGCAAGAACATGAGGTCATAGGCGTCTTTATGCAAAATTGGGAAGCTGAAGCCAACGATCCTCATTGTACTGCCGAGCAAGACTTGTCAGATGCCAAAGCTGTTTGCGATACACTTAACATACCACTTGAAGTCATCAACTTCAGTCGTGAATACTGGGATAATGTCTTCCAATATTGTCTCGATGAATTTCATGCGGGTCGCACGCCTAACCCAGATATTTGGTGTAATAAAGAAATCAAATTCAAATGCTTGTTAGAGCACGCATTGAAACTTAATGCTGATTATCTCGCAACTGGCCACTATGCTGATATCGATTATAAAGATAATCAATACTATTTGCTTAAAGGACAGGATACACGTAAAGATCAAAGTTATTTTTTATATACGCTTGGCCAATATGAATTATCTCATGCACTATTCCCATTAGCTAATATACCCAAACCACAAGTACGCCGATTAGCACAAGAAGCTGGATTAATTACCCATGATAAAAAAGATTCAACCGGTATTTGTTTTATTGGTGAGCGTAACTTTAAAGAATTTTTGCAACAGTTTATCTTAGCCCAACCCGGTGATATACAAACGACTGATGGCAAAACCGTTGGTAAACACGATGGATTGATGTTTTACACGCTCGGCCAACGCAAAGGTTTAAATATCGGCGGCATGAGCGACTATAGTGAAGCAGCTTGGTACGTGGTTGATAAAGATATACCAAACAATACGCTTATTATTGGCCAAGGGCACGATCATCCGCGCTTATTATCAAAGGAACTTAAGTGCGATAATTTGCACTGGGTGTCAGGCATTGCACCACTATCACCCTTAATATGCTGTGCACGTACACGCTATCATCAGCCTGATCAAACCTGCACACTTTATGTTGCAGATAATAAAGCTAAAGTAATTTTTGATGATCCACAGCGCGCAATTACACCCGGCCAATCCGTCGTTTTCTACACAAATCGCAACTGCTTAGGTGGTGGAACTATCGTTACTTAAATCACATTAACATGAACATCAGCATAAAACCCATCTGCACCATATTTTATTTGATGCATAAATAACATCTCGTAAAACTTGTTGCAACACATTAGTGTAAACATCAATTTTGTCACAATATTGTCATAATCATATGTTAGTGTGATGCCTCAAAATATAAGGATAAGCAATGGAAAAAAATACCTTAGTCAATACCGGCATTTCAATCTCACTTAGAACTGTATTACTCATCTCAAACTTTATTGGCGTACCTTTTCTTCCTTTTCTATGGAATGCCTTAAACTCATCGCTTGCTTATTTTATGCAAATGATTAGCGCTGAGAGTGCAACCGAAGATGCGAATGATGCACTTTATGTTATCTTTGCACTTATGGCTGGATGTAGTTTACTAATGGATATCACAACTTCAGACCTAGCTGCTATCGATCAAACCTTAAACCCTACAAACCCTAAAAGATCACAAGCGCCACTCGCTGGTAATAAATACCCTAAAGCTGTTTGGTTTCATTATGTATTGTTTCAACCTAATGCATTTGTTTATTCACTTGCTTATACGGTTGGCGCTATGTCATGGGCTGACGAAGACTCAAAAACAACTCAAATTTCACTTCTAATATTTTTTAGTATTTTTGGTAGCATATACTATAATTTATTCACCTATAATAAAATTCGTCATCATATTGAATCACTGCCACATCTACTCGGTGAAATAAAAAAATTATTTTCTCAAGACTGCTTTCGTGTTTTAAGGAGTACAGAATTTTCAATATTGAATATCATGTATCGCGACATCCTCTCTGTAAATGGACCCATACAGCTACAAAAATCAGTACCGATCGCAGCAAACCTATTGGAAGGCAATCGTGGCAAGGGAATCATTTACACAACACTAATTAACGCAACACAAATGACAGCACTATCACGCACCACTCAGATTTGGAATCATTTTCACAATCCTAAATTATCATTAGTTTCAAATAGCGATCTCAACGACATTACCTACCTCTCACCCAAAATGATTTTCACTCTGCTCATTGCAGCAATCGAATCCGCGAGTATCACAAGCATTTGTTATTTTAGCCAGGGTGTTGGTCTTGCAGTCCCCATAGGTTTTATCTATCTCCTATATGCACTATCAACAGACGTATGGGTAGAAAAACGCTGGCAAGCAATCAATAAACACAAAAATGACTCTCAACCGCTTCAATCACTGGAAGTCGGTATTGCCAACACACCTAACTTCAATCAGATTAAAATGTACTTCGCCAACAGTCATTTATTTTCACAAAAGTGGTTACCCTTTTCTATCATACCTACCTTTGTCGTTTGCTGTGGCAGGTCTAGTCGCTTTATCGCTTTACTTTATTTCTTAAAAGATGCCATGGACGTGACATTACCACACTTTGGTATTGATGTTGATCTACCCGCACCCTTGTTACTCAGCTTCTGGCTCTATCTTGGCTGCAAGATTATCGGCGCTGACATTAAATTCTATTTAGACATCTGTAATGACTTCTACCCCACCCTTTGTGGACGCTGGGCAGTTAGTTTTGCAAATGCAAAAAATGTGCACCCCGACAGCATAACGAAATGTATAGGACAAACATTATGGGATCGCAGTATCGGCGATTGGAGAAATGAATTCACCGATGATGAGATACAAACAACTGCCGATTACTTGCTACTCGATACACGAGACCCTTACGACGACATACCAGGCCGAAATAACGAAGACGATTTACCATTAGTTGAGCCATGGTGGTAAGTAGCCTATAATACCGCGGATGAATATGAGCACTACAATTCATCCGCCACAACTGCAAGAACATGACCACAAAGTACAATGGGGCAACTTA
The DNA here is from genome assembly GCA_030429175.1 of Gammaproteobacteria bacterium. Taxonomy (GTDB): domain Bacteria; phylum Pseudomonadota; class Gammaproteobacteria; order Coxiellales; family Coxiellaceae. Next base: position 89,160 of record JAUIDD010000006.1, read on the forward strand.
CCACAGACAGCTCAATCGCTATCTATTGCTCAATTTTCAAAACAGCATAGTGGCTGCAACCTAATTATCACTTCGAATATACACGAAGCTAACCGACTACATCGCGAGCTTAAGTTTTTTATCAACGACGACAGCTTTCCACGCTTACATTTTCCCGATTGGGAAACTTTGGCATTTGATCATTTTTCTCCGCACGAAGATATTACCTCGCAACGCTTAGCAACTCTGCACAAGCTTGGTCAGCTCAAGCACGCCATTATCATTGCAGCACTGCCAACGCTGTTACAGCGCACCATTCCACAAAGCTATCTAGATGCACATGTTTTTCTGCTCAAAACAGGCGACACACTACATATCAATGTACTGATGCAACGCCTTACAGCTGCTGGATATCATCGTGTTGATCAAGTACGTCAACATGGTGAAATTGCCATTCGTGGTTCAATCATCGATATATTTCCAAGTGGTAGCCAAATACCATTTAGAATCGAATTATTTGATGATGAAGTTGAAACCATTCGTGAATTTGATCCTGAGACCCAACTTTCAAATCAAACGATTGATAGCATTGAGCTGTTACCTGCTCGCGAATATCCACTAACTGATGAGGCAATCACACAATTTAGACAGTCTTTTCGTAGCCAATTCGAAGGCAACCCAAAAGACTGTCCAATCTATGAAGCGATTTCAGGAGGTCATGCATTTCCAGGTAGCGAATACTACCTACCCTTGTTTTTTAACTCCTTATCTACTTTTTTTGACTATCTTCCCGCTGATACACATTTATTTTTACCAGATCAATTTAACGAAAAAATAACCGAGTGTTGGCGTGAGATTAATCATCGTTATGAGCAATTACGCTATGATTTAACCCGCCCATTATGCAAACCTCAACAATTGTATTTATCAGCCGATGATTTATTTAGCGCGCTTAAGCCCTACAAGCAAATCCGTGTTACTCACGAGCAATTAGCCGACAAACCGGGTTGTTACAACTTTGATGCAGTGGCATTACCTGATCTCAGTATTGCCATTAAATCAAAACAGCCATTGGCTCGATTAGCACAGTTTTTAGATGATTTTCAAGGCAAGGTGCTTATTACAGCAGAAAGTGGTGGGCGACGCGAAACTTTACTCGATACCTTATCCCAAATACAGCTAAAACCAACAGCAGTGCCTGATTGGCATCACTTCTTAAGTACTACAGATCTACAAAATCTCACCATAGCGCCACTCGACTATGGCTTTATCCTCCAAGATACACAGATAGCTGTGATCCCAGAGTCCGCATTATTTGGCGAACAAGTAATGCAGCGTCGTATGCGCAAACGTGAAACGCAAGATGCAGTGAATATGATTCGCAACTTAAGCGAATTAAAAATTGGTGATGCGGTTGTTCATATCCAATATGGGATTGGTAGATACCTCGGTTTAGAGACGATCACAACGGGCGATGTGTCAGCCGAGTATTTAACATTAGCCTATGCAGATAATGATAAAATATATGTTCCAATTAACGGACTACACCAAATAAGCCGTTATTCTAGCGTCGATGCCGAATACACACAACTCAACAAGCTTGGCAGTAATCGGTGGTCTAAAACCAAAGCACAAGCAATCAAACAAATTCGTGATGTTGCTGCAGAATTACTAAAAATTTACAGTGAACGCGCCGCCACACCGGGACATGCCTTCAAAAAGCCTGGCAGTGATTATCAGCATTTTAGACAAGCATTTCCATTTGAAGAAACACCAGATCAAGCTACTACTATTGATAGTGTTATCAATGACATGATCAAGCCGACCAGTATGGACCGCCTTGTTTGTGGCGATGTCGGTTTTGGAAAAACTGAAGTTGCCATGCAAGCAGCATTTCACGCTGCAAATCAAGGCAAGCAGGTTGCTATCTTAGCACCAACCACACTACTAGCGGAACAACACTACAATAACTTTAAAGATCGTTTTGCTGATTGGCCAATCCAAATAGGCCTATTATCACGCTTACAAACAAAAAAGAATCAAGATGACACACTGGCGAAACTTAAGCGTGGCTTTGTTGATATTGTTATTGGCACACATAAACTACTAAGTGATGATATCGAATTTAAAGATTTGGGGCTATTGATCGTCGATGAAGAGCACCGCTTTGGCGTGCAACAAAAAGAAAAAATTCGCAAACTGCGTGCTTCAGTTGACCTACTCTCGCTCACTGCAACACCGATTCCACGCTCACTCAATATGTCATTAAGTGGCATGCGTGATTTATCACTCATATCAACGCCACCAGTAAGACGACTATCTGTTAAAACATTTTTATATGAAAACAACGACAGCATTATACGAGAAGCAATCACACGAGAAATTATGCGTGGGGGTCAAGTTTATTACTTGCATAATGATGTGGCGACCATTGCCGCGACTGCTGACAAAATTAAAGCGATCATACCAAATGCAAAAGTCGACTTTGCACATGGCCAAATGCGTGAACGTCAACTTGAACGCGTGATGTCAGATTTTTATCATCAACGCTTTAATGTATTAGTGTGCACTACAATTGTCGAGTCAGGTATCGATATTCCATCAGCAAATACTATTATTATAGACCGTGCCGATAAATTTGGCTTGGCACAGTTACACCAATTACGCGGGCGTGTTGGTCGATCTCATCACCAAGCATACGCATACTTAATGGTGCCTGATAAAAAGGCAATAACAAAAGACGCTGAAAAGCGGCTTGAAGCAATCACCACCTTCGAAGACCTTGGTGCAGGTTTTATCTTAGCAACCCATGATTTAGAAATTCGTGGCGCAGGCGAATTACTCGGTGAAAACCAAAGTGGTCATATTGAAGCAATTGGATTTACCCTCTATATGGAAATGCTTGACGAAGCAGTTGAAGCATTAAAAGAGGGTAAAGATTTACAACTAGATTTGGGCAATAGTAAACCCCAAGTTGATGTGGATCTTCATGTTAGCAGCTTACTACCCAACGATTATGTGCACGATATCAGCATTCGTTTAAGCCTCTATAAACGTCTATCTAACTGCAAAAACAGCGAAGATATCCAACAATTCAAGGCAGAACTAATCGATCGCTTTGGTCTATTACCTATAGAAGCACAACATCTACTAAGTGCGACACGACTTAAACTAATCGCTAAATCACTTGGCATTACCAAAGTAGACCTTCACGAGCAGTTTGGCTATATTCACTTCAGCCAATCATCAAATATTGATGTTGCAAAATTGGTGCGACTGGTCCAAACACAGCCCAAGCAGTATCAACTACAAGGACAAACAAAACTGCGTATTCATTTTAACGATCCTGATACCAATAAACGTATCAATGAAACTGAAGCACTACTAGTAAATCTTTCTTAGTAACAACACACAAACCATCACATTAAAAGCATATTTTATATACTTACTTATTAGGCCTTATCTAAATAAAGTTAAAAACACGGTATTGACCCAATTTTTTCTCTGTTGCAAAATAAATTTAGTTTAGCGACAAGGAGTAAAAAATGGCTACATACTTATTACTACAGGATTTAAAGGGAAACGTGCAATCTAAAAATCATTGTGATTGGATTGCCATAAATAGCTTAGACTTTACGATAAGTCGCCATATGAACACACTACCTGGGCAAATCTTCGATCGGGAATTAAGTCGCCCAAATATTTCTGAAATTATTCTAGAAAAATACATTGATGTGAGCTCAGCGTTATTATTTCAGTATGCTTGCAGCGCTAAAATAATAAAATGCGGCACAATAGATCTTTGCCAAACAAACCAGACTGACCAAGCTTATACACAAATAAAATTAAATAATATTGTCGTCACATACTTTAAACTAAACAGCAATATTAATCTCAAACAATCACGACCAACCGAAACCATTAAACTTAATTTCGATCAAATTGAAATACGCTATACACCTTTTGATAAAAATAACAAAGCAACCAACCCCATATCAGCTGGCTTTGATCTTAAGCAAGCAGTGGTAATGTAATAATGAAATACATTATTTTAATATTTTTAAGCCTAGCGCTGAATGGATGTGATTATCAGCATCAGCTCAATTTAAATTTAGAAAGTGCGCGTTATCTCAACCCTGATCATCATCAGCAGAGTAAGCCTGTTGTTCTATCCATCTATCAACTCACACAGCCATTTCCCTTTAGAAAAATTCAATATCATGATATCCATGCTGATCCAAGTAATAAGCTTGCAGACTCACTTATTGATTACCAAGAGCTTGAAATTGCACCCAGACAAACTAAATCCCTTACCTTAAATTTACCCAGTAGCTGTAAATATATTGGTATTGTTGCGGGATATCATAAACTTACAGATACAAACTGGAAGCATATTATAGCTATTCCCAAAACTCACCAAAAGTTACGATTAACTATATTTCTTGGCACCAGTACGGTTACAGCTAACATTGAGGAGCATTTATTATGACACCGAACTGGCAAATAGATTGGCATGATGGTTTATTACTCACAGCAGCACATTTAACCGAGCAAGCACATTTAATTTCAGCACCCTGTATTAATGCATTAAAACTATTAAACCCTTATTACTGGGGTTTATCTTTATTTGAAATAGAAAAGGATAAGCTTGATAGTGGTATATTTTCAATTTCTAAAATAAATGGTATTTTCAAAAATGGTCAGTATTTCAATTATAACTCAAATAATGATGCGCCCTTAATTATAGATATAGGTGAGTGTGATAGGCCCTATAGTATTTACCTCTACTACGATCAAAATAATATTGAGCATCAGGATGGAGAAGTCAAAAAATATAAATCAATTTTAAAATTAACTACATCTATAGACACTCATCCACTAACACTTAAATTATACGAACATATCAATAGTTTTGTGCCGAGTTTTCTTAACTCGAAGCAACTTAAACGGCATATAAATCCACTTATTGATATTACCAGTCAGCACCCTCAGCTGCTATATATCAATAAATGTTTAAGTGCTTTTGACTATGATTACTATCATCCATACCAATTACATCAACTACTATTTAATATATGCCTAAAAATAGAATATCATCAAAACATCACTACTTATGATCATAATTGCTTATATAGTTCTATTATAATTCTATCTCAAAATATCACCCAGTATATCAAAAGCCTGTACGATTACCATTGCTGCTACTTTATCAAAGTTGAATTTTATTGGTCTTTACAAAAGCCTTTGATTAAAGAAAATATTAGGGACCTTATTATCGCCATTCCCAGATGCGAAGATCATTCGCATTTATCAGAAAGCTTGGTAAAAGTTACAGATCTCACACATATCGAATCACTATCAAAATACGGAACACAGGGGTTGCCTTTAACCCAGATATTTATGCTTCCCACAACCATAACCATGGAATCCCACTATCAATATTATCGACTTAGCGTCAGCTCTACTGATTTTCAAAACATGTCGAATGACATTCATTTATGTTTACACATTCTACAACAACAATTAATGGATACACCAAAATGTTGGGTAAAATATTAAATGATTTTTTTATACTGATATGTCAAATCCGCCTGCATATAGGCTTACTTGATATGTATCGAATAAAGCAGCAATTAGATAACGTAATTGAGTATATCGATCAGACATTTCAGAACAATACTACTATTGCTAAGGATATGCGTTATTGCTTAATGGCTGCCATGGATGAGGCGATTTTAAGCCACCCTCAAGCTTCTCAAGCAGCAATAACGCAACCATTTGTAACTCAGGATTTTAATGATGGTCATTATGGCATTAACACATTTAAAATTATGTCACAATTAAAACACTACCCTGAATCACTTAGAAAAGATGTTGCAGGCGTGTATTTTCTTATTGTGTCACTAGGGTTTTCTGGTGAATATCAAAATAACCCTATTGCTATTAAGCAATTGTGTGAGCACCTTTTTAAAGACTGCAAACAAAATATTATAGCAACATCCAATCAATTCACAACTACAAAGCCATACAAAATTAACCTCGTGATTACACACATGTTAATCAGTGGATGTTGCTTTTATTATTACAGAATCCATCACCTAGCAGTTACATTTGTACAACAACTCAATTCCTTTATCAGAAGCCATCACATATGAAACACAATTTTAAATACAAGCCTTATATACCAAATGCCATAATAATCACAAGTGATGATAAACTAACTTTAACCGGGGATAAAAGTATTGATCCACTATTTAAAATACTCATACAATGTCAACCCAAGCTCAAAGTATGCCATATCAATAACCTTCATCTAATTTTAATTCAAAGTGTGGAAACTCAACAAGCGCAACAATTATTTAAAGCTGTGATAGAGTATTTATCTTCCTATCATTTATTATATGTTACACAAGAAATCATATTCCAGTTATCAGTGAAGCAACTAATTGACAAGCATGACAATGAAGAAATAATTACTGACTTTATATCTTGTATACAAAAAAATTATCTTAAAAAATTTAAATGCGCTATTAAAATAAGTTTTTATTTAACTGATCTTGACTATTTATGTGGATTTTCAGTTTATAAAGCATTAGATAATATACAACCACTATTGATAAATCAACCAATCCAACGAAAATCAAATTTAATTAATACTGTTCAGCACCAGCTACAATCTCTCTCTCACACCATTTCTTCGAAAATGATAGCACTTCTAAATAGAACTCAAAAGCAAAAAATGCGATTGCAGCTCTATACATTGCCATCACAACTCGAAAGACTTAATCAGCCATTATCGGAAATCATGCATCAGTTACAGCTTCAAATTAAAAGTCTTTATGCACGCATAATAAATCATATCTATCTCGATGAAAGATCATTTTGCTCTGACAAAAGACCACAAATGAAGGCTACTTGGTATCAAATATTTCTTTTGAAAAAATATTCTATCTATATATTAGCAGGGTTCGTGTCTCTTATAACATTGTGTTTATTACCTTTGTCGCTTACACAAGCTCAAGCACATATTAACAAAGAGCTCATAATCTTAAAGCAACCGATCTTCTCGATCTATAAAGTAATTAATTTATACCAGTATCGTCATAAATTAAAATATAAAGAACTTAAACCATTAACACAGGCAATAAGGCACTATATCAGTCTTAATACCATAGTCCTCTTTCCACAAGCACTTTTATCGTCACAAACCAGCTTTCCACAACTGATTCACGCGTATGCGCAACTGAATGAAGATGTGCATTTTAAAGCTATTTTACCGCTTATCAAACAACAAATACTCGCCAGTCTTAATATTGCTTGGGATCACCATACTGAGCTCAAGAAATTTGATCAGGTATATATCAAGCCACTTGAGCAATTGCGACTTAAAACAAATTTTGAAATATTTAAACAGCAACATACTCAAATTGCTCAGTATAAGAAAGTAAATAAGCTCACGATCACTCCGCTTAGCTTATCAAGTCAAATCGCTAAGGTGATATTATACTTAGGATCACAAACGCTCACCTATCAACATGGACCTGAAATCCAACAAACACTATCACTTGAAAGCAACACATTATCACCTTGCTCAATTATATTTTATACATTTGATCATAGACACCTAACAGATACCTTCCCAACTGACTATTGTCTCGCACACTTGCTTAACGTAAGTCATTATCATCATTCAATTGTCACACATTGTCATAAGCAACAGAGCTGCTTTAGTTTTAAACTCGATAACGGAGTTTATCGTACGCTTGCTATCAATGTAAAACCCTATTCCACACCCAAACATATCACTTATTTAGGAGTAACTGATGACCGCACGCATTGAAATTAGCTATGAAACAGAAGAAAATGGCGCCACTGTCACAAAGGAGTTGCCATTTACGGTAGGCATTATTGGTGATTTCACCGGCAATAATTCACCCTATACAGCACTGCCTCTCAATCAAAAGGATTTTATCCACATCACGCATGATAATTTTGATGATATTTTTAGGCAGCTGCAACCTAAACTACAACTTAATCTTGATAAAAAAGCTAATCCTCTAAAGCTTAATAAAGTCAATATCACATTTTCGACTCTTGAAGATTTCAAGCCACAACAGATCATTCACAATGTATCTGAATTAAAACAACTTTGGGAAATTAGACAACAGTTACGTGAGATTCAAACTCAAAATAATTACCATCCTGAACTTATCAATCAGCTTCAAGATGCTCTAAAAAAACTGACAAAGGAAGATTAATATGCAAACTAGATACCCACAACCCATTCTAACTAAAGTCGTAGAAAATTCAACAGTGCTAGCAATTATGCAAAATGAATCTTCAATGGATTCTGTCATCACCACCATTGATCGCATATTATCTGATACACTCGATCAAATTATGCATCAGCCTGATTTTCAAAAACTCGAAGCAAGCTGGTCAGGTGTTTCACAATTAATGAAACTTCTAACAGATGAATCAAATCTTCAAGTTAGACTATGCAGTGTCAGTCATAATCAAATAGCTGATGAAGCTAAAAAACAACAACCACTAGCAGATTCTCATTTATATCGATTATTGTATAAAGACGCCTTTAATATGCCTGGTGGAACACCTTATGGTATTTTGATTGGTGATTATCACTTTGATCATAGTCAAGCTGATGTTACTACACTTGATATGATTGCTGATATTTGCGAAAAAGCATTTTGCCCTTTTATCACAGGCATAAAATCAACTGTTGTCGGCTGTTATAGTTGGCAAGAGCTGCATAAAAAATATGACCTTTTAAATAGCTATAAAACAGGTAATCATATTGCCTGGCAACAATTGCGCATAAAGGTTAAATCACGTTTTATATATCTGACTGCAGGAGATTATCTCGCCCGTCATCGCTATTACCAACTACATGATCAGTATGATTATCAATTTAATGAAAAAATAAATACTGATGAAGACTACTGCTGGGTCAATAGCGCATACACACAAGCAATTTGTGTCATGCGTGCTTATAAACAGTTTGGTTGGTGCACAGCCATTCGTGGCTATGAAACGGGTGGCAAAGTTGACAATCTTCCTCTGACCAATACACTTAATGCAACACGAATCGCGTTTTCAGATGACCAGGAATATGCGCTCAGTCAACTTGGCATTATCCCCTTTTGCCATTATATCAATACAAATTTTGGTGTCTTCTTCGGTTGTCAAAGTTTACATGAGCCAATTATTTATGATGACTCACAAGCTACTCAAAACGCCAAAATTGCTGCGAGACTACCTTATGTATTAGCTACTTCTCGCATTGCACACTATATTAAAGTGATCGCTCGAGATAAAGTGGGCTCATTTATGGATAAAGAAGAAGTTGAACAATGGCTGAATCGATGGATTGCGCAATATGTAAATGCTAATACCAATGCTAAATATCACCTAAAGGCGCGCTTTCCACTCGCTGAGGCACGCATTGAGGTCACCGCTGACAGAACTAACCCTGGTCGCTATCATGCTGTTGCACACCTAAAACCCTGGTTACAGTTTGAATCACTCTCAGCGTCACTGCGCTTAGTAACTGAGCTGCCTGAGTCCAAGCAATGAATATAAAAAATAGAAAAGTCGCTAGTTTACTATTAGAAGTGAATATCATCATAGATAAAATGATGAATGCTATTTTACACCAGAAGCCATTCCAGCAGCTTGAGGCTAATTGGCTTCAACTAAACCATCTTATTCAACCATCTGACCATGTTCACTTTCGAATTTATATACTCTCTATTTCAGATACAACAGAACTAGTTCAAAAAAATCGACTATTGCATTTATGCTATCATGATCGCTATCAAATGCCGGGAGCGGTGCCTTTTTCAATTTTGAGCTTGCTGTATTATACGCCACTGCCTCTCGAACAATTAAACTATATAGCACAACAAGTCTTCCTCCCTATTATCTTGCCAGCCTATTCAACACGCTCATCAATGCCCGCATTTATTTATACATTAGCACCACAGATGCTATTAAGAGTCCCCTACCATATGGAACAGATTACACTGCTTGACGAGTATCTTTGGGGTAATCCTTGTTTTTATTTTCTCGAGATGATTCTTAAAAAAAAGCCCTTTAGTAGCTGTTATCATAATCGACGCTTTCGCTACATTAACCCACCTAACGACCAACACCAACTTTGGCTGTTTGAATTTACTTATGAAGAGCATGATAAACATAGTGGAAAATTATCTATTATTTCATTAATGATTTTTTGTCGCTTTATTCACTGCCTTAAAATTCAGTTACGCGACAAAATCGGCCAGTTTTCATCACCGGCAGATGCTGAACAAGAACTCCAATCATGGATCAACCAATACTGCTCTCAACTTGCATATCAAAATTATTATCCACTTAAGCATGCAGCTATTTCACTGAAGGAATCAGGAGCTGCAAACAGCTATATATGTTATATCAAAATGTCACTACATATGGATGCCAGTATTTTTTCTAATGCTATTGAATTTCAAATGGAATTGTAATGTTAAATATGATCGATCTACATTTATTACATTCCTGCTACCCACACTTAACCAGTATTATTCCAGCTGCATGTCTGTTTAAATTTGATTTGGAATATGACAACTGCATCCCAAAAAACTTAGAACTGTGTTTAAACACCGATGGTGAAGATTTAAAATTTACAACGACACACTCGATAGACCTAAACACAAATATTTTTTACTTAGATCCGGAAAATCATACGATATTTGATGATTATAGTAAGTTAATGGTTGCCGGATTCAAACCTTTTGTTCCGCATACTGACCCCTATCAATTATTACTTATATTCTGCAATCATCCAGCACTGTTATGCGCATTAACACCTACTTCAAATGATCACATGAAGCCAATAGTATCTTCAAAAATTTTGAAAAATTGTATACTTACCTTCAATCGATTCAAGCATCAATCAGAGCCATTTAAAATTGACGTCAATCGACGTGAGTATCAAGTTAAAATGGCCCATTATGGGCAAGAATCTTATATTCAACCATGCTCAACAATCAATAGCTGTTACTTAAACGCAATAGTTAGAGCGCGTGACCATGGTCAAATCACATCTCAATCCATATTATGCCATCAAGGTAATCTCTATAAAAAATGCCGAGCAATAGACGCATCTCAGTATTATAGTCCTCTTACACATATAGCTAAAATTACACGCGTAAGTAAAATTTTTATGCCGATTGAGCCTCATTATTCGGCAAATTTACTCGAAACTGTGAGTATCACAGATTTTAATTTTTTATATGCTACGAATCCAACTGAGCAACTCAAAGCACTGCTTGAGATTCATACATTCAAACATAATCAAGAAAGTAAACAAGTGTATGAGAGTATCGCCCATATCCATCTCGTACCAATCGAGCCTGCAAAAATAAAATATATGATTATCTTTAATCAATCATTAGCTATTCATAGCTTATTTATTGCGGTATTGAGACGTTTTTTTCAATTACTCCACCCAATTAACATTGAAGTGATTGTCGATTATGCTGTGCAACCACTTTGATGAGATACTTTACACTATCGAACAATATGAGATTCGCTCAATTAAGTTTGTTAAATACGAAGGTAATATATTTCCAGTCTTTAAGTTCCATATCAAAATAGATAACCATCATGCCATTATTACCTGCACTAATAATAACAATATTGAAAAGCGCTTTGACGACCACAGAAAACTAACGTCACATGCACATAAAGCTCAATTACCACGCCTACGTAGCAGTTGCTATCTTAAGAAAAAACTTAGTGGATTAATTCAATATCCAGTTAGCATTATTGAAAATCTTAATGATACATTCAATATTACAAGACCGAAACTGCCTCATATTCTCAACAATAATCTGAGACTTGGAAGTACATTCCAAAGTAGACTTTATAGATTACAAATCAGTATTGGTCCGATAACATTCAACGATTATATTAGTCTAATTCAAGCTCATGACAAGCTACTAATGCTTGAGGCATATATCAAATCCTATCTTGGACCGCTATTTCGCTTTACCGTTGTGATTGACGTAATAAAATCTACTGCACCAAAAATTTTCCTCGGAGATGCCAGCTTGAGCATTTCAACTTGGTTAGGGGCTGTTGACAATTGCCCCTAACTTAATACATCGATACGATGCATTTATTAAATATTTTCTAAGAGGTACGAATCCTCGTCGCATTCTTGCTCACCAATTTCAAAGATGCGATTAATGTCGCTGGGCGTAAATACGCTAGTGAAGATGCCCTTCAAGCGCTCTTGCGGGAAGCTATCGTGTGTAATAACCTTTTTAAATTTTTTCGAGCCCATGTTTAAAATTAGAGATACCATGTGTGAAACTGTATCATTAAGTTTTACCAGACCCTGCTTATAAGTATTACTACTATGCGATCGGTAGTAGAGATTACATAATATAATTACATAGTGAATCGCATAATAGTAATTAGTAAAACCCTCTGATACAAAACTCGAAATCTCAAATAAATGTGCAAGGCCCGCAGGAAAATATACGACCGGTGTAGCATCATCACTATAATCATCAAGCTCATTGCTCATATTGGTGTCTGCAAGCATAGCGCCCGACCCAAGACTGATAAAAAGCATCAGGGTTGATGTTATTCGCATAATAATACTATTCAGATGTGCGAAAGCAGTTTTACGACCATTAAAGAAAATTGAAGATAACTCTAATGCCGCATCAAGACTCAAACCCACATAAACTATTACATTTAAAATAAGGAATATAATCGAAGCAGAGCTATTTTTATCATCGATAACCGCTCCCGCTTTCCACGCATCTAGCATATAGCCAAACTGCGGGCAGACAACGAAAATAACTGACAACGTAGTAAATAATAATCGCCATTTAGATGTAGATGGTAACATTGCTGCAGACTCAGCAACATCTAAATTAAGCAGCGGTGTAATCACATCAACACGTGTATAAAGATTAATCTTATGCAATGATTCTAGTTTTGCTTCGATACTAAGTTGAGGCTTTTGAAGTAAATTATCATAGGATTGTAATATGTGCTCAGCTAGCGCTTTTTGTGCTCGCACTAATAATAATTGCTTTTTATCCCTGAGCAAGAGATGTGTTGGTATACGCATACGAAGGTTATAAACGCCACGGTAGCTGATCGGTACATTAGTGAGAAATGTTAATATGGTCAGTAGTAAATTATGTGTATCTTTATACATAATATAACTGAGTGGAATTGCTGAAGCAGTTCCCAAAATAATACAAGCCATACTAACACTACGTTTTTTGATTTGCTGAGCCAAAGTCATTGTAGATAGTAGTTGTTTTTCATTATCAGAAACATCACGTCTGAATTCTTGAAGTTCTCCTAAATAAATATCAGCTGCCTGAAAAGTATTTATGGAAACCGTACAGAAACTCATATAAGGACCTAAAGTATTTAACAGATTATCTTTCGATTTAGCATATAGTAATGATGCATCCCACCCCTCATATGCTGAATAAGTTGCTACTGCGAGAACTGATGCATGAATTAATAGCTCTTGCACCAAGTCTCTTCTACTTAATGATTTTATTTTTGTATCTTGATAATCTTGAAGGCGAGATCTTAATTCATGATCAAAACGATATAACGAGGGACGCATATAATATACCTTATAATTTGTAAGGCAAGAGTATCGAGCAATAAAAATAAGTTGTCAATACAGTAACACTACTCTATTACAGGCGCTAACCACTTTTTAATTTCTTGTAATGGTTGATTGGTTCGCTTAGCATAGTCTTGCACTTGCTCTGAGTTTATTTTATTAATACCGAAATAATCTGCTTGTGGGTGCGAAAAATAAAACCCACACACTGATGCTGCTGGCCACATCGCTAAACTTTCTGTCAAGTAAATGCCGGTGTGTTGCTTGACTTCGAGTAATTCAAA
>JAUIDD010000042.1 GCA_030429175.1 Gammaproteobacteria bacterium
TTCATGGTGATGGCGGCTTGATTCCCACGAATACCTCTATGGCAACACGCGATTTATTTTATAGTCTCGCACTTATGCTCTCACCATTAGCTTTTATGATATGCTCTCCTATCATCGGCCATCTTTCTGATCGCTATGGACGTAAAAAAGCTTTAATCGGTGCATTAATCGCTGCTTGCATTGGTTTTGCATTGCCTATCATTGGCATTATGAAGCATATGCTCAGCTTGATTTTTATCGGCCGCTTTATTGCTGGTGCTTCAAGTAGCAGCCAACCGGTCGCACAAGCGGGTGTTACCGACTTTACTACAGGCAAAGTACGCGCGTTTTATTTAAGTTTAATTGGCTTTGCAATGACACTTGGTATGGTTGTAGGCCCACTGTCAGGCAGCTATTTGTCAGATTCACATTTAGTAAGTTGGTTTAATATCACCACACCTTATGCTTTTGCCGTAGTTTTATCGGTGGTTAATGTATTGATGTTTCTGTTCTACTATAAAAATACCGGCCAACAAACTAGTGATAATACCGCGCAACCACTAGGGTCATTGCTACAATTATTTTCTCGTTATCATATCTGGGCATTGATACTAAGCTTTTTCTTTTTAGAAATTGCTTGGAGCCAATACTATCAAGCGGCATTTTTAACCTTATCACAACACTATCATTATACCACCAACCAAGTCGGCTTATTTACCACATATACAGGCTTTTGGATGTGTGTCGGCTTAACCATAATCTACCGCTATTTAATCAAACACTATGACGTCAAACATATTGCACAAACAAGCTTGCTGATATTAGCGCTCGCTTTTAGCGCTTGCATGATTCCTAATATTACCGTGCAATGGATTATGATGATTCCTGCTACCATCTGCATCGGTACTGCCTATCCATCGTTGCTTGCGATAATGTCACAGCGTAGCGATAAAATACATCAGGGTTATATACTCGGCTGCGCTAGCACGGCACTTGGTATCGCTTGGATGCTGACTGGACTGATCGCAGGCCCCATTATGAATATCTGGTTTAATCTACCAAACTTAATAGCCACAATTGCGATGATATTAGCGTTTTTGAGTTTGCAATATAAAAGTAGAAAAACGTTTTCATACCAAACAGCGCGCTAATCTATAAATTTTTAAAACGTCTACCCACTGTGCATCCAGTCTCGTGCTGACCCAAGCAAAGTGCTTACGCCCACCAACCTCTCGCAAACATAAAATCACAAACCAGCGGGTAAAGATCGTTTCTTTATCGAGTCGCATCATAGTTGCTTCACCATTAACCTTATAACAAGCACAATGATTATGATCAATAAACATGATTTTTTTATATGAATGAGGACGCAATAAATAACACAAATACATGATTACAAAAATACTTAACCACGATGATAGGGGTGAGAAGTAAATAGTAGCAATAGCTAAGCCTGCAACCAATACTAACAGCATGTTTAATACGCGAGACTGCTGTAGTGAAATGGTAATCATTTAGGTAATAACTGCGGACCTAACAACCAGCTAATCACCCAGCGTTGGCTATCATATTGATCCAAACAAACCACCGTACCGGGTGGATAATTAACGATAGGATAATAGTCTTGTTGATCAAGCACGAGCGCACTCACAAATTTATACATAAACGGTAGATGACCGACGAGCATAGTATCACCGTGCCAGGCAGGCATCATGCTCACCAGTGGCTCGACATCGCTATCTTCATCGAGCAATGAATCACAACCGTTAACTTGATCTGCATTCAGATATTTTGCAAAAATATTTGCGGTTTCAATCGCACGCTGTTTGGGACTATGCAGCATATGATCGACATGCAACCCTGCTTCTCCCATAAAACGCGCAACCCGTTCGACATCTTTATGCCCCTGCTCCGTTAAGGGCCGCTCTGGATTCACATCTGGTGTTTCGGCCTCTCCATGACGCACACAGTAGATCTTCATAAATTCTCCAACATAAACAGAATCCGATCATTTTACCGCAAATAGCAGTCCAAAATAAAAGAAAAAATGATTTTAAATACGTACATATATCACTTTATGAACAATGGGACTTTTTACTCAAACTTGATACACTCGTTGCCCACTCAAAGGAAACATATGAGCTCAAATAAAATCACATATCTAGACGGCATACGCCTGCATCGCGCCATTGTAGCGGGGATACGCGAGGTCATCGCGCGTCAAGATTATCTAAATAAAATCAATGTATTTCCGGTACCTGACCGTGACACTGGGACAAATTTAGCACTAACGATGAATGCAATCATCGAAGGTACGTATGCTTTTCATAAGCCTGAAATTAATCACCTGCTAGAACAAGTTGCTGATTCAGCACTTAATGGCGCACGCGGCAACTCTGGTGCTATTTTTGCACAATTTTTCCAGGGCTTTAGTGAGGGTGCAGCAGGCGTACATGAAAAAATGACCACACGTAACTTTGTCTCCGCTATTACGACCGGTGTTAATTTTGCACATCGCGCACTATCACAACCTCAAGAAGGCACCATTCTAACGGTAATGCGCGACTTTTCAAATGAACTTACTCACCAGCAATTAACCGATGATGATATTGATTTTGTAACACTGATTGAACGCAGCCTTAAAGTGGCACAAATTTCTCTTGAAAAAACAACCAAACAACTTAAGTCACTACGCAAAGCCGGCGTTGTCGATGCAGGTGCACAAGGGCTGGTTGACTTTCTCAATGGTATTTATGAGTTTATGTTAAATGGTGCTATTGATAACTTAACCGCACAAGAAGTGATGCCTATCGACATTACCATTCCTGAACAAGAACCTGGCGCAGAGCTCAATGAAAAATATCAATTCTGCACCGAGTGTTTAATCCTTAGTAATCACATTGACCAGAATAATTTACGCGATCAACTTGATGAATTAGGTAATTGCCTTATCGTCGCAGGCTCGAGTAAAAAAACTAAAATCCATATTCATGTTAACGATCCTACACAAGTGTTCGATATCTGTCGTCAATACGGCCAACTTAAAGATGAAAAAGCTGATGATATGATTCATCAACAAAAAAGCTTTAATCACCGTCAAACTACCGTCGCAATACTAACCGACTCAGGTGCGGATTTTCCTAAAGGCATGATCGCTGATCTCGATATTCATGTCGTGCCTATCGTGATTAACTTTGGAAATAAAAGCTATCTTGATAAAGTATCGATGAATGCTGCTGAGTTTTATCAAGAGCTCAAACACAATCAACATCACCCCAAAACCTCACAACCAAGTTTTGGCGATTTTCAACGTCAATATCAATATCTGAGTAGCCACTATGAATCTATAATTGCGCTGCACATTCCCGCAAACGCTAGCGGTACTTTTAATGCCTCCAAAATAGCTGCAGAAAAATGTAATAAAAATAACGAAATTACCGTGCTTGATTCACGCAACTTTTCCGCAGGCCAAGGTTTAATCGTACGCTATATTGCGGAAGCCGCTAAAGCAGGTATGAATAAACAGCAACTCTTAACTGCCGCTAAAGACATTATTAATAAAACACATACATTTGCAGCACTCACCAATCTTAACTTTATGGTACGTGGTGGTCGCCTGCCTGTGAAAATAAAAATGATTGCCGACTTATTGCACTTAACGCCAGTGGTGAGTATTAATAATGAGGGCAAAATAGCAACACGCTGGTTACTATGGGGTCGCAAAAATCTCGCTAAAAAACTGTTAAACAAAATTAAAAAAACTTACACACCTGACAAAACGTATCGCATTACGATTATGCATACACACTGCAAACCACTCGCCATAGAGCTACGCAACTTAGTCAAAAAAACTTATCCTAATCTCAATACGCTCGACATTGTTGATTGTGGCGCCGCATTAGGTGCACATGCAGGACCTGGGGCGATTGGGATGAGCTTGCAGGAATATCATTTAACTCAAAATAAATAAATCCTACGATACTTGCATAAGCATATACAAGTTCCGTATACTCACTGCACAAATATTAATGGAGGGAGTAACATGGCCAGCATTCTTTTTTCAGACGACGAAACAGGTACATTTATCGACCTAAATGACCCAGATGATACAACTGCAACGAATTACCGAGAATTACGAGAGGGTAAATTAGCTAAGCTTAATGGCCTGGTAAATCTACTTCAAAATCAACACCCTGACGGACATCCTAATCTTGAACCCGCTATTCGCATGATTAATTGTTTACGTTTTATTGCTGCAAACTTAGACACAGACGGTTACATCTTTTATCTAGTAAAACACCAAATTAATCCAAAAGCATACCAGCATTATGGATTACCTAACACACCACTTGAATCCTTTAAGCCAGAATTTGATGCTGGTAAAGGTGTATTGCGTGATTTTCAAGGTGTATCGTTTCATATTCAACAAGCCAGTGAACCAGAAGCTTTAGCTGTTGCTGCAGCAGATACAGAACGTCAACTTGCAGAACGTATTGCTATTATGGAACAAGCGTATGAATATCTCTTCAGCATTCAAGGTCAACGCCCAGATGTCATTACGCATTTTTTAAATAAAATTGTTGCTTCTGAAAAAGGTTGTCTTGATGAACGATTTGGAGCTGCACTTAAATATTTAGAACATATTCAATCAGGAAAAATCCCCAAACTTGAAGATCTATTCGAAGAAATCGAGAGACAAGTTTCTACAGATGTCGCACCACCACTTGAGCAACTACTAAAATTAATCCATAAATTTAAAACACATATGGGAATTACAGTAACCAGCTGCTTTAAAGAAGGTGAAGAAATCACATTAACACTTAACTCACTACGTGAATTTTGTATTGCGCTCGGCACCACCTATGATAAAGATCTATGGGACCAACTTATAGCAGACCTCAATCACCAGGCTTCCTTACCGCATCCATCATTTGTGGATCAGAGTGGCCAAAACTTTTTTTATATAACACACTGCTCACAGAAAGTGGCTGAAGCAACACTAGAGCTTATAAAACACCTCCTACCGCAGGAATCCTCAAATCTAGCACGTGCACGTGTAAGCATTTTTAGACCAGGCCTATTCCAAACGCGACAACTATCATACCAATTTTTACTCACACCAATACAACTGGCAATGCTTGCTTCCTTACCAGCAAAATGGCCAGAACCACAGGCAGCCCAGACTAGTCCTGGATTCTTCCAAGCGCCAACAATAGCCACCGGTGATGGATCATCAATAACACCCATAGTATTAAATTAATTCGTCTTGAGTGCGTTTAGATCGACATTTGAACGCGCTCAAATTTATTTTTAAATTGATCAAAAAAATTCATACAAAACATTATCCACCCACAGCTGGTAACTAATTGAAAACTAAAACTTAAAAAAATCCACAGAAAAATTTGCACAAAACACACAGGTTATCCACAGAATTTACCCAATTTATTCCTATTGCAATCGCGGTTAAAACACATTATCTTGTGTTTATAGACCGAGTGACACCCATATATTGGGGTCCTATGGATTGGACAAGTAGACATGGCTGTCACGTCTGTTTATTTATCCCCAATTTAAAACAATCAACGACATAAGGAGTAATCACACTCATGAGCGCTATTGATACTACGGCTAAGGAAGCCATTCACATCAACAATCCTAATATACTTGCCACCGATACAAAGGTGACTGTAATCAAAGTCATTAAGCGTGATGGTCGAATTGTGAACTATGATGATAGCCGTATCAGTGCTGCAATTAAAAATGTGTTCGCAGCTGTCGAAGGCAAGGACGCATTGAATTCAGATAGCCTACATAATGAAATCGGTGAGATGACCAATAATATCACCAACCGCCTTGAAGCACGCTGGCCGACTGGTGGTACGATCCATATCGAAGCGATTCAAGATCTCGTTGAGCTACAACTCATGCGCGCGAGCAAACAAAAAATCGCCCGTGCCTACGTCCTTTACCGTGAAGAACATCGTAAGGCACGCCAAGCCAAACAGCATGATACAGCAATCGAAGAACCACATATTCGCGTCACACTCGATGATGGCTCAACGACCCTACTCGACATAAGCTGGCTTGCTAACCTTGCTATCGATGCATGCAACGGCATTGAAAATGTTGCACCAACTCAAATCATCGAAGAAACACGTAATAACCTATTTGATGGCGTTAATATCAAAGATGTGTACAAAGCCTTAGTTATGAGTGCACGTACCCAAGTTGAAAACGACCCTAACTACACCTACGTCACAGCGCGTCTAACACTACAAGACATCTATCGCGAAGTCCTCGATGCCCTCCACATCAAATATGACCTAAACGAACAAAGCATTGCTAAACTCTACCCATTAGTATTTAAAGCTTATATTAAACAAGGCATAGACCAAGAACACCTACACCCAAATCTTAAAGATTTCGACTTAGATATGTTAGCACAAGCGCTTAACAGCGAACGAGACCTAGACTTTACCTACTTAAGCATCCAAACACTTTATGATCGTTACTTCATCCATCACGAAGGTAACCGTATCGAACTCCCACAAACATTCTTTATGCGTGTGGCAATGGGATTGGCGCACTGTGAAGGTGAGCAACGCACCCAACGTGCAATTGAATTTTATGAGCTGCTCTCATCTTTTGATTATGTCAGCTCAACGCCAACCTTGTTTAATTCAGGCACATTACACTCACAGTTATCAAGCTGCTTTTTAACGACTGTACCTGATGATCTCGATGGCATTTATGGTGCGATTAAAGACAACGCCATGCTCTCTAAATGGGCGGGGGGACTCGGTAACGACTGGACACCTGTGCGTGGTATGGGCGCCCGTATCAAAGGCACCAACGGTAAGTCTTCAGGTGTAATTCCTTTCTTAAACGTAGCTGATGCCACTGCCGTTGCAGTAAACCAAGGCGGTAAACGCAAGGGTGCTGTGTGTGGTTATCTAGAAACATGGCACATGGATATCGAAGAATTTTTAGAGCTACGCAAAAACACTGGTGATGATCGCCGTCGTACCCACGACATGAATACCGCCAACTGGATTCCTGATTTATTTATGGAACGTGTTTTTGAAAATGCCGAATGGACACTGTTCTCACCAGATGAAGCCAAAGGTCTACACGATACTTATGGTGATGAATTCAGAAAGCTATACCTTGACTATGAAGCAAAAGCTGCACACGGTGAAATACGCAGTAAGAAAATTTCTGCCACAAAACTATGGCGTAAAATGCTGGGTATGTTGTTTGAAACTGGGCATCCATGGGTCACCTTTAAAGACCCTTGTAACATCCGTTCACCCCAGCAACACGCCGGTGTCGTACATAGCTCAAACTTGTGCACTGAGATCACATTAAACACTTCGCAAGACGAAATTGCCGTATGTAACTTAGGTAGCATTAACCTGGTCAAACATATGAAAAATGGCAAGCTGGATACAGAAAAATTACAAAGAACAGTTAAAACAGCAATCCGCATGCTTGACAACGTGATTGACATTAACTACTACTCAGTACCACAAGCGAAAAACTCTAACATGCGTCATCGTCCTATTGGTCTTGGCTTGATGGGCTTCCAAGATGCACTATACGAGCAACGTATTCCTTATGCCTCTAAAGAAGCAGTTGAATTTGCCGATGTGTGTATGGAACACATCAGTTATCATGCTATTCTAGCTTCGACTGATCTTGCAGAAGAACGTGGCACCTACGAAAGCTATCCAGGCTCATTGTGGAGCCAAGGTATCTTACCAATCGACTCGATTAAATTGCTGAAAGAAACACGTGGCAAATATCTAGAACAAGATACAACCATGCGTCTTGACTGGGATACACTGCGCAAACGCGTTAAAAGTGTTGGTATGCGTAATTCGAACACTATGGCAATTGCACCAACCGCAACGATTTCAAATATTGCCGGCGTCAGTCAATCAATTGAGCCGACGTATCAAAACTTATTTGTGAAATCAAATTTGTCAGGAGAATTTACGGTTATAAATCCATATCTCGTGCGTGACTTAAAAGCGCGTGATCTTTGGGATGCCGCAATGGTACACGATCTTAAATACTATAACGGTAGTGTCCAATCAATCAAACGTATTCCTGACGAATTAAAAGTACTCTATGCCACTGCCTTCGAAATAGAGCCTAAATGGTTAGTAGATGCCGCATCGCGCCGCCAGAAATGGATTGATCAAGCGCAATCACTTAACTTATACATGGGTGAACCTTCAGGTAAAAAACTCGATGTACTCTATCGCATGGCATGGTTACGCGGATTAAAAACGACCTACTACCTACGTAGCCTTGGTGCTACCAACACCGAAAAAGCAACGATTAACGATGGCAAGCTCAACGCTGTTCAAGCACCTCCCAAAGCTTGTTCAATTGACGACCCTGATTGTGAAGCGTGCCAATAAATTTTAAAGGAGCAATACTTATGAGCGAACATACTACTGAATCATTACTCGACTGGGAAAGTTATACCACAGATACAACAGCTGCTATTAATACTGACGCATTGGAAAAAAACGACACTCGCAAGGATAGCAGTAATGGTGACGTCAGCAAAGGTAACTTTGCTGGCGTAACCGGCCTTGAAGAAATTGAAATGGGTGCTGCCCGCATCCAGGTTGATGATAAGAAAATTATTAACTGTCGTGCGGATCTAAACCAGCTTGTACCCTTTAAATACAAATGGGCATGGAATAAATATCTGGATGCTTGCGCTAACCACTGGATGCCAAATGAAATTAATATGGCAGCCGATGTAGCATTGTGGAAAGATCCTAATGGTTTAACTGAAGATGAACGCACGATCATTAAGCGCAGCCTTGGCTTCTTCTCAACTGCTGACTCACTGGTAGCAAACAACTTGGTACTAGCTGTCTACAAACATATTACCAACCCAGAATGCCGTCAATACTTATTACGCCAAGCATTCGAAGAAGCGTTACACACACATTCATATCAACATATCATTGAAAGCTTAGGCCTCGATGAAGCTGAAGTGTTTAACATGTATCGCGAACTACCATCGGTTGCACGCAAAGCATCGTGGGCACTACCCTACACGCAAAGCTTAAGCGATCCTAACTTCCATACTGGCACACCTGAAATGGACCAACGCTTAATGCGTGATCTTGTTGCATTCTACGTCGTATTTGAATCGATCTTCTTCTACGTAGGCTTTACGCAGATTTTAGCGATGGGGCGCCGTGGTAAGATGGTTGGCACTTCAGAACAGTTCCAATATATCTTACGTGATGAATCAATGCATTCTAACTTTGGTATCGATGTGATTAACCAAATTAAAATTGAAAATCCACATCTATGGACTGAAAAATTCCAACAAGAAATCATCAAAATGATTCGTGAAGGCGTCGAACTCGAGATCCAATACGCACGTGATACCATGCCGCGTGGCATCTTGGGCCTCAATGCCAACATGTTTACAAGCTATTTGCAATATATTGCAAATCGTCGTTGTGCACAAATTGGTTTGCCTGAACAATATGAGAATGTCACCAACCCATTCCCATGGATGAGTGAAATGATGGACCTTAAGAAAGAGAAAAACTTCTTCGAAACCCGTGTCACCGAATATCAAACCGGTGGTGCACTTAAGTGGGATGATGATGATTAAAACATACCCTAGCACTAAAAAAAGCTCCATTATGGGGCTTTTTTTTATGGTGGTGATGTAGCTGTTAACTCTACATCTGTACCTCGTTGATCTTCATCTGCAGCTTCGTTACAACAAAAAACTGGGCAGCAACCTTTTACACCTAACATAGCACCACCTGCTGAACCAAAGCCAGCGGCACAACCCGTACTCATCATATGCAAAGCATAGGCATTTAATGCCCATAAACCACCTCCCCAGAGACCAACACAGCCAAGCAAGTAAAGCCCACCCTCCAGCTTGGTCTTAGGCTGACAACAAGATGCATTTACTGAACGCTCATCAGATTTTAGCAGTGCTTGTGCTTCTGATTGTCTGTTAGTAGGCTGTCTAGACATTATTCCTCCTGGTTCCTCTTAGTGCCTGGCACCATTGTACAGAATCCCGGTTGATCGTAGTAGGTAAAATTGTGTTTAGTGAATCGTGTGCCTGACACTATTATTTTGCTACAATACCCGTTTTCAAGAATTAAAACGGGTAACCTTATGCCAATATATGAATATAAATGTGACCATTGTGGCAAGCAAACTGAGCTTGTTCAAAAGTTTAGCGATCCGCCAGCAACTGAATGCCCACACTGTGGTGAGCACAACTTAAACAAATTAGTCTCAGCTGCTGCTTTTCATCTTAAAGGAAGCGGCTGGTATGAAACCGACTTCAAGGGAAAGCCCAAGCAAACTGAAGATAAAAAACAGGACAGCCCAGCTAAAAAAGACGATAATAAAGAAGCTGCGAAAGTCACTAAGGATAGCGACACCAATGGAAAACAAAAAACCTAGAATAGGCCCTTTACTGCGAAAATATTTTATTGGTGGTTTACTGGTATGGTTACCCATCTGGGCAACTTATATCGTTATTCGCTTTATCGTACAAATTATGGATGGTAGTGTAGCACTGTTGCCAAAACACCTACAGCCACAACACTTATTCGGCTTTTCCATCCCAGGTGTAGGGCTTGTACTCACACTAATCGTACTATTTATCACCGGCATGCTAGTCACCAACTTTATTGGTAGTCGCATCGTTGAACTGTCTGAAAAAATTCTCGCACGCATTCCACTCATCCGCAACATCTACACTGCCGTCAAACAAGTCACTGAAGCCCTACTCAAACCAACCGGCAGTTCATTTCGCAAAGTGATTATGATCGAATTTCCACGTAAAGGTGTTTGGAGCATCGGCTTTCAAACCTCAGATACCTTTATCCATGCACCTGGAGATGAAAACCACATTACTATCTTTGTGCCCACCACACCCAACCCCACCTCAGGATTTTTAATGATTGTACCTGAAACAGAAATCATTGAACTTGATATGACGGTCGAAGAAGGGCTTAAAACCATTATCTCTATCGGTGTGGTTAATCCTAAAAAATCTAGTTTTAAAGCAGCAAACACTTATTAAATTCAAAATAAAAAATATATAAGACTGTGTAGCGCCTGCCTTTAATTAGACACTCATCAAGCGACCTCCATCATATCAGCATTCCATTTGTCGCGCACTTGCTTTGGTGTGCGGTACCCATGGCGCTGCATAATCCAGTGTTCGTTGTATCGCTGCTTGAAGGCATGTAAGGCCTCTAGCAACTGATCAACGGTTTCAAAGTGGTTGACCCAAAGAAGCTCCTCCTTTTGGGTTCGAAAGAAACGCTCTATCATACCATTGCCTTCCGATGATCTCACAAAGCTAGGGGATGACGTGATTCCTAGGAATTTAATTTCTTTTTGAAAATACTTACTCATGTACTGACTCCCATGATCATGTCTCAATAACAAAGTTGATGCAATATCTTTGGCGTAATCGCGGCATGAATACCCACACATTCGCCGGTGAAGTGATCTACCGCAGCAAAGACCGTGACATTGCCATGGCAGGTTGTGTAAGTCGCGGTTGCATCAGTGCCCCACATTATGTTCGGCACCATCGGCATGATGGTTCCCGTGTGCGCTGCGGGACCTCGGGGTTTGCCAAGACGATGTGGTGCCAACAAAACATTATCTCGCATGATTTTTCTCACACGCTCTTTATCGGCTCTTAGACCTTTAAAGCGAAGTCGAGCCCATACTTTGCGGTATCCTTCGCCAGTAAAACCGACTGCTTGTGCTTCGTGAATTATGTTGCGAATTTCAACTAGTAAAATATCATCCGTGATAACAGGCTTACGTCCTCGTTTTCTATTCGATGGCGCTTTGATGCGTTGTTGCTTCTGATGGTAAACCGTCGAGCGTGGAATATTCCACACTCGACAGACTCGTGCCAAACCAAAGATTTTATTGGCGGAAACCGAACAGGTTTGACTTAAGCTTTCGATTTCCGTAAGTGAAAAGGGACGCCATTCTCTAGGCGACGAATCTTTTCATACAGCAAATCGTTGTCTATGGTGATTTCGCCAATTTTGGCTTGTAAGCGTGTCACTTGTTCATCCAGCGCTTTTTCTTTGGTAGTCTCTGGTTCTTTGAAAAGCACCTCTCCGCGATTCAAAAAATCATCGCGCCATTGTGAGAGTACATGCGCGGGCTGACTTGTTTCGCGACTAAGCTCATCCAAGGTTTTATGATTTTTGATGAGTTCTAGTCCAGTTTCAAACTTACGTTTAGCTATCCAACGTTTGTGCTTCTCAAGGATTTTTGACATCGCTCTTCTCCAAAGTTGTTACTAAAATAACGCTTTTGGAGTGTCCAATCAATTAGCAGGGCGGTAGATAGTAATAGAATAATAGGTATTATCAAGACGTATCATAATTTTTTATCGTATAAATGTAATCGTTCGCCAAACTACTTAGTTGATTTAATCTGCTCGATACTATAAGGAAGTAAAGCACGATAATCATTTTCAGTTTTGCAATCACGGATGCGATTAAGCAAGTGATTAAAGTATTT
>JAUIDD010000007.1 GCA_030429175.1 Gammaproteobacteria bacterium
GATGCTAAAAAGCTTGCACAGGATGTTATGCTTGATAAACAGTTTGATCCAGGCAATAATCTCTGCTCATCGCACACATATGACAGTGCTTCGCAAGAAGCATTGGAAGAGGTGGGCGAAAGAGCTCCCTCTGATGAAATTCGACAAGCTCAGTTTCACCAGGGAGCGCATATAAAAATCTTTGATAAAAGTTCTCACTTAACTGACAGTGACGCTGTCTGATAAGTAGAAAGTGTCAGGTCAAGTGCCGAGTTTTACACATCAAAGCTTGTCATTGATGCTTTACATTTAATATTGAAAATGTAATTTTAAGTCTCTCACATAAAGTTATGAGAGACTTAACTTATTTACAATTAATTATACTCTCGCAGTTAGTGTCTTATGTGTTCCTTCGATCATAAGAGTAAATAATGCGTCATGAGGTCCAAGTTGCTTATAATCAATTTGGCTAAACTTAATAGGAGTCTTACTTTTAATTAATTGCTTAGCAACTAGTTTGTCTTCATCTTTAGGTCCGATTGTAATATGAGGTTGTTTTAATTGTGCTTCTTGGTGATCACCTTCACCTAATTTCCAATGATATAGTACGCCATTATTTTCAGGGCACATAAACTTGTCAAAAACGCCACTTAGTTTTTCGCGAATTTCCTCTTCCTTATCGCCAAGTGATAATACAACTACCCAATTATTTGTTTGTACTTTTTTAGCTAGTTGTGCATTTTTGGCTTTATCAAACAAATAATCACGTAATGATTTTGCTTGATTGTAATTAAATTCCATTTTTCTACACTCGTTTGCAAGATTAGGTGGCTCTGGAAAGTTAGTTATAGCAGTTGAAATTGATTTTAAATACTTAATTTCTTTATCATCAAACTTTTCAAGTGTGAGGCTTGAGCCAAAGTTTTCAACTTTTTGAGCATAAAAAGTCTTAGATGAAAAATAATGGCAGAGTTCACTGTTTTGAATTTCTTCTTTAAGTTCTTTTTGCTTATCATTATCAGTACATACTAATGTTGTATGAGCATATTTATTTTCGATGCCGCATGTAGGATCAACCAATAATCGCATTGTATGAGTTGGCTTTTTCATAGTTGTTCTAAACATATAATTCTACCTCTTTGATTAAAATTTAGAAGGTGATTTTACGATGTTCGATGAGTAAAATCTACTCGTAAAATTTACTAGTTTTTGAGTTTTTAGAATGTGTGCCAGACCATTGCCTATATGATCGTTAAAGTATAGCGCATATACCTTCGGGTGCTGGCGCTATGTGTTTCTTCGATACCTTTAGATTTAAATAGCCTTAGTGTATTTGTATAATCACCTAGTTTATCTTTCTCTAGTGCGGTTTTGTATTCGTCTGGTGTAAAATCCCTTGCAACAAGTAGTCCATATAATAGTGTATTTTTATCTGTGAATTTTGATGAGTTAGCAAACATAGCCTCAATTAATAAGCTTCGTTCACTTACTGGGAATCGGCTTAGTATAACAGGGAGCTTATTAATTATGGTTGTTGCTGGAATACATATTGTTGCTTGAGATATAAACGCAGTATAATCATGGAGATCAACCTGAATTAAACACCACAATAAACCATCTAAATTGGTAATTGTTTGACTTGAAAATAAAGCAGGTTCTATTTTTGGTAACAACTCTCTAATTATCTGAAAACCTGCATGCTTTGGAAGTTTATAAGCGCTATCGAAACTGCTTTTGACTATTTGTAAGCGTTCTTCAGGTTGTAATGCTTCTAAAAGTTGTTTTAACAAAATTGTGTCATTCTTTTTGATGCAAAACTGTAGTAAGTTATAAATCTTAATTTTATCCTGTTCAGGTGAATAAACATCGAGTATTTCTCGTCTGCAATTGGCCGTTATTACTTCTAATCGTTTATCTTTTGCAATCTTACTTAATATAAATTCTAAAGAGGAATAGTCCAAACGAGCAACAATGAGCCCTAATAAACTTACAGTTCCGTGCAAAAATACAGAAATTTGCATGGTAATAAGTTCAATGTGCTCACTAGAAGGAATCAAATCTAAAACTTGACTGATCATATCTAGTTGAGTAAATTCATCTGCAAGCATAATTCTGCCAAAGGGTCCTTTGTAGCACAGACTTTTTATAAAATTTAGTCTCTCTTCCGGAGGTTGCAATTTAATTTCATTCAAAGCTAAAGCGAATTCTGATGGTAGTGCTTGTGCTTGCCTTAATATTTCATATGAAAATGGAACTGTTATTTGTTCTATCCTTCTTTGATTAGGTTTTCTGTTACTATTTATTCTTTCTATATGCTTTTGTACATGAAGATATATCGACGCCGTTTGTACTTGACCATAAACGCTAATTACCTGCTCTATGCTGAGTTTTTGTACTAGATCATCAGGAGATACTAAACTTACCCCTCCTAAAGACATCATTCGTGGGCAATAATCGTGTAGCTTTTCTTTCTCTAAATCAATAAGAAGGCATCGACAAGGATCGAAGGCGCCGTCATCTCGCTCAACTACATAAAATGGATGCTCTTTAACATAGATCTCTTTTTGTTCTTCGCTAAGTGTGTGCGCAGGTTTTTTGGTTCTAAATCGCACCCATGTGTTTTCTTCTAAATCAGTTAGATTAGTTATATTTCTCATTATATTCTCCTAGTTATACTCTCGCAGTTAATCTCTTGTCAGCTCTTAGATCCTAAAGATGAACAAGGCGTCATGAGGATCAATTTGGTAGTTGTCCTAAAAATAAAGTTCCAAAGAGTAAACCTGTAACAATCACAGTACCAATTTCAAAGCGGCTTTGATGGGTTACGTCACTGCTAAACAGAAGGCAATGTGTACCCAGACCATTGCCTCTATGATCGTTAAAGTATGGCGCATATACCTTCGGTGCTGGCGCTATGTGTTTCTTCGATACCTTTAGATTTAAATAGCCTTAGTGTATTTGTATAATCACCTATGGAATCTTGCCGTAGTGTGGCTTTGTATTCGTCTGGTGTAAAATCAATTGCAACACGTAACCCATATAGTAGTGTATTTTTATCTGTGAATTTTGATGAATTAGCAAACATAGCCTCAATTAATAAGCTTCGCTCACTTTCAGGGAGTGGACTTAGTATAGTAGCGAGCCCATTAATTATGGTTGTTGTTGGGATACGTATTTTTGCTTGGGATATAAACGCAGTATAATCATGGGGAGCAACCTGAATGAAGCACCACAATAAATCATCTAAATTGGTAATTATTTGCCTTGAAAATAAAGCAGGTTTTATTTTTGGTAACAACTCCCTAATTATCTGAAAACCTGCAAGCTTTGGAAGTTTATCAGCGCTATCGAAACTGCTTTTGACTATTTGTAAGCGTTCTTTAGGTTGTAATGCTTCTAAAAGTTTTTTTAACAAAAGTGTGTCATCCATTTTGATGCAAAACTGTAGTAAGTTATAAATCTTACCTACATTCTGGCTAGAAAAAAATTCCTCGGCTATATCTTGTTTGCAATTGGCCTTTATTACTTCTAATCGTTTATCTTTTGCAATCTTACTTAATATTAATTCTAAAGAATGATAGTCCGAACGAGCAACAATGAGCCCTAATAAACTTATAGATCCGATCAAAAACACACTTATTGGCATGGTAATAAGTTCAATGTGCTCGCTAGAAGGAATCAAATCTAAAATTTGACTGATCATATCTATTTGAGTAAGTTCTTTTGCAAGTATAATTCCGCCAAGGGATTCTTTGTAGCGCTGCCTTTTTATAAAATCTAGTCTCTCTTCCTGAGGTCGCGATTTAATTTCATTCAAAGCTAAAGTGAATTCTGATGGAAGTGCTTGTGCTTGCTTTAATATTTCAGATGCAAATGGAACTGATATTTGTTCTATCTTTCTTTCGTTAGGTTTTCTGATACTATTTATTCTTTCTATATGCTTTTGTATGTGAAGATATATCGACGCCGTTTGTACTAGACCATAAACTTTAATTACCTGCTCTATGCTGAGTTTTTCTACTACATCATCAGGAGATACTAAACCTACCCCTCCTAAAGACATCATTCGCGGGCAATAATCGTGTAGCTTTTCTTTCTCTAAATCAATAAGAAGGCATCGACAAGGATCGAAGGCGCCGTCATCTCGCTCAACTACATAAAATGGATGCTCTTTAACATAGATTTCTTTTTGTTCTTCGCTAAGTGTGTGCGCAGGTTTTTTGGTTCTAAATTGCACCCATGTGTTTTCTTTTAAATCAGTTAGATTAGTTATATTTCTCATTATATTCTCCTAGTTATACTCTCGCAGTGCATCTCTAATCAGCTTCTTCGATCTTAAAGATGAACAAGGCTTCATGAGGATCAATTTAGAAGGTGATTTTATAATTGGTGATGAGTAAGAACAACTAGTAGAATTTACTGGTTTTTGAGTTTTTATACTGTATTTGGTGCTATCTTAGAACAGCATTGCCGTAGTTGGTTTACCAATGTATACAGTACGGGCACTACAATTAATGAGAAAAAAGTTCCAAAGAGTAATCCTGTAACAATCACAATACCAATTTCAAAGCGGCTTTGACTGCTTGCACCGCTGCTAAACAATAATGGCAGTGCACCACAGATCATTGCTGCTGTTGTCATAAGGATAGGGCGTAAGCGAATGCCAGCGGCTTCGATAATCGCATCTGTAATGCTATTACCTTGACGTTGCAATTGATTGGCAAATTGGGTAATTAGAATGCCATGTTTAGCGATTAAGCCGATCAATGTCATCAGTCCAATCATCGAATAAATATCAAGCGATGCGTGAGCACATTGCAATGCAAGTAGTGCGCTTACGATACTTAATGGTACGGCAAGTAAAATTACCAATGGATCAAGAAAGCTTTCAAACTGGGCGGCGAGTACTAAGTAGATAAAGACGATACCCAGTATAAACATAATCGCGATGTTATTGCTGCTGTCACCGATTTTTTTAGCAAGACCACTGAAAGCATATTGCGCGTTACTTGGTAATAAACCGGGTAAGTGTTGTTGTAGATACATTACCACTTTATCGAGGGAATAACCGGTGCGTAATGTGACAGTGTTTAAAGCGGCACGCAGGCGATTATAGTGAGACAGGCTGCGTTGTTCGAGTGATGGTTTAAGGTCGACGAGTTGGCCGAGTGAAATTAATTTACCATCGGTATTTTTTATGTAGAATTGATCTATGGCATTAAGGCTATGTAGGTAAGGATCGGTTGCTTGAACATTGACATCATAGTTACGACCATCCATATCAAACGATGAGATAGTGGTGCCACCTAAGAAATTAGCAACAGCAGAATCGATATGTTGTGCATCCACCTGGAGTTGACTTGCAAGCTGGCGTTTAATCGTCATGGCATATTGTTGACTATCAAATTTTAAATCAGTATCGATAGATAAAATACCAGGGTAAGTTTGTAGAGAAGATATGGCTTTTTGTACATGACGATACAGGTCATAGTAGCTGCTTGATGCAATGATATAAAACGAGAGTTGGTAGCGAATATCACCGCCATAAGAGGGTGGGAATGCAGTCGCACTGATATTGGGTGCTTGTTTGATAGCTTGATTAATTTGTGCGGCTATTTGCTTTGCGGAGTGGTTGCGTCGTTTGAAAGGCTTTAGCGTCACAAATGAGGCATTGTATGAATCAGATTGACTGACAAACTGGGTGACATCTTTGATATCTGGTATTTGTTTGAGTAGGGTATAAAGTTCTTTTTGTTGTTGTTCGTTGCTCGCAAGACTGCTACCTGCAGGCACTTTAAAGCGTATCATCACATAACCCATATCTTCTGCTGGCATAAAGCCTTTAGGCATTGAGTGTGCGATAAAATAACCACTGCCGGCAATTGCAAGTGTGATAATAACAATACTTAAACGTAATTTTAATATGTGTCCAAGTGCGGATTGATACATCCCACGCAATCTATCTACAAAATTATAGAGAAATTTTGAGTAACCCGTGTGGTTGATTTGTTGGGGTAAAATGCGTGCACACATCATCGGTGATAGTGTTAGCGCTACAACGCCAGAGATCATTACGGCACCAGCCAAAGTGTAGGCGAACGAGCCAAAGATATGAGTGCTGACACCTTTAACAAAGCCAATCGGCGCATAAACTGCTGCGAGTGTGAGTGTCATCGCTATAATTGGAAATAACATTTCTTTGCTGCCAACCAGTGCAGCTTGCATGCGTGGTTTGCCCATTTCAATGTGGCGATAAATATTTTCAAGCATCACAATCGCATCATCGACGATGAGCCCAATCGATAATACGATGGCAAGCAGGGTAATAATGTTAATGGTGTAGCCAAATAAATAAATTAAACCGAAGCTTGCGATGATACATACAGGGATGGTAACGATTGGAATAAATACACTTCTCAGTTTTCCGAGGAAGAGATAAATCACTGCAATCACACATAAAATAGCAATAGCAATGGTTTGGTAAACTTCATGTATGCTAGTTTGCATAAATTGGGCTTGATTAAATGTGACGTTAAAAGACATGCCTGCTGGTAGTTGTGACTTTATCTCATTTAGCAGTTTGAGTGTGTCTTTAGCGGCAATAATTGGATTACCATTAGTAGTGTTAAATACGGTCATATTAATGCCACGTAGGCCATTGATACGTACAATATCAGACTTGGCATTGTCAGCACCCAGTTTGACTTCAGCGACATCTTTAAGGCGGGTGATATGGCCATCTTTATTGGTGAGTGCAATATCGGCAAACTCATCAGCACTTTTGAGTTTAGTCATCGCTGTGATTGGATATTCGATGCTGTGTTCTTTAATTTGGCCTGCGGGTAGCTGAATGTTATTTTGTGAGATGGTAGTAGTGACGTCATTGATGTCGAGATTATGCGCGCGTAGTTTTTTAGGGTTTACCTCGATGCGCATCGCATATTTATTTGCACCACTGATTTCAACATCGGCAATGTTAGGTAATTGCTCTATGCGATTAATGATATAGCGCTCTACATAATCACGTAGTTCTTGTAATGTCATGGTTGTGCTGGTAATACCAACATCCAATAGGTCCATATTACCCCAACCTGAGACAACTGAGGGTGGTCGTATACTGGAAGGTAGCTTATAGCTATTCATCGAAATTTTATTACGTACTTTATTGGCAATCACGTTGATATCTACACCAGGCTTGACGCTAAGTGTGACCATGCTCGAACCTTCGCTGCTGGTAGAGTTCATATAATCAATACCAGCAATTCCGGTGATAGATTCTTCTATCGGTGTGGTAACACTAGACTCTACTAATTTAGCCGAAGCACCTGGAAATACAGTAGAAACATACAGTGTTTCTGATTCAAACTTTGGAAAATAGCGCGTGGTTAAGTAGTGGTAACCCATCCAACCTGCAACGATAATCATTAAATTGATAACAATCGCGAGTACGGGTCTTTTAATGCAGAGTTCGGTAATCATAGTTTATGTGAAACGGTGACCGCTTGTCCTGGTTCGATTTTAGTTTGGCCGGCTGTAATCAATAAGCTATCCGTGCTTAAACCTGCGAGAATTTCAACTTGGCTATTAAATTTGCGTCCAATAGTAACGGGTAGTTTTATCGCCTTGCCTTGTTTGACGCTCAACACGTAATAGCCATTAATCGTTGCAAACAAACTGTTTGAAGGTATGACCAAGGCATTGTGTGGGGCACTTAATTCTTGACTAACTACCACTGACATGCCGGGCTTTAAGATCGCGGCATCATTATGCACATCAGCATGAATTTCGATGGTTTGTGTGCTGTTATTTACATCTGGTGCAATAAACGAAACATGTCCTTGGAAGACTTGCTCGGGCAAATCTTCGCTGTGTATGCTCACAGGTTGGTTGAGTTTGATTTGTGATAAGTATTGTGTTGGTACTGAATAGGCTACGCGCATCGCTTTGACATTGGTTACAGTTAATAACGTCGTGCCGGGGGAGACGTAGTCACCAATCGAATGATTTTGACTGCCGACAGTACCCGCCAGTGGTGCATAAATGCTTTTATCATCAAGATTTGCTTTGGCAGTTTCAAGGGCACTGGCATCTTTTGCAGCGTTAATTTTAGCGGTGTAATAGTCATCGTAAGAAGCAAAATGCTTGTTATACATTTTGCTCAGCTGTTTGTATTTCAGTTGGCTCATGTTTAATTCAGCACGTGCAGCATCGAGTGCGGCTTTTTCGTTGCGGTTATCCAGTTGTAATAGCAGTTTGCCTTTATCAACGTGCATGCCTTCGTCGTAATTAAACTGGGTGATATAGCCTGATACCTTAGCGTTAAGTGCAACTGACATGGCTTGAAGGCTGCCGGTGGCTTCGATGCGATTAGGGATTTTATTTAATGATGGAGCACTGAGTTCTACTAAAACGGGTTCTTCAATAGCAGCCTTGGGTTGATTGTGATAATGAATCAACCAGTAGCTTGCTGCAAAGATTAGTGCCAGGGTGAGGATAATCGTGATGTTAATTTTAGTTGCTTTTGTCATGGCGCTAACACCAAGTAAACGGCACTCATATCACGCTGTACTTTTACCAGCAGATGATCGTGTGCCAGGCTAGCTAGTTGTGTGAGGTGTTTGATGTCGGTAACCGGTTTGCCAGCAGCCATTGTGATCACATCGCCAATGTGCAAACCACTTAATGCACCAGAACTTAAGTCGGTCATGTTGGTAATAAGTACGCCTTTTAATATGCTGCCATCACCTTGCAACTCAGATAGATTTTGCAGGCGCATGCCAGCTAGAAATGGATTAACATCAGGTGGTTTAAATTTAGTGGGATCACCTATGGTGGCGTGGATGGTTTTTGATTTGTGATCACGCATGATATTCAGCGTAATCTTAGTGCCAGGGCGCATAAGGCCAAGCATATTGCGTAGTTGCACTGAATTTCTAATTTTATGACCGTCGATTTCTTTAATAACGTCTTGAGAACGTAAGCCTGCTTTTTGTGCAGGAGAGCCAGGCACGAGCGTTGTAACAAGTGTGCCTTTGTTGGTTTTTAAGTGCATGGCATCAGCAAGTTCAGGTAAAATATTTTGAGCAATGACCCCAAGCATCCCACGTTCGACTTTGCCATATTTAAGTAACTGCGTAATTACAGAGTGCACCATATTACTTGGAATCGAGAAACCAATACCAATGCTGGCATCAACGGGTGTAATAATTGCTGTCGGTACACCAACGAGTTCACCATCTAAATTGACAAGTGCACCACCAGAGTTGCCAGGGTTAATCGGTGCATCGGTTTGAATAAAACTTTGGAAGCCTTCAATTTTAGGCTCGCTACGATTAAGTGCGCTAATCACGCCAGAGGTTACTGTTTGCGTTAAGCCAAAAGGGCTACCGATCGCAGCGACAAAGTCGCCAACTCTTAATTTATCTGAATCGGCAAATTTGATTGCATGTAAATTAGGTGCATGGATTTTAATGATGGCAATATCAAAACCTTCATCCTTGCCGATCATTTTAGCGCGGAAGTGGCGACCATCTTTGAGCGTAACAATCATCACCCGCTGATTCTGAATAACATGCGCGTTAGTAACGATTAAGCCGTGTTGTTCATCAATAATGACACCTGATCCCACACCAAAATTACGTTGTGGTAATTGTGGTCTACCATGGGGACTTTGTGGATCAATGGGTAACTCATTCGGTGGAATAATACGCTCTACCGCAATATTGACAACTGCAGGTGTGATTTTGGCAAGCATTGGTGCAAGCGTAGGCGTTATGCCACCATTGGTTGGAATATGTGCGAAGGTTATTAAAGGAAGAAATAAGATCAAGAAAATAAAGCGTTTCATAAAGCTACCTCAGTGGGCTTCGAACCATATCAGGCTTGCCATACGTCCAGTTTTTTGATTACGACGATAAGAAAAAAACTTTTTCTCATCTGAAACTGTACAATAGTCACCACCAAAAATATGCTTAACCCCGAGTAAGCTTAAACAGTGACGCGCAAGTGCATAAATATCTGCTAAATAATGGTCTTCAACCTGTTTAAATGCGATGCTATTTTGCGGGTAGCGCGCTAAAAAATCAAGTCGTATCTGATTGTCCACTTCGAACGCTTCAGCTCCAATGGCAGGTCCAAGCCATACAGATAGGGTTTCGGCAGGGCTTTGTAACTGAGTGATGGTGTTTTCGATAACGCCTGCCAATAATCCGCGCCAACCGGCATGAATAGCTGCAACTTCAGTGCCATCTTGATTGCATACCAGTAGCGGTAAGCAATCAGCAGTCATCGCTACGCATACGCGGTTTTGCTGAGTGGTAAAGCTGGCATCAGCATCGATCACGCCATCGCTTGGTTGCCAATGATCGAGATTAGCAGCAATAATGCTGTGCGTTTGATTAAGCCATACGGGTTCACTCGGCAACTGTTGTCTTAAGCGTGCGCGGTTTTCCATCACTGCATTCGTATTATCACCGACGTGCGTGGCGAGATTAAACGAATCATAAGGCGGCAGGCTAATACCACCATCACGAGTGGTTGTGAAAGCGTGGACGTGTGAAGGCATGGGCCAGTTGGGCCTAATCATGTTGATCTAGGATGTTGAGAAGGTTTTGCATATCTTGTGGTAGTGGTGCTTCAAAGTGTAGTGGTTGTTTGGAAATAGGGTGTTCGAATGACAGTTGCCATGCGTGTAGTGCTTGGCGTGGGAAGTGTTTTAGTGTGTCACGTAATGTTTCGCTGAGTTTTCCTGGGATACCGCGACGATAACCATAAATAGGATCGCCGATAATTGGATGACCAATATGGCTTAGGTGTACACGAATTTGATGGGTACGGCCGCTTTCAAGCTCGCATTTTAAATGTGTAGCATGTGGAAATTTTTTGATGATGCGATAATGGGTAACTGCTTCGCGTCCACCTTCTTTAACTGCCATTTTAATGCGTTGGGTGGGGTGGCGATCAATCGGTGCATCAACGGTGCCACCAGAAATAATTTCGCCATGAACAACTGC
Organism: Gammaproteobacteria bacterium; assembly: GCA_030429175.1. GTDB lineage: Bacteria > Pseudomonadota > Gammaproteobacteria > Coxiellales > Coxiellaceae. The sequence goes on from JAUIDD010000007.1 coordinate 10,992, forward strand.
TTGGTATTCGCGTTTCACCAAACGTTCGCTAATCATTTGGGTAAGTAGGTTATGTGAGTTAAGGTTGCGCGCAACAACTAACAGTCCAGAAGTGTCTTTATCAATACGATGTACGATACCGGCACGAGGAATATGCGCAAGCGCATGATCATGGTGAAGCAGCGCGTTTACCAGTGTTTGATCTGGATTCCCTGCACCTGGATGGACTACAAGTCCAGCAGGTTTATTGATAACGATAATATCTGTATCTTCAAATATAATGTCCAGCGGTATTTCTTGTGCTTGCCAATCCCCTTGTTTTTCAGCGTGAGCCACCACTTCAATTTTTTGGAGTGGTTTTACTTTATGGCGTGTTTTTGTGATCGTTTCGCCATCAATGCTGATAAAGCCTGCTTTAATCCACTGCTGCCACTGTGCACGTGAGTACTCAGGTTGTAACTGCGCTAACGCCTGATCGAGTCGATCGTCAGGATAGTTTTCGGGTATTTCGAAGTTAAGCTCAATTTTCATCCGCGTATTTTACATGAGGTGTATGGGTTGGTCATTCTTTTTTCTCAATGTTAAAAACCCTCTAGATAACAGGAAATGTTTCGTAGTTGACAATTTTTTGACAGACATGTATCTTGTGGAGTGCTAAATTTAGACAGATGAGGTTTGTGGGTTTTTTTATGTGTGGTGAATCAGATAATTATGATCATTGGCAGCAACAATTTACTGCAGAATTTTGCCAGAGTGAGCAAAGTGTTCATTTAATCATTGATGAGAATAATTACCTTCAACAAGGTACTGATTATTTTGCCAAGATGTTAGGTTTTAATTCCCATAAAAGTTTGGTAGGTAAGAAGTCTGATGAAATAAAGGAGCCTTCTCTTGAACTAAGTGGGTCTGCGTTTCGTCAGCAGAATTTAAAAGCTATTCAACAGCGAAAGACTATTCATGCTTTTGATATACATACCTATGTTGGTGGTGTGAAGTTATTGCACACGACCAAGAAGCCTCTATACAGCAAAGATACAAAGCAAAATTTTGTTCTAACACGTTGTGCAGAGCTGAACATCACAAAAATAGCTAAGATTAATATTGTAGACTGTATTTCTTATTTTTTAAGGAAAGATGCACCTATCAGTATTACGCTAGAACTAATTGATCGTTATGAAGAGCTTGGTCTTTCAGTCAAGCAGTCTCAATGTTTCTATTTTGTATTAAGAGGCTACTCAAATAGAGAAATTGCACAGAGAATATGCCTTACACAAAAGACGGTTGATTTTCATTTAGCAAATATAAAAGATAAACTTAAAGTGAGCCACCGCCGTGAGCTCATTGAGTTGGGACTGCACATTAAGTTATTGTATCTAGTGCCACGTTCTTTAGTTAGAACCATTTTTTCTATAGAACGACTTTGACGGCTATTTATGGTTTTAAAGAGGGTCGACTTTCTATAATTGGCTCTCCTGGATTAAATACTCCTGAGATTCTATTATTTTCATGAGCAAGCTGATACTCGCACATGCGTAGGCAGTCTGAATGGTTTTCATCTAACCACTCTACCAAAGTGTTTGGTGCATCAGTATCCTTTTGTCGCACTATCCCGAATAGAGTCATAATATCGTATGTCTCAGTTAGGGTATCAATTTCATCTAAATTGTGCAGCATTTTAAGTTCAATTGTCACATCATTACCTGTAATTAAAGATAGAAATTGCTGCAAGTTCTGTTGAGAAAACCCTTTGTTTTCTCGATGTTGATAGAGTGTGCCAACGTAACTCATGGTTCTTGGTTGGACTAATGTCACTTGAAGTTTGTGACACGCAGGTTTTTTAGCGAGTTCAGGGATGAAGAGTAACCATTCATATAGGTTTATATCACAGCAAAGTGTGGCGATGGAAATGGTTTCTTTTTTAGGGTTAAAGCTTTTTAGAGCAGAAATATACTTCGATTGCACTTCGGCTGCAGAATTATTTGTATTAAATGATTCGAGCCTATGTGGTGAGAAATAAAATTCAAAATTATCAAATAGGAAGAAAAATTTGCCATTTTCAGCTAATAGAGATTGTGTGATCATAACATCATCAAAAACTTCATCTTTAAAAATGTTTTTGAAGTCGATAGAGGTAATCAATTGCGCTTTTTCATTCGGGTATTGTGCGTGATACTCAGAAATGGTTGGAAATTGTTCTATGCTTAATTGAATATGCCGTTCTGCTGCAATAAAGATTAATTGTTTAAATTGTCTTAATTTATCAATATTATTTGCGCTATCAATTAAAACAACTTTTAAAATAAGATGCTGTTGTAGCAATAATTTGCTTACGATAAAAAAGTCTTGTAGTAATCCACCTGACCCTAGACTCATATATATGAGCGGTGTCTCACAATTTTGTAATCCTTTTGCAAAATCGATGATCTGTTCTTCGATGGTTATTCTTCTTTTTCGATTGAAATCAGGACAAGCGCATTCATTTAAGAAGGGGAACATCCAATTTGTTCCTTCGCCACTTACAATAAATTTATTCGGCTTTTTTAAAATAAATTGTAACTGCTTTAGCGATGTTTTTTTATCAATACTCGTATTCAATTGATTTAAGAAGTTAGCATAACCTTTTGCATATGTTTTAAGTTTGGTGTTAGTGGAAATCTCATTGATACAACAAATAAGTTTCATGTAATGTTTCACTTGTGATGCAGTTGTAAAAGAGTGTACTTCCTGCTTTATGGCTTCTACTGTATTGAGAGTATCATTATGAAGTTTATTTGTGTGGTTACAAAGAGAGTCACTATCAGCTCTCAGTTTAGAATGAAACAGTATTTCATTAAATAATTCCCAGTCGAGCGGCATGCTATAAGCTGTTAAAATGTGTAGTATACTTTCAGCATTATTAAATTCCCATCTATTAGCGTCACTTGTTGCGTAATTGATGTAGCAGTTTAAAGCTCTGCGCCAGAACCGTTCAGCGTTTTCAGCAAGATATTCCGCAATTGGTCTTAAATTATGACGTGCAAGAAAAAAATGACGCAATTGTTTTGGGTTTGAATCAGATATCCAGTTTTCAATAAGCCTTTTTTCTTCCGTACTTAGATCGTCAGATTGTGAAGTTTGTTCACTAAAAATACCAAGAAATTTTCTCATCTTATTATTCCTTTACTGTACAAGTAAGTCTGTTATTGTAATTCGATTAAACTTGAGACGTATTATATATACTTCTCGATTATAATCTATTAGTAAAAAATACGTGTTTTATTCTGATTTAGATAGGATACAAGGCGCTAATATTGTTGAAATATAAAATGCCTAATTGTTGACATGAGATTGTTATTTACTATAGGATCGATTTTTTTGGGAATTGGAGGGAACGATGAGACTTGATCATGGCAGAATTATAATTGATTTTAAAGAGCTACCGAAGTTAGAGCAAATTCGACTGCTTAAAGGTGTTATGTTCGACAGTGCTAGTATTAATATGGAATTAGTTGAAGCATGTCTCACTCATATTGCACTTTCGGATGAAAGTATTTATCAAAAGTTATTTCAGAGTTATTTAGATGTGTTAAACACAGAGCAGAAAGTACTATCGAGTGAGTTATTCAAGCATATATTTCAAGGTGTTAAGCGAGAAATTATCGCAGCAGAAGAGCAGCTTTCGCTTGATCAATTTGAAGTATTATACAATTTGCTGTGCTATAAGATAAGGATGAAAGACGTAAAATTTGTTGATGACGTTATCGATTGGTTGAATGAACAGCAGCTATTAGATACGTTTGGTGCACATTTGCTTTCGGATAAGCATGAATATAATTTTTTAATTTCTTTTGAAGTCACACAAAATAATCGTGAAAAAATATCGCTATTGTTAGCGCATGGTATCGCTACGATCAAGTCAAATACCTTTGGTCGTGGGCAAAAGTTTTATCGATTTGAGCCACTTGAGATAGCAGTCGAACACAAGAATAAGGATGTGTTCGTACTATTGTTAGACTACTACGAAAAAACATACAAGGGACATAATCTATTAGGTAATCAGGGTATTGATCAACTCAGTTGTGCGCCATTGTCACTAAAAGTTAATTACCTCCAAAAAGCTATTGAAAGTGATGCTTATGATATCGCTGAATATCTAGTCAAAGAGAAAAAAGTGAATTTGAATTACGTTACTGCTTATTATCAAGGGGCGTGGCATGCTAATTCCTATACATATAAAGATGGAAAAGATATATCTATTTCACATTTAATGGCAATGAAATGTTTATTACAGATCGCAGCGCTGCATGATCGACGGGCTATCTTTAAATTGATATTGACAGACCCATCGACCAAACTTTTGCATTATTTCACTGAAGCACTTTTAACAACCGGTAATGAATCTTATGACCGTATGATTGAGTTTGAGGCAGCTGAAAGATTAGTTACCTATTATCAGCAGGAAGTCGCAAAACGAGCAGATGATGATTATCAAACTTCTTTTACAATATTCGATCATACCTTTAATTTTGGTTATTCTGCAGGCGAGAAGAAAATAGCGGCAGCAGCACTGTTCCAAGTGATAAAAGCTGCAGATGAACACGATCAAGTGGATAGAACACCGCTATCCAAACACGCAGGCGCAGTTAAAAATGGGAGACTGGGTGAGGCCTATAAGCTTTTTTGTAACGCTAAGGGTTTAAAGCCAAGCGATATTCCAAAGCAGCAGAAAAGTTTGATCGTGTAAATACAGCCTCTAGTCTTTTACTATATTGGTTTCGATAGTGTTGAAATTATTTTGACTTTAGTTTGCGCAATAGTTGCGATGTCATCACGACAATTGTTCAATAAAGAAACTATCGTAATTTATTGACTTTTAATCATTTGCTGCAGTGGGGTGATCTCACTATAATAGCGGATTGTTTTATCGCCATTAGGATGTTTGGATATGATCATTTCTCGCTTACTCATTGTTTTGTTATTAGGTGTATTACTGGCTGGTTGTGCAACGACTGAAACAGATCCGTACAAGGATTATCGCAAGTACAGTTCACAGCAGCTTTATCAGCAAGGTGTTGCTAATTTGGCGAAAGGCAAGTATGACGATGCGAGTAAGGAATTTGATGCATTTATCGGATTGCATCCGTTTGGGCGCTATGCAGAAGTAGCACAGCTCGATTCTATCTATGCCAATTATAAGAATAATGATGATGCTGGTGCGGTTGCTAGCGCCGAGCGTTATATTGCCATGTATCCACAATCTCGACATGTTGCCTACGCTTATTATATCCAGGGCTTGGTTCAGTTTCATATGGGTTTAACTTGGATGCAGCGTCTGTGGGGTACTGATCCAGCACCGCGTTCATTAACCGATAAAAAACAAGCGTTCTTAGCTTTTAGTCAGGTTGTTCGCTTATATCCGCATAGTCGCTTTGCGCCAAGTGCGTTACAGCACATGCATTATATCCGCAATGAAATAGCGCGTAAGGATTTACTGATCGCGCAATATTATTGGGATCGTGGTGCTTATGTAGCAGCAGCAAACCGAGCTAGTTCTGTTGTGCAACACTATCAAGGCACACCCTCTGTAAAGCTAGCGTTAGCGTTAATGGTAAAATCTTATCATAAGCTCAGTTTGCCTAAGATGGTCGCTCAAACACAACATATCATGCAAGCAAGTTACGCGCGTTCGTGACAGATCCAGCAACGACACCCACGCAAACATCTGGTGGCTACTTTGGTCATTGGTTTCGTCGAGTACTACATGTATGTATGATTGTGATTCCCGTTATCTATTTTTTTTATGCGAAAGCAGCTGCATCTTTTTTTTATATGAAGCCAACACAATTGGTGTTAGTGATTTTAGGCTTTGTGGTACTCGCTGAAATCATACGTATTCGTTATCGTATGGTTCTTTTTGCACAACGCCTGCATGAAGCGGATCATATTTCATCGTTTGCTTGGGGTGTGATTGCGATTAGTTTAGTACTGATTTTTGCGCCTGAACCTATTTACGCCATTCCAATCGTGGCTGGCTGCGCTATTGGCGATCCACTTATGGGTGAATGTCGTCGTTTTAAGCTTCCTACAATCATCATCATTTTTTATGCGATCGCAGTTCTCATCTTAATATGGTTTATTTGTCGCTTGTGGATGCCGATGCCGTGGTGGGTGCCGTTTATCATGGCACCTATAACCGTTTTTGCAGAGTTGCCTAATTTACATTGGATCGATGATAATGCATTGATGCAATTAGCACCGCTAGTGCTCATACTTATTATCTTCTGATTTCTTCTCTGTGCCATCTAATATGCTCGAGGTTACTGCGTTGCTAATTAATTGATTATTTAATTAAGAGTGCAAAAAGGTTGCTTTTTTTATTATATTGATTAGAATGTGATCAAAAATAAGTAATATAGTGAAAGTGGGGTTTGTTATGAGAAGTGTGATAAGTACATTTAAAAAGCCATCTGGGGAGAAGGTGTATGTGGGGAATCATCCAGAAGTTACGAGAGCATTTGCGTCTGATTCTTCTCCAGCAGAAATAGTTGAACGGAACACGGCCATACTCAAAGAAGGTAGAAAACATCAGGCTTTAATGTTGGTGTCATTAGGTATGGTAGTTCAGGGCGCTGCCTTATATGTTGCTAGTGCACGTAACCCGTCACGAGTTTTATGTGCGGCGGTAGGCGCTAAGGTGGTTAAATGTGGGCTTTTTGGTTTCGTAAATGGACGTTATTTGAATGATAAAAATAAAGAGTTACATGCTTTTGAGCAGAAAGCAGAATCTTGGCAGTCTGGTAAGAGGACTCATGCCCACAACCATCCTAACTAGGTTTTGTTCGTATGATGCTGTAAATTCCGGGTACATCTTTTTTAGTTAAAAAACGATGGCCCGGCAAAGGCCTCGAAACAAATGGCAATTCTTGCTTAAAATGCATCAACCATAATGCAGCTTATTCTGCTAAGACTGATGTTCATAACTCTTTGAATAATAGAATACGATAGCACTGGTGATGATGTTTAGTATCAGCATGATAATCGCCAGTGGTAATGCCGATTGCTTAATGAGTACCCCCATGAGAATGCCCAGTAAAGCTGCTAATACAAAACGTGTGGTGCCGATAAGTGATGAGGCAATACCGGTATAATTGACGACATGTTTGAGTGCTAGACTCATCAATAATGGGAACAAAATACCAACGCCATAAGATGTCGTAAATAATGGTGCTGCGACTGCCCAGACACTTTTAGGAAAAAAGCTGATGCATAGTGACATGATGAGGGCACCGAAAAATGATAAGCTAAGTCCCACTCTAATGATCTTGATAGGTTCAAAATAATTTTGCAGTATCTTAACTGTAATACTGCCGATGATGAGTGCAGCTGCGTTGAAGCCAAAGAAGTAGCCAAATTGATCGGTAGGTATATGATAGATACTAATATAGATAAATGAGGCTGATGAGATAAATGCAAATAAGAGGCAGAAGTTAGTACTGAGTGCGAGTACTATCAGCAGGAATGGTTTATGCCAAAATTGTGATGCATAGGCGTGTAGCAGTTTTGAAGTTGGTAATGGTTTTCTTATCGGTTTTGGATGGCTTTCTTTAACGAATAGGCTGGCGATAAAGAGTACTAGACCGTAGGCGGTTAAGAAATAAAAATTAGACTGCCAGTGATAGTGTAATAATAAATAGCTGCCGATGATGGGTGCGATAATTGGTGCCAGCAATGTGATTGATGTCATGGTGCTGAGTATTTTAGTCATTTCGACATGATCAGCAAAAATATCTTTAATCATTGTGACAGCGATGACTATGCCCGCACACGCACCAAGACCTTGAATAATACGTGAGATAATCAGCATATTGATCGATGTGCTAAAGCTTGACAGTAGTGAGCCTAAGATAAAAATCAGTAATCCAATAGATAGAATTGGTTTACGCCCATATTTATCTGACAGGGGTCCCCAAGCAAATTGTGCCAAAGCAAAGGCAATAAAGTACAGTGATAGTGTCAGCTGCACGCGTTCAGCTGTCGTATTAAAGCTATGCTTTAGTAGCGGCATAGACGCTAAATAGATATCAGTCGAGAATGGTGCACATGCAAATAGTAATGCTAAAAAAAGTATTAACAGGCTATTTTTATAGGCGGTCATTCGTATCCTGAGGTAATCGGGTAACGTCTGTCTTTACCATAAGCACGATTACTAGTGCGAATCCCGGGCGGTGCTTGACGGCGTTTATATTCGTTACGGGCGATGAGTTTAACGATGCGATGCACAACGTCGGCATCGAAGCCTTTATCGATGATGGCGTGAGGCGGTTGATCTTGGTCCACGTATAAATCAATAATCGCATCGAGTGTATCGTAATCAGGAAGTGAATCTTGGTCTTTTTGGTTATGGGCAAGTTCTGCCGACGGCTCACGCCTAATCACACGTTCAGGAATGACCTGGCTAATGCGATTACGATAGCGAGCAAGTTTATATACCATCGTTTTTGGAATATCTTTAAGTGCTGCAAAACCACCTGCCATATCACCATAAAGTGTTGCGTAACCAACTGACATTTCGCTCTTATTGCCGGTTGTCAAAACAATGTGGCCGTATCTGTTGGACAGTGCCATAAGTATGATACAACGGATGCGCGCTTGCATGTTTTCTTCTGTGGTATCATGCACTTGGTCTTTAAAAACAGGTTTCATTTGCGCTAAGAAAGTATCATACATAGGTTCGATTGAAATGGTTTCATGTTTAGCGCCCAAGGCTTCTACTTCGGCAATCGCATCTTCGATACTGATATCGGCAGTAAAGCGTGATGGCATCAGCACACCAAGTAGCTTGTCAGCACCAATCGCATCTGCAGCAATTGCAAACATCAAGGCGGAGTCGATACCACCAGAAAGGCCAACAATTGCGCCAGGGAATTTATTTTTTTGGATGTAATCACGTACACCCAACACCAACGCTGAATAAATCTGTGCTTCGATCGGTTCGCGCTCGGGTAGTGGTTGCCTTTCAATCTCGCAATGACCGTTTTTACTGACAGTGATCGTGAGATTTTGGGTTTCAAAGAATTTCGCTTGTGCGGCTATTTTGCCATCAGGATTCATGGCAAATGAACCACCATCGAACACCAACTCATCTTGACCACCAACACAGTTAATGTAGACAATTGGTATTTTAACTTCATTAACTCGTGAAATGAGCATCAGCTCACGCGCACGTTTTTTGAGGCGATCGTAGGGAGATGCATTAATCGAAACAATTATTTCAGCGCCGTGCGCTTTAGCATCAGAGGCTGGTTTTTCAAACCAGGTATCTTCGCAAATAATTAAACCGATGTGTACACCTTTAAGTGTAAATACACAAGGCTCACCACCGGCATTGAAATAACGTTTTTCATCAAACACAGTATAGTTAGGTAAACATTCTTTTAAGCGCTCACCAATAATACGGCCAGCACAAATACAGGCTGCAGCATTGTAACGGTATTCTTGTTCTTTTTTGGGATAACCAATAATAAACGCAGTATCCAACTGACTCGTTTCTTGCATGATTTTGGCAAGCGCGGCTTCACAGCGTGTGTAAAGATGTTCGCGTAACAGGAGGTCTTCAGGTGGATAGCCGGTTAAGCTAAGCTCTGGAAATGCAATCAGATCCGCTTTGGTTGTTTCATAGATAGAACGTACTTCATCAATAATGAGCTGTGCGTTGCCTTCGATATCGCCAACCAGTGGATTTAACTGTGCTGCGACGAGTGTTAATTGTGTGTTTTTCATGCGCGCATAGTATCACACAAAAAATAAACCGGCTAGATTTCTCGCTTCTGAGAGTAGTGCCATATAGCTGCGACAAGCGGCTTTTGTCGTCATGGTCTCGACACCAACGCTGTTTTGTTCGAGATGTTCACGTAGGATGGGGGTAATGGGAAGTGACTGTAGGCCTGTGCCAATGATCAGCACCTCAGGCTTGTAGTCTAAAATAGGTTTGATTTGAGCGATGTCTAATTCACCAGGGTTTTTAATCTGAAGATCCGTTATCAGCTGATTGGTAAATAAGATAAAAGGCGCTTGTAACACTCGCTCACTCACAGTGACAGAGTGATCGTCATAGGCAGTGATTTGTAGCAGACCTTCTGCTTTGTCTTCTGTGACATACATGCTTTGCATTCTAACAAATTTCAGGTAGCATCACAGCCTTATTTTTAATTATGTAAGGGAAGTTATGATGAAAAATTTAAGTTCACGTGCAGTGTATGCTGGTTTTGGGATGCTTGCAGTGGGTGTGCTGCTTGTGGCGAATGCTCAGGCTGTTAGCCAATGTATTAGCACCTATTGTGATTATGAAAAGGATAATGCAACGCTACGTGATGATTGTCATACATGGTACGAAGCCGCCTATCATTTTGCGATGCAAAATTGTTTGGGACAGTTACCCAGTTTTGAAAATTGGATTTTATCGGGCCCGTGTGCAGAACTTCCTGTGAATAGCACCGAAAGAGAATTTTGTTATTTTGCCGCACCCAATGCCGCTTCTGAAGCCATGGGTTATAAAAAGGGTCAAGATTCGGTTCATAAGGGCTATTCAGGCGCTGATATCGCCGGCTCATTTTTTGGCGGTCTTTTTACGGGCGCACTTATGACTGCTGGTGCAGTTTGGTCTAAATTACGTGGCTGCAAAAACTCAAATGCTGATGTGCATGAACCTTATCAGTCGCTATAAAAATATATTTAAGGTACGGTCCAGCGGCAATTAATAAAGTATGGGGAGTATTTATATGAAAAATACAGATAAAAAACAAAATCTTAAACAATTTTTAACGTCTCTTGCGCCTGATGATGGAGCTTGTAAGCTTAATTATCTAGTCATAGATAAAAGCCGTGGTGCTTTTTTTTGCACTACTAGAAATGTAGACAATAGTGAGGAGATTCACTGTCATTTAATTGCTTTCTCGACAAATGCATGTCATGAGCTTAGTTTTAGTTATGCTATACGAGACGAGGATGTTTTCATTCAAGGGGGACCATCATTTATAACTGAAACCTTAATATACTTACTGGCAGATTATAAGCTGTTGAATAGCTATCAGTCGTTAAGTGATCGGCAACAGAGCACGCTGACGCAAGATAAGGCAAAAAATTTTATCAAACTGTATGCAGATAGTTTTGATCAGACAGGATCATTAAATAAAGCTGAATTTCCATGTTTTCTCAATTGGCACTTTAAGCAGGCAGAGGTACCATTTACAGCATACGGGTTTACAGAATTTAGCATCACGTTCCCCCTCAAGCCAGTCATAGCTGTTATTATAACTATGGCAATGGCTGCGTTAGTCGTAAACTCTTATGTTGAATATAACGAAGAATACGTTTTACCCTTATTTGTATTGTCAGTGGGCTTGAGCGCGTTAATTTTGAACTATTGCTTTCCAGTTCCTAAATCTCCTCAAGATAGCGCAGAGTATGAAAGAGAGATAACAAGCCAGCTTGGCATATTTGAATTACAAGATGATGATGAGCTTGATGATGAAGATAAATTGCGCCTGATGCCCGCCAGCAACTAAGCTTAGTTCACTTGCAATACAGAGTGAGCTAGATTAGAATGCCCACTCAAAATTTGTTTAACCTCTTGTGCCACTAAATTAACCTAATGATTTTAGGGCACTTTTAACCGAAAGGGGAGATAAGATGCGCCATTATGAGGTCGTGTTTCTCGTTCATCCTGACCAAAGCAGTCAGGTTCCTACCATGATTGATCGTTATAAAGCGATTGTTGAGCAAGATGGTGGTCATATGCACCGCTTAGAAGACTGGGGTCGTCGTCAACTTGCCTACTCGATTAATAAAGTACACAAGGCCCATTACGTACTGATGAATATCGAATGTGATCAAAAAGCTTTAGCTGAAATCGAAAATGCATTCCGTTTTAATGATGCGGTGATTCGTAATTTAGTGCTAACGCGTAAACAAGCGATTACCAAACCATCGCCAATGATGCGAGAAGAGCGTAAAAAGTCTGATCATAAAAGATCTGATGATAGAAGATCTGATGATAGAAGATCTGACGATAAAAAAGAAAGAGCTGATCGCCCCGAATCAGAACAAAAGCAGCAAGCAGCCTAGGAGAATATGATGTCAAAATTTTTCAGACGTAAAAAAATGTGTGCCTTTAGTTCTAAAGATGCAGACATCGACTACAAAGATACACATACATTGAAAGACTATATCATGGAGTCTGGACGTATTGTGCCAAGCCGTATTACAGGTACGAGTGCTAAATATCAACGCCAATTATCGCACGCGATTAAATTAGCGCGTTATGTAGCGTTGTTACCATACTGTGATATGCACGAATAGGATCTTTACATGTCGACACTCGGTAAATTCCTGTTAAAAAACGATATCAATGCAGCCTTATTCGCGTTTGGCTGTTTGATGTTGGTCTTTGTGGGGATTCCGGGGCAATTTATTGCGGCGATCGTGATCGCGATGGTTACCATGGTCAAAGGCTACAAATCTGGTGCAACCGTACTTGCTTTTGTTGCCTTACCAGCAGCCGTTTACTTACTGAAAGCTCAGATTAGTCTATTTGATGCGGTGTTCTTGCAGTGCATCTTTGTATGGTTGTTAGCAGGATTGCTACGCAAATATCACTCATGGCAATTTATTTTAGAGATAATTGCAGTATTAGGTGTTGCTTGTGTCGCTGCCTTTCACTTGTTGGTCGCTGACCCAGTGCAGTTCTGGATGAATGTGATGACAACACTGTTAGACCAGTTCAATGCAAGTCTTAACGGTCAAATTGATCTTAAAGAGTTGCATCACCAACTGTTACCGATAGCACCTTACATGACTGGCATGGTGACTTTTACCATGTCATTAATTTTGTTTGTGCAGCTTTTGGTGGCGCGTCATTGGACTGTGCGCTTAAGTGAGAAAGTGGATCAAACACAGCAAGCATTCCCAGCGATTCATATTGGATGGATTGCAGCAGTTTTGATGTCGCTGGCTTTGGTTGCTGTTTTGATGCAGCTTTCATTTGCACGTGATTGTATTGCTGTATTGTTGTTGCCATTTATGATTGCGGGCCTGAGTTATTTACATCATTTGGCGCAACAATATCGCCAAATCGTGTTTTTACTGGCGATCATTTATTTTGGATTGTTTGTACCATCACTCACTTTTAAGTTGATTATGGTGCTAGCGGTAGTTGGCTATGTCGATAGTTTGTGTAACTTTAGAAAGCGCTTTAAGCCAAAAAGCGCTACAATTTATTAATTATTATTAGCGGGTGGAGAGAAACCATGCAAGTTATATTACAAGAAAAAGTATCTAACCTCGGAACAGTAGGTGACATCGTTGACGTGAAACCAGGTTTTGCGCGTAACTTTTTGCTACCAAGTGGCAAAGCAGTGCGTGCAACCAAAGACAGCATTGCTGAATTCGAAAAAATTCGTGCAACACTAGAAAAACGTGCTGAAGAGCAGGTTTCTGCTGCTAAAGCGCGTATGGAAAAAATTGAAGCAACTACACTGGTGCTTGAAGCACAAGCGAGTGATGAAGGTAAGCTTTTTGGTTCTATCACACCACGTGATATTGCAGACGCTGCAGCAGCCAAATCACTTGAGCTTCTAAAAAGTGAAGTGAAGTTGCCAGAAGGTCCAATCCGTGCGATTGGCGAACATGAAGTTGATATTGTTTTTGGTGATGTTCATGGTAAGCTTAAAGTCGAAGTTAAGTCAGTCGACTAATCACATCAGGCAAATCTAGTGAATCCCGGTAAGAACCGGGATTTTTATTTTCTTCTTTTTTATTCTCATAAAGGCGCTACCTTATTGAAGAAAGAGCGCTAAGATGATTGCATCTCTAGTGATTTCCACCGATAATTAACCACGCAAAATAATCGGAAGCTGTCCAATGAATGCGCAAAATAGGCAAATGCCAGCAGAAATATCACCGAAGGTTCCACCTTATTCGGATGAGGCTGAGCGCGCAGTTATTGGTGCATTGTTGATAGATAATCGTGCGTGGGATGGTGTGTCGGATAAAGTGCATGTTGAAGATTTTTATCGTCACGAGCATCGTTTATTGTATCGTGCGATCATGGTGATTGCTGAACGCTCGCAGCCATTTGATGTGTTAACAGTTTCAGAATTTTTAAATAGTCAGAACTTACTAGAACAGGCAGGCGGTGAGACTTATATTTTTGAATTAGCGCAAGGTACACCGAGTGCGGCTAATGCTGAAGCCTATGCCAAGATTGTCCGCGAGAAATCAATCTTGCGTCAGATGATTTCAACGGCAAGTAGTATCGCCGATAGCGCTTTTAATTCTGAAGGTAAAGAAACTAAAGAGTTATTAGATACAGCCGAGCAATTAGTATTTCAAATTGCTGAGCAAAACAGTCGTGGTACGGGTCCTATTAAAGTTGCTGATTTATTGGCATCAACGACAGAAAGAATTGATCAGCTGTATCATTCAGACGCTGCAATTACGGGTATACCGACGGGCTTTACTGATCTTGATAATATGACATCAGGCTTGCAAAAGGGTGATTTAGTTATTATTGCAGGACGCCCCTCGATGGGTAAGACAACATTTTCAATGAATATCGCCGAATATGTTGGGATCAAATGTGAGAAGCCTGTTTTAGTATTTAGTATGGAGATGCCAGCAGAACAGCTGATGATGCGTATGATTTCATCTCTTGGGCGTATTGATCAACATAATTTGCGTACGGGTAATTTGAAAGATGAAGACTGGCCACGTATTTCATCGGCGGTGAGTATGCTCGCTGAATCTTCTATGTATATCGATGATACGCCCGCATTAACACCAATTGAAATGCGTGCACGCGCTCGCCGTATTTCGCGCGCACACGGTGGTTTAAGTATGATTATGATTGATTACTTACAGTTGATGCGCGTTGCAGGCAATAAAGAAAACCGTACCAATGAGATCTCAGAAATTTCACGTTCGCTTAAAGCATTAGCTAAAGAATTACATGTGCCGGTGATTGCTTTATCACAGTTAAACCGTGGTTTAGAATCGCGAACTGATAAACGCCCAGTTATGTCAGACTTGCGTGAATCAGGTGCGATCGAGCAAGATGCAGATGTAATTGGTTTTATTTATCGAGATGAAGTGTATCATGAAGATAGCCCTGAAAAAGGCATTGCTGAAATTATTATTCGTAAACAACGTAATGGCCCGATTGGTGATTTTCGATTAACATTTATGGGGAAGTATACCCGCTTTGAAAACTTTGTACCCGACATGGTGACAACAGGTGAGTTCGCATAATCTTGCATCTATAAATCTTAATGCATTGCAGCATAATTTCGATATTATTCGTCAAAGCGTTTCAAGTGACACGCGTATTATGCCAATGGTAAAAGCTAATGCGTATGGTCATGGTGTGTTAGATGTAGTGGCACAATTAAAAAATGCTGATCAATTTGGTGTGGCGACACAGGCAGAAGCATTAGAATTGCGAGAAGCAGGTATGCACGCGCCGATTACAGTAATGCGCGGCTTTTGCAATAGTGATGACATCAAGACATTTGTACAAAATGATATTACTGCCGTCATTCATCATCCAGAACAATTAAAGTGGCTTAAGCAGCAGTCACTGCAGCAACCACTTGGTGTGTGGTTGAAAATTGATACTGGCATGCATCGCTTAGGTTTTTTGCCTGAGCAGTTTGAGCAGGCATACGCCACTTTAAGTAGTTCACCAAGAATCAAGCAGCCTTTTGGACTTATGACTCATCTCGCTACAGCTGATTGTGATACAACATTTGTAGCGCAACAAATAAAGCTATTTGAAAAGCTCACAAAAGGGCTTAACAATCCAATTAGTGTGGGTAATTCGGCTGCGATTTTGAATCACCAAAAGACCCATTTTGAATGGGTACGCCCTGGTATTATGTTGTATGGTGTTTCACCGTTTGCTGATCGAAGTGCAGATGCATTCGGATTAAAACCTGTGATGACGTTAAGCTCACATATTATTGCGACAAAAAGTGTTAAAGCTGGTGAGTCAGTTGGCTATGGTTGTGCTTGGCGTGCAAATCAAGATACGCCAATTGCTATTGTTGGTATCGGTTATGGTGATGGTTATCCACGCCATGCGCGTAATGGTACTCCAGTTTTAATTAATGATGTGATCTGTCCACTCATAGGCCGTGTATCAATGGATACTATTGCAGTAGATACAACTGCTGTGCCAAATGCACGCGTTAATGATCGCGTTGTATTATGGGGCGAAGGATTGCCTATCGAGCAAGTAGCCCTTGCAGCTGATACTATTGCTTATGAACTATTTTGTAGTTTGACTCATCGAGTCAAGCGGGCAAAAAGTGCGATATAAACTCAAGAAAAAATATAATAAGATATAAGCCAATGTATAAAAACCAACAAACATATTATGTTGTGGATATAATGCCAGTGTTGTCACGGCACAGCCAAACCAAACTAGCGTTGCCAAAAACATTAGGAAGATATATATTTTTGACTGAGTTAAATATTGCATGCGTGATGGATAAACATATTTGATTGGAATAAAGCTGCCGACAAAGCAGCAGATAATCAGCCACAGCACGAGAACTTGTGGTAAATGCCAACAGTAGGCGTAGAAGATCAAAATATTCCAGTAGCTTGGAAACCCTTTAAAGAAGTGGTCTGAGGTTTTAGCATTACGTTGACTGAATTGGTAGCACGAGGCAAAGCAGATTAAAGCTACAGCGAAAATTTTGTATGGTGCTGCAACTAAATCTGTAGCAATCAGAAAAGCGGCTGGTACCATGGCGTAGGTAAAAAAGTCGATAACATTATCGAGTAATGCGCCATCTATCTGAGTGGCATAACGTCGTACATTGGCAAGACGTGCCAAGCTACCATCAATATTATCGATGGCAAATGCCGCACCCATATACCAAAGCGAGTCAATATACATTTTATGGTAGAGGGCGTCCAAAGAGAGTAGCCCAAAAAAAGCGCTGAAGGCGGTAAATAGGTGTACTGACCAGGCGAGCGTGTTACGAATTGGGGTTGAGAGCATAATAACTTCCAAATTTTCAAAGTGTTAATTATAAGATAAATATCGATTAATGTGCAACTGACGTGCATAGGCAAGTCTAGGTATCTATGATATAGTGTTTCGTCTAAAGAGGATTGTTTAAATTGTATACAAAAAAAACATTAACACAACGTTATTCAGGCTATGGTTGGTTAATTTGCTGCTTAGCAGCACTCTTCTATGCATATGAGTACCTGCTCCGTATTGGACCGAGTGTCATGACCCAAGAGCTACGCCATCATTTTGTTGGCTTATCAGCTGGTGGTTTGGGTTTGTTGTCATCCATGTACTACTGGGCTTATACACCAATGCAGGTGCTAGTAGGTGTCATGACAGATCGTTATGGTCCGAAGCGTATCTTGACTGCTGCAATTATTTTATGTGTTATTGGTACAGCTGTTTTTATGCATACTTTTTCTATTTATGTTGCAGGGTTCGGTAGATTTTTGGTGGGTATGGGTAGTGCTTTTGCTTTTGTGGGTGCATTAAAGCTTGCTGCGATGTGGTTGCCACATCGATACTTTGCTCTATTTGCAGGACTAACCACATCAATTGGCATGTTGGGTGCTTTAGCTGGTGATATTTTGATGACATGGATGGTACATCATGTTGGGTGGTATTCAGTACTAAATGTGAGTGTGATTATTGGGCTTATTTTAATTCCAGTATTTTTCTTTTTTGTGCAAGATAAAATTGTCCATGAGCCTGCATTGAATCGCAAAAAGAGTTTAGCACCTTATTTGATAGGATTTTTTAAGCTATTCAAAAATCCTCATATCTTGGTTGCAGGCTTTATTGGTTGCCTGTTATTTTCATCGTTATCTGTATTTGGTGAGATGTGGGGAATTCCATTTTTACAAGCAATTATGCCAGAACACCAAATTACCGCATCGACGATTAATAGCATGGTATTTTTGGGTTGGATGGTGGGTGGTCCGTTTGGTGGTTGGTTGTCAGAACACTTTAGATCGCGTCGGTTACCGTTGATGTTTGGTTCGATTGCTGCGGCTATATCGATTGGTGTCATACTACTGGATCCACAGTTATCGCCTGTTATGCTTGGTGTTTTCTTATTCTTGTTTGGTGTTTCTTGTAGTGTACAAATTCTCTGTTTTGCAGTAGCGCGTGACTATGTAGATATTAAGCTTGCTGGCAGTGCTGCGAGTGCGATCAATATGTTGGTAATGCTATCAGGCATGCTATTACAGCCAGCAATTAGCCATGTACTTGATTGGGTGTGGTCTGGCGGTATGCATGCAGGGATACGCACTTATAGTATTGACGACTATCGTTTAGCGTTAATTGTATTGCCTGTTGTGATGCTAGTCTCAGCAGTCTTAGCTTACTTCATGAAGGACTCGTTGCAAGGAAATGAAACATGAGTGAACCTGCCAAGCACCTGCGTTGGTTGTGTCGTCGTGGTATGTTGGAGCTCGATGTGATATTCGAACGTTTTCTTGAGCGCGGCTACCAGACACTTACACAGCCTCAGCAAGAACTCTTTGAACGCCTATTGAAAGAGCAAGACCCAATACTGTATAGTTGGTTTTTAGGTTATGAACAACCACTACCCGAATATCAAGAGCTGGTCGCTTTGATTAGGGATGTGTCTCAAGGATAAAACAGACATGCTAAAATGGATTTTACGCACGCTTACTCTTTTTTTTGTGACGATTTCTGTTAATGCAGGCGTACCTTTAAGCTATGCATCTGCAGTTAAAATTGCATCACCGGCCGTGGTTAATCTCTATATCATACGTCAAGCTAAATCCTATCAACGTGAACGCCCAAATATTGATTCACATACTTCGATAAATCTACGTCCACTACTTAAACACCGTATTGTTTTAGGCTCAGGTGTGGTACTCGATAAACGTGGTTATGTAGTAACAAACTACCATGTAGTGCGTGATCGCAAGCAGATTTTGATTTCATTGACTGATGGCCGATCGGCAAGTGCTAAGCTTATTGGTAGCGACCCTGAAACTGATTTAGCGGTTTTAAAAATTGATTTAGAAGATATCCCAATTGCACCCATGGGTAACTCAGATGATCTTCAAGTTGGTGATATTGTTTTAGCGATTGGTAATCCTTTTGGTTTAGGGCAAACGGTAACGCAGGGGATTATTAGTGCAATAGGGCGTACGGCAGTTGGTTTAAGTAACATTGAAAACTTTATTCAAACTGATGTAGCACTAAATCCAGGTAGTTCAGGTGGTGCACTGATTAATACTAATGGTCAATTAATCGGTATAAATGCGGGTATATATAGTCGCTCCGGTGGCTATCAAGGTGTTAGTTTTGCAATCCCTATAAAAGCAGTCGAAAATGTATTAAAGCAAATTATCGAACAGGGAAAAGTAATACGTGGTTGGCTTGGTGTTGAGGTAGTAAACCTTGATCCATTATTAAAATATGATTTGAAGAGCAAGCAATCTATGGGTGTGGTAGTTGAAGAAGTGCAGCATCAGTCACCGGCGTTCAACAAGCTCAAATCCAATGATATCATTACTGAAATGAATCAACGTAAAGTACGTGATGCGCAGTCGTTTATAAGCCAGATTTCACAACAATCACCTGGTAAATCGATCACGCTTACAGTCTATCGTGACAACAAACCACAACAGCTAGAAATAACGCTTGGCTCTCGCCCACAAGAAGCAGATTTGTGGCAAGAGGTGATGATCAATGGTAAAAAATATCAATACCCAGATAGCCGATTTTAAATACTAGTAATTAAACCCATAAGCTAGCCGCGCATGATATTGATGATACCTGGAATTTGCAATAGCTGATTACGAATATGATTAAGCGTTGCATTACTATTAACTTCAATAGTGAGATGAACAATGCCTTCGTTAGTGCTGCGATTGACATGCGAATTTAGGCCGAGAATTGCAAGTTTTTCATTAGCGATGGTGCTGGTGATATCTCTGACTAAACCACTACGGTCTTCTGCAATCAAGGTGAGATCGATGGGGTATGTACTATTATTAGCATTACCCCAATTCACATCAATAATGCGCTCAGGCTTGGTGAGTAGATCTTGTTTGATATTGTCACACTCACTATGATGAATCGAAATCCCACGACCTTTTGTAATATAACCGATAATTTCATCACCAGGAATTGGCTTGCAGCATTTGGCCAGATGCGTTAACAGATTGCCAACACCATTAATCTCAAACGAAGACGATTTAGGTTGGCGTGGTTTTACCAGCTTATGTGTAGGCTCAACATGTGGCTGCATATCTTTTTGTACTTTAATTGCCGCAATAACAGTATGAATACCAATATGCTTGGAGCCAATCACAGCAAGTAAGTCATCAATTTTATTGACATTGAAACGTTTGGTTACTAGTGCAAGATCGTTTTTATTCAGATCTTCGTGGCGAGTGGCTTTTTCCCACATGTCATTACCGAGATCGAGATCACGTTGGAAGTTTTGTTTCTTAAACCAAGCACGCACTTTTGCAATTGCATGTGCGGTTTTAAGATAGCCTAATTGTGAATTTATCCAATCGCGACTAGGTTGTTCGTGTTTGGCTGTAATAATTTCAACGCGATCACCCGTTTTTAAAACGTGTGATAGTGTCACCATTTTACCGTTGACTTTAGCCCCTTTGGTGCGATTACCTATAGAGGTATGAATATGATAGGCAAAATCAAGTGGCGTGCTGCCAGTTATTAGGTCCACAACATCACCCTTTGGCGTAAATGCATAAATACGATCAGAGAAAATAGAACTATATAACTCAGCATCTTCGCCTTCAGTAACTTCTTGCTGCCAGCTAATCAGTTCGCGTAAACGCTCGATCTTTGCTTCGTAGTTTTCTTGAGTATCAGCACCACCTTCTTTATATTTCCAGTGTGCAGCCACGCCTAACTCTGCTGATTCATGCATTTGAAAGGTGCGAATTTGAATCTCAACATTCTGACCGTTTTTGGTTACAGCTGTATGAATTGATTGATAACCATTTGGTTTTGGGTTTGCGATATAGTCATCGAATTCTTTTTCGATATGTGGCCAATGTTGATGTACGAGACTGAGTGCGCTATAGCAGTCGGGCACACTATTGACTAAAATCCGCAGTGCACTGGCATCATAAATTTCACTAACAGGTAGATTTTTGCGTTGAGATTTTTTGTAAATACTATAAATATGCTTGGCGCGACCACTTAAACTAAAATCAGTAATGTTATTTTCATTAAGTAAGTTATTTAACTCGGTCATTGTCTCATTGATAAATATCTCACGCTCACTGCGACGCATACTGAGTGCTTTTGAAATTGAAAAGTAATCATCGTGATGTAAAAAGCGAAACGCAAAGTCTTCGAGCTGCCATTTTAACTGACCGATGCCGAGACGATTTGCTAATGGTGCATAGAAGCTCATTACTTGATTGGCAAGATAGTGCTGTTGTTCACTTGAGCAATGTTTGAGATATTGTAAGGTAATCAAGCGCTCAGCGAGTTTAATAAAAACGATACGAATATCATCGATGATCGCCAATAGCATTTTGCGTAGATTGTCGATTTGTTGTTGATTTAGTGAATCGGCACGATTATGCATATCGTGAATCGCTTCCATTCGTGTTGCACCATAAACGAGCTTGGCAACGTTAATCGTTATGGCTTGATTGACTTTTTCACGGTTCGGTTGCGCGTAATAAATACTTGGATAGGCGATCGATGCGGCAATGGTATCACTATCACAGTTTAGCTCCAGTAATAATTTGGCCATACGTAAGCCTTGTTCCAACGTTGAGCTGGTGTAGGGTGATACGGCGGCTATACTTAATGTTTGGGTATATTTGATTGCGCTTTCAAGCACTGATTTTTCTATTTGTGGATAATGCACCATGACCTGTTCGAGCCATACCTGTGGGTCGTCAGTGGGTAAGTTATGTTGTACGGTCTGAATCATAGGCCTATTATAGTAAATCTTGGTGCTAGGCACACGGTTCATGGAGTAGTTAGTCTAAATTTTAAATAAACCCATTACTTCAGTATGTTGCGTGTGCGGAAACATATCCATGGTGCCGAATGTTTGTAACGTATAGCCTTGATTTTGGAGCAGGGCGGCATCACGTGCAAACGTGGTCGGATTGCAAGAAACATAGACGATACATTGTGGCCGCCAACGTGGTATTAAGGCGATAATTTCGGCTGCACCCGAGCGTGGTGGATCGAGTAATATCTTGTCGTAAGTTTGGCGTGCCCAATTGAGTTCACTACAATCTTCAAATAAGTTACCAACGTAAAACTCGGTGTTATCGAGTTGGTTTAAGGTTGCGTTTGCAATCGCTTGTTCGATCGCGAGTTTATCTGCTTCTACACCAACAACATGTTGTGCTTCTGTTGCTAGTGCGAGACTAAAATTACCAATACCGCAGAAGAGATCGAGTACACGATCTGTTTTTTGCAAATCAAGCAGTGTTAATGCTTGTGGTATCATTTGTTGATTAATCGCTTCATTCACTTGAGTAAATTGAAAAGGTAAAAACTCAAAAGTTAAATCAAACTGTGGTAGTTGATAGGAAAGTTTTTCATGTTCGCCAACAAGCAAGTGAACACTATCAAGCCCTTTGGGCTGCAAATAGATTTGAAATTGATGTGCGCGTGCAAATGCTTTAATTTTATCGGTATCATTGTCTGAGAGTGGTTCGAGGTGGCGGATAATGACAGCAGTAGTCGTGTTGGTTAAGGCAACTTCAAGTTGTGGAATTGTCGCGCGTGCTTCGAGATCAAAGATAAATTGCTTAAGCGTCGTAATTTGTTGGCCAATACGTGG
Organism: Gammaproteobacteria bacterium; assembly: GCA_030429175.1. Taxonomy (GTDB): domain Bacteria; phylum Pseudomonadota; class Gammaproteobacteria; order Coxiellales; family Coxiellaceae. The sequence continues at coordinate 33,824 of JAUIDD010000007.1, forward strand.
GTCCAATACATCACAGCTATCGATGTTTGCAATCAAAGCGCTATTACGTTCACGAAAACCAACCATCATCAGTTCTTTTTTAAAGATGTATTTAACACCAATACGCGCTTTACGTCGATAACCCCAGCTATCACCTGTTAGGGTTGGGATGATATTTTGTGGTGTGACGTGTTGCTGCGCCAATAAGGCAAGTGCACTTTCACGTTTGAGATTTTGCTGATAATCGTTGGACATATGCTGCAAACTACAACCACCACAAATTAGAAAATGTGGGCACTTGGGGGTGATGCGGTCAGGTGAGGCTGTGGTAATTTGTGTGGCATTGCCTTCGCTGATTTGGTTGCGTTTTTTGGTATAGACGAATTGTACGTCTTCGTTTGGTAGTGCATTAAATAAAAATACCGGCTTACCATCAATATGAGTAATACCGCGACCTTCGTGCGATAAGGTTTCTATCGTTGCGGGATATTCGTTTAAGTCTTTTTTTGATCTACGTCTAGCCATAGTGGTGGACATTATATAGAGGTTAGTCCAGAATAACGAGATGATTGTTAGCATTATTGGTGCCATTGTTGCTCTTTTTATTGTGGTTTTGATCCATGAGTTTGGTCATTTCATTGTTGCACGCTGGTGTGGTGTCAAAGTCTTAAAATTTTCGATTGGTTTTGGTAAGTCATTTTGGTCTTATACCTCTAAGAAGACCGGCACTGTCTATGCGTTAGGTATTTTTCCTTTAGGTGGTTATGTGAAAATGTTCGGCGAGACCACCGATGAAAAGCTTGATCCTTCGCTGGCGGCAGTATCATATGCGCATAAATCAGTGTGGGCGCGTATGGCAGTTGCATTAGCAGGCCCTGCTGCGAATATGGTGTTAGCGTTGGTGGCTTTTTGGATCGTCTATATGAGCGGTGTTACCTACCAAAAGCCAATCATCGGCCGCGTTTATCCACAAACAATCGCTGCAAAAGCAGGGCTACAGGCGGAAGACCAGATTATTAAAGTCGGCCAGCAAAAGATTTTTGGTTGGCGCCAAGTAGTGATGTCAATGTTATCGCATGTTGGTGATGATAAACCTGTGTTAGTGCTCACACGGCGTGATGATATTGTTAAGCAACACCAATTTGATTTATCACAATGGCGTATTGCCAAACGTGATCCTGAAATTTTAAAAAGCCTAGGCCTTCAACCTAAATTTGCGACGATTCCTGCTGTTGTTAGTCGGGTATCGCCACATTCACCGGCAGCATTTGCCGGCTTAAAAAAGGACGATCGTGTGACGGCAATTGATGGCAAACCAGTTACGCAGTGGATGCAAGTATTGAAAGCGGTTGAGCATAAACCTAATCAAACTATTGTGATGATGGTGAAGCGTAACGGCCTACAACAACAATTTAAAGTAACGTTAGGTTCGAGCGAGCGTCATAATCAAATCGTTGGTCATCTGGGTGTTGAAGTAGCGGTTCCTCCGATTCCAAAATCGATGTTAGAAACTGTGCAGTATGGTTTTTTTGAGTCGATTGTGCAAAGTGCTGATCGCACTGCACGTATGTTTATGCTAAATGGTCAAATTCTAGTGAAGATGTTTACTGGTAGTGTGTCGATGAATACACTCGGTGGGCCAATATCAGTATTTCGTACCGCAGGCATGGCCTCGCAAGCAGGATTTGTGGTTTATGTGAGTTTTATTGGTTTTATCAGTGTTGCACTTGGTTTTATTAATTTATTACCGATTCCATTGCTAGATGGTGGGCATGTATTCTTTCAACTGATCGAAGTGATTGTGCGTCGCCCAGTACCACAACGCTACCAAATGATCGGTTTAAAATTAGGTATCGTTATATTGTTGTGGGTGATGGTGCAAGCGACCGTTAACGATGTGTTACGGATCTTTTCATAAGTTATATTTAGTTCATGTAAGTTATATGTAAATCGTATAACTAATTGTATTAATTAAAAATTATTTATCATGTAGTCACATTGCTCACATAAAGATCAATTATGAGCGAGGCCTATGTGGCTTCCATTTTAGCCTGAGCAAATGTAAGCTATCTCTCAACCGACTATAAGTCAAAATTAGTACAAATAACTTAATTTGAGGCAAGCTTGGAGGTGGTCTTTTTCTAAGCTGATGAAAGATTGATGAGAGGTCTATTTCTTTCCACCAATGATCATTACCTGTTCAATATTTTTTGAACAGACCCGGTTGTCAGAATTTTGGTCTGTGGTAAATTAGAACATGTCTCTCGGGCAATGAGACTCACTAAGAAGCAACGGACTGCTGATTTCTGAGAGGAGCTAAGGAGACCCAGATTAACGGATATTATGATCAAGGAGGATCATTAAAAATGAAAAAGACGCTTGCGAGCATTGTTATTATAGCTTTTGTCGGTTTGCTCTGTACCAGTTTATTGGCTGTATTTAGTGGATCTAAATTAGGACAACAATACATACTAAGCCACCAAAAGTTACACTACCCATACTTTATGGCGTACTAACAGAATACAAACAACCAGGAGTAGCTTTACTTTTTTTCGACATTACTATCCCCCTAGTGCTAAGTGCAAAGCCCAGTTGGTGATCCCCCAGCTGGGTTTTGTCTTTTTAGGGTATGGCGGTTTTAGGTTAGCGTCGATAGTCAGAAGGAAGATCCATCTGATTTCTTTTTGCATATATCTTGCGTATAATACTGCCTAGGTTCAGCTTAAGAGGATAATCATCATGCGTACCATTTCTTGTATCGCTATCTTTGCGTCTATTTTTACCTTATATGCTTGCTCGAAAAGTCCTAAAAGTGCATCTCAGACAAAGATGGTAGCGGCTTGTAGTAGTGATCCTTATTTAGTCAAATATAACTGTTCGGTGGATCGGGTTCAGCAGTTGGCCACTCAGGGAGATCCTGATGCCCAATATGCGCTGGGCTACATGTATTATTATGGTGTCAGCACTATCCGTGATGAAGATAATGCTCGTCTGTGGATTTCTCGTGCTGCCGCTCAAGGTCAGCCACTTGCTAAGAAAGCGATGGCAATGCTGAACGAAGATCAAGCATCTATAAAGCACAATGATAGTCTGATTAAAAGCACCATCGCTGAAGTTAGAAGTGTTTCTACAAAAATCAAAAAGCCTCGTGTGCGTACCACCCATAGACGCATAATTGCTAAGCATAAACCAGCACCAATTATTAAGCAGACACCACAACCCAAGCCAATGATTGCAGTGGTGGCCAAAAAGTCGGTGATTGCTAAGCAGAAACCGGCAATCATTAAATCGACATTGGCAGCTGTTAAAACACCTGCAAAAGCACCCACCGTTAAAACAACACCTAGAAGTACAGCGATGGCAGAGATGGAAGATGATTTAATGAATTATCCAACCAAAGGTTATGTGTTGCAGTTGATGGGTAATCATCATTTAAGTGTCATTCGCAATTTTGTGAAGCGTCATCATCTAGAAGATCAAACACATTATTATCTCGCAAGCTTCCATAACAGCCCTTGGTATATGTTAGTCTACGGCAAATATGATACTGTATCCGAAGCGAATGCAGCGATTAAAACGTTGCCTAAAGAGCTTAAGCATATGCAACCTTGGATTAAGCCAGTACGTGCGATTAAAGCGGAAATTAAAACACGCAATTTGGTATCTTAAATGTCACAGTCTGAATATGATTGGGCGGTAATCGGTGCAGGTCCTGCTGGCATTGCTGCTGTCGGTAAGTTGTTAGATCATCGTGTCGACCCTAAAAAACTCCTCTGGATTGATCCTGCATTTAAAGTAGGAGACTTTGGTGAGAAATGGTGCTATGTGCCATCTAATACTCAAGTCAGTTTATTTTTGCAGTTTTTGCATGCTTGTAAATCATTTCATTTTATTGAAGTGCAACATGACTTTGAAATTACGAATCTAGAAATTAACGATACCTGTGAATTGCGTTATATGGCTGAGCCGCTTATGTGGGTCACACAAAGACTGCAACAGCAAGTCGATCATCAAATTGGACATGTTAAATCTCTGTATATGCATAATCATGCATGGCAGATTAAACTTGATGATGATAACGAGCTGCGTGCTAAACAAGTGATCTGCGCAGTTGGCTCTGAACCAAAATCTCTTGAGTATGATAATATCGAAGTGATTCACTTTGATATAGCAATGAATCCAGTCAAGCTTGCAAGCACATGTGATGCTGGTGATCATGTCGCTGTTTTTGGGTCATCGCATTCGGCAGTATTAGCAATGCGTAATTTAGTGCATGCTGGTGTGACCAAAATCACGAACTTTTATCACAGCCCATTGCGTTATGCGGTCTATCTAGATGATTGGATTATGTATGATGACTCTGGGCTCAAAGGCACTACAGCTGATTGGGCGCATCAATATTTAAATACTGATACACTGCCTGGGCTTCATCGTTATTATGCAAGTGATGAGCAGGTTGCATGCTACCTACCAGACTGTAATAAGGTGATTTATGCCGTTGGTTTTGAGCGTCGCCATCACATCGAAGTACAGGGCATGCCGGCGATTACCTATGATCGTCGTAATGGTGTAATTGCAGCTGGTTTATTTGGGTTTGGTATTGCCTTCCCAGAATTCTTTACCACGCCACTTGGACATAGCATGCCTCGAGTTGGATTGTGGAAATTTATGGATTACCTCAATAGAATGATGCCACTCTGGCAGAAATACACAGTTTAAAGCCAATCAACACACGCAGCCGCGTCACACTTTAAGCCTACTTTATTTTTAGCAATCCCGCTGTAGATTAGATTATTTTTATTGCTATAAACTTTAATGTTAAGCGTTTGGTAGTCTCCAGTATCGCTGACAAGACCGCGTACATTATGTGATTTATCTTTGATTTTATCAGGAAACATATCAAATTTTAAAATCAAATCTGAGTTTGAAGTGTTATACACAAGCGTGCAAGTGGCTTCACTGGGGTAGGTGCTGATACAATAATCTTGGCCACTCATATTCGGAATCGCGCCGAGCATAAGTGCGGGTGCTGAGGTTAAGCTGGGTGTCGCAAACACATGGCTATAGATAGTAGCTGTGACTAAGCCTAGAATAATCGCTTTTATTTTCATATGATGCTCCTTGTGGTTAGGTATGCTAGGCGCATGCTTACACCATAAATGTTCCTCTAGAGGGTTGCAAGGATGCAATGGTGTTTTTTTATGCATGCTTTTAGCTATGGTACGTTTATTTGATAAAATATAATTATAAAACTTGAAATTTAAGTAAGTAATATATACGTATTGTTGGTGCCATCTTTTTTATTATAGGCTATGCTTTTTAGGAGGAAAAACCTATGAGACAAGATGAGGATTTTATCCAAGCGCAACTAGAAAGGTGTATAAAGATACACGGTGCTTTTAATGCCATACAGCATAATAATCCAGGTGAGCTACTGCGCGCTATTGAGGAGCATGATGCAGATGTAAATAGTACTGAAGATAGTATCACACCTTTATACTTAGCAACAATAATGCGCCAAAAAGCACTTATAAAAATTTTACGTGATCATGGCGCATATCTATTATACAAAGAATCATATTCAAATTTTTCACGTTGGGATGAATCTCTATCCGAGACAAGACGTCAATACTATTATCAAACATTACGTCGGCCTTATTGTCAAACGGCATATGATTTAGTGCGTGATATGCTTGAAACAGATCCTGATGATAGAACGCTACGAGATTACTCGCGTTGGCTGGGGCAGCAGTTGGATCAGATTATATATATACGTGAGCTGGGGCCTTCAGGAAAGGGTAGAGAGAATGATGATATACCGCCGAAATCAGCTGCTAAACTCTTTTAACTTCATTTGGTGCCTGGCACCTAAAAGTTGATAGTTTCTACTTCCAACTAGGTAAAAACTATCAACCTTTAGGTGCCAGGCACCATTTTTTTAAACTGTTGTCGTAACCACTTTGTTGAGCATTGACAAGGATTCTATCGCGTCTTTTAATGCACGATTAGGAATGATTTTTTTATCAGCTAATTCGACACCTGATAGAGGGTCTGTGTTATGTGTTTCTAGCCATTGTTCAATCGCTTCGCGTTCATAAGTATTGCTTGTTTCTACTATGATAACAGGATCTCGCATTTGCTCTCTCGTGATAGGGCATATAACACTTAGTTCAGACGTATTATTTCCGAAAAGTGTGCTTGAGATATTTGGGGAATGGCGTAGATGGTTGCATCCCTGTCTGATATGTATCATGCATGACAAGAATAGTGTGCCAATATTTGAAAATAATTCAGTTATTGTATCTATCGCCGTATCAAAAAAATGAGTTCGATTTAGATAAAATGGTAAATGGGTGATTAGAATAAACAGTGTTGAAATAAATCCACTTGAAATTGGCTCATGAAGCGCAAACAAGTATCCATATTCACCGAGCTCATGATTTCTATGAATATCTAGTGCTTGGTTACATCGGGTAATACAAGCATCAGTATAAGCGTAGTTGGAGCACCAGTTTGTTTGATTTACCGCAATGGATGGAAGTAAGGTGTTGAGAGTGAGTAAGCCAGTTATTGTAATAATCATTGTAAGAAAGAGTCTTACTTTGTCACTATACCATTCTTTCTTAAGGTTACAGATGAAAAGATGTGTTGTAGCGATGACAATTAATGAGGTGCAAGCATAGGAAGCAAGTGCGTCGGTTTTTATTAGTTCGTGTGCAGGTGAGAATGCTTTGTCATTTACTCCTAAGAATGGTCCATCATATAAAGATATATATTGTCTTTGTGTTACATCTTGACAAGCTTTTATGGCTTTTGCATTACCTGACTTAAATTGTTGAGTGCAAAGTTGTCGGCCAATTTCGTTGAGGGGAATCGCATCATAAACTTCATTAACGATTTCACCATAGTGGCCACGAAAAATATTGTAGCTAAATAAAAAAGATGTGACAGATACCCCTGCGATCCAGATAGAGCTTGCTATAACTTCAGTTATTTCACTTGCCTGAAAGTTTATGCGCATGATTTGGCTTCCTTATTGTATTTAATAGTATTGATGCTATTGTAAATTTTCCTTTTTTTATTTCGCCTTAGAGATTTTATTAACAATTGCATTAGATGATAGGGTTTTACATTTTTGAGTTATTTTTAGATCTTCATAACAGTGCACAGCAAAAATTGCAGCGCAGATTCCCGCGACTATTTTAGGTCTTTGGGTCGCTACTGCAATTGCTGCTATGCCTGCAATAGCTGAAGGTGCAATTAATGTGGCAAGAACTACAGCAACGGTAAATCCATTGGGATCAGTATTTTTAGTTTCAACTTTAATGGTAAGATTATCTGAGATTTTACCAGCAATTTGTTCAGTACGACTTGTAGTTTCAAGAAAGCAAATGCCGCCCATCAATACGTGAAAAAAATTAGCTTTGTTTGAAACTTCTAGCCAAGTTTGCGTTATTTTTTGTCGCATAATGAACTCTTGTTTGAATTATTATTTTTACAAGTATAGTCGTGAAAGACTTGAGTTTAAACCCGTAATAAATACTATAACTATCAGCAGAAGGTCTAAACAATAGTGCTTTTTGATTCAAAAAATTCTGGCATCGCTTGATACAACGCATCAATATCGGCATTAATAAGCATTTTAAATGGTGGCAAGCCTTGGAGTAAGTTTTTACCATAGCCTTTACTATAAAGCCTTTTATCGAGAATAGTGACAATACCATTATCAGTTTCCTGACGAATTAGCCTGCCAATGTACTGTGTTAGCTTAAGTGATGTCTCTGGTAGTGCTGAGAGCATAAATGCATTCTTATTATTGTCTTTAAGCCAGTTATTGCGTGTCAGTTCTATTGGGGTCGTTGGTACGCTAAATGGTAATTTATGAATAATCACATGCTGACAAAAGTCAGCTGGGAGATCGAGCCCTTCACCAAACGACGCCAGTCCAAATAGAATAGAACGGCGACCAGTGCGAATATGATCTTTATGCAATTCAATAATACGTCGTTTACTGTATTGATTTTGCATTAGAATATCCTGAACCAAGTTATCGGGTAGGTCAGCATAAATGCGTTCCATCGCGCGAATACTATTAAATAAAACCAGTGTGCCATTTTTAGTAAGAATGAGTTTGGGTAGTAGATCAAGTACTTCTTGATGATGTTGTTCTTGCTCTTGAGCAATAGGTGCTGCTTGCATTTTGGGGATAAATAATACTGATTTTGTATAATCAAAAAACGGTTCGATTGCTAAATCACTGCAGCGATCATCATTGGTTAAACCGCTGCGGCGATGAAAGTCACTAAACTTGCCAAGCGCCCGAATTGTGGCAGAACAAAGTATTGCACCATTTTGAATTTTATCCCAGAAGTAGGCTTTTAATTCTTTGCTGACATTAATCGGTGCTGCGTGGCAGTGATAGTTTTTAGATTTGTTGTTATAGCTAAACCATTTAGCAATAGGTGCTTCTTTTTCTTGACGTTCTTGGCAGAATAATGACCAAGTGTCGTATAAGTTTTTAGCGCGATTTAAAATAAAATTAAAGTTAGTAAAGATACGATTGAGTAATTCATCGGGTTCTTTTTTTATTTTTTCATTGTGAGTAACTAATGCATCAAGTTTGGTTTGAATTGCGGCACAATGGCTGTAGACCTGGCGTGCACTGTCTTTTGCTTCGGTTGCTAGTGGTAGAAATTTTAAAAAGGTATTTTGATTGGGGATCCATTCACCTTCATTAAACAGTGTGAAATGATCTTCGAGGTAATCATTGATTTGCTTTAGTTGTGTTACCAAATGATGGGTCAGTGGCTTAATTGTTTCGGGCAAGTTAGTATCGATATACTCTGCTACAGATGCTTTAGTTAACGCTTTAGTCAGTTGATTAATCCATTCAACGCTGCCCATAATACTGCTCATTTTAGAGAAATGGCTTAATGCCTTTTGTGGTAGATGATGGCATTCGTCGATAATATAAAGGCAGCTTTCCATTTCAGGTAATACCGCACCACCGCCAAGTTCAAGGTCGCTTAAGAGTAAACTATGATTGGCAACGATAATATCTGCCTGGTGCATTTTACGTCGTGCTTTATAAAAAGCGCAGTCATCATAGGCACTACAGTTACGTCCACTGCAGCCAGCGGCATCGGTGCTGACTTGCTGCCAGGTGCTTTCAGGAATATAAGATTTAAGCGCATCACGATCGCCACGCCATTTTTTTTGTTCGAGTAATAACTGTAATTCTTGGATATGTTGGTGACTATCTAGAAAATCTTGTTGCGTCTCTTGATCGTACAAGCGTGCATGACACACATAACGGCGTCGACCTTTGGCAAGTGCGTACTTACATTCTTTATCGGTCAGTTTGGCCAGTAACGGCAAGTCCTTACTGATTAATTGTTCTTGTAGCGCAATTGTCGCAGTACTGATGATAATGTGCTGTTTAGGCTCAAGTGCTTGTAAACTGGCTAAGCCATAGCTCAATGTTTTGCCCGTTCCAGTCGGCGCCTCAACACAGAGTATCTTCTTTGATTTGATTGAATCATAAACAGCAGCAATCATGTCACGTTGCGAGTGACGCTCTTGTAGTCCATGGCGTTTGAGTTTGCTAATAAGTGTATCTATATCCATGTCGCATATAATAACCAATTAAATCGATTCATGATACCGTGTTTTGAAGGGTCTGTGTTCTAAACTAGACATGTCCATTTTGAGTCAATCTCAAATCACAAAGTCTAGGGCTTTCGTTGACACGCCGCAGGGTGTTTTTCTAGCGCTACTACGGTGTCACTCTTCGCAACAAAAATATCCCGAATATCTTGAATCAATGCTTTAATGTCTGACTCAGAGACAAACCTTTGGTCTCTGTTTTCATTACGGATCAAGCGAATTTTTTCGAGTATGATGCTTTGAATATCTGGTGCACTAAGTACATTGTGTCTCGATGGCTGCTTACGAGCGAGCAGATAGTATTTGTTGATAATGCGAATACAACAGGCCAAGTAGTCTAATTTAAATTGATCATAGTTTTCAGTATCGTCATTAGATTTGCTATTGGCAAATTCAATACTGGAAAGAAAAGGTGATGGGAATTTTGTATCAGCCGAAGGGTTATTCATGAATTAAAAACAATAGATAATAATGTTATTGATCAATTCCATAAGTTTCATTATTTTCTTGCTATCACCAGACGCTATGACTGATTTATATAATACACTAATACAGGGGGTTATTTCATTTCCAATTTCGAGCCCTAGTAATAGCATATAATTAGATCCATTATTTCCATCTCGCTTTAGGCATTGTTCAAAATAGTTGATGTTTGCTAGTCTAATGCCAGTATCAAAAGGGATGGTTGTGTCACAACAATGATCTTGGGTAAAGGGATCAACAAAGTCAGATAAGTATTTTTGTAGTTTCGGCATGCTATCCTGATATAGCAGGCTAAGACGCGCCATACGATAATAGAGACATAAATGGTATAATTTACCAAAATCTAATTTACGTGCTTGTATTGATTTAAATAATACTTCAAGAAAAGTTAACAAGTGAGTTGGTTGCATAAACTTTGCAAACGTAGTCGCATCATTAAACAAATATAATATGCTTGTCTGATACCTATATATTCAAAAGTGAGTTTATTAATTTTGGTGAATAGAAATCGCATAAGATCAATATCAGAACCTAATACAGGGTATTCAAATAAAAATAATCCTGGATATTAAGTTTCACCTGTGAGAGATTTTTGCCATTGTTCATCAAGTGTCATTTCCCTTGTTGGGCTTACGAAAATATTTTGGTAGGGAATGTTATTGTCAGGTACTACTTTTTCTAGGCGAGTAAATAATTGTAGTATAGCAGGTCATTTTGCCATTATATTCGGAATTTTAAAAACACTTATGAACTTGCTAGCAATGTGAGTGCGTTAGCAGGCCAGGTAGGTGAGGTTTGTGTAGTTAGTGAACTAAAATAACTTGAATACGAATGAGAGCAAAATATTTTAGATGCACTTGATTTGATGATGTTCTTTTGGCTCTTCTTGTTGTGTATCATAACGGAGTTGAGACCATATCGAAGGTGTTTTTGTTGTTATAATACCAATGGGGTCTTCTGCAATAGAATTTATTTTTAGTGCGCTATTCAAGTTTTTTGGATAGCGAGCGATAGCTTCATCTAAACCGTTATGCCCGGTAATGTCTGCAGTAAGTATATTTTTATTTTTATCAGCTTGAGTTGGTTTTTGGCTAAATACAATGTGTTTATGATCGTGGTCGCCATTGCTGCTATCCAGATTTGTAAGTCTAGTTGGTATACGATCTTCATAATCACATATTTGAAACATTCTATTGTCATGTTCGGTCGTTGAAGATTGGAATTCTACAGAGATTTGGTTATTTTCGTAAGTATAGTTTCTATTATGCAGTGTTTGAATAAATGGTGATTGCGTATCACTAAGGTGCTTAAGCATGTCAGAATTCCAATTCAAAACTGAGTTGTTTGTTAGAGGTAGCTGATTAAATATTCCAGTATCTTTTAGCATTAGTGTAAAAATAAGTTGAATTGGGTTCTCAAAAAACTGATTTGAAGCAAAAGCTCTAACTAAATGTAACATATAAAGTTTATCTATCTCGTCCTGCCAGTAGTAGCGAGTTGATGGTTCTGATGAAACTTTTATGTGTTTAGAGAGCCAATTGTTTTCCGATTTTTTATAAGATTTATCTGGAAAAACTCGATTTAGCTCTGCTACGGCTTCATCGAGGTTAATAGAACGCTTATCATTTTCTGGTTTATGTTTAGTGCTTACTTGTATTAATGCACGTTCACCATCATTGAGGGTTATAGTTTCTGGCGTTGTGTATTCTGAGTGCGTTAGATTAAAGTGCGCTCTGATATGGTGTTCTTGTTGTAGCTGGTTACGAAAATGGTTAAAAAGGTGTGGAAAATGATGGGTTGAAACATCAGCAAGGCTACTAGTTACATTTAAAATATTTTCTCGATATAAGTCTTCGCGATGCTCGTCGTTGCTTATAAAGTTGAAATTTGGCATGCCAGCTGTTGTATATAAAATCTCAGGCGTGACACGCCTTTTGAAAGATGCGAAAAAATCTTGATTTGCATCGTCTATATCTTCAAGCTCCGCTAGGAGTAAATGATGCTGATCCGTCAATTTAGGCGTTTTATCGTTTAAAAGACTTTCAGCAAGCACATAACGCGAAAGCCGTTGTAAGGGGCTGTAAGTTTATGCTGCCAGTAAAGTGGCATTTGGAGTAAACAAATACGGCAGTGCTGAAATCGCACCTATGATAGGGTTTGCTTGATATAATCTACCTAAATGTGAGGATTGGTGTAGTATTTGTGATAGGCGCATATGAAGTTCCTTTTCTTATTGCAATGAGTAGTACTAGCGAACTTATAACATGAAAAAATTTAGTCTGCAATACGTAGAATATACGTAAAAAATTCACATCTCATTTCATTTAAAGGGTTTATGCTAGAGGGGTTGTTGATATTTGCAGGCGGAAAGGGCAATTGTCAGCAGGCCCTAAGAGCTGTAAAAAATTATGCTGCCAAACAAGAATGATTAAGCTATTTTTGTGGCTGACTTGAAATTTTTCTTTAAGATTTTTGATATGCACTTCAACTGTACGTGGACTGATATTTGTTTTTATGGAAATTTGTTTGGCATTGTATCCTTTAATAATCAGTTTATAGATGTTGCATTGTTTTTTAGTCAGTTTTACGACTCGATTATTTATATGAAAAATTTGTTGATTTAGATTGTGTTTGTGTGTAGCGATAAAATTATCAATCAGGATAAATGATAAGCTAATTCTATTTTGGTAAAGTGATTTGCTAATGAGGATATTCCGTTGCTGTTGCTGTTCAATTTGATTTAAGAACGGTTTGCCGGACAAGAGAACTCGATCGCTTCTAATATATGAGGCGGCATCTTCTTTCCAAATTAAATCAAAATCGCTTTTACCAGTTACCTGAGTGGGCGAATCGAGACCGGCTTTTTCGGCAAACATTTCATTGTAGTGTATGAATTTTGAATTATGATTTTTAACGTGCAAAGCACGTTGTTACGGGTTGTTATCCGAGAAAAAAACCCCTAATAAGGTAACCGGTTTTAGTGCATCGTGCCTCTAAGGTTGTTAATACAAAAGAATATCATAAGCTTTTAAAGTTAGTAGCCCACTATGATCTGGATCTGCTTCATTGTCATGAGGTCGACCAGCTGGCTTCAGGGGGGGGCAAATATTCCTGATGAGTTACAAGCAGTACGTGACTTACTTTTAGATAAGTTTATGGGGGCTAATAGGTATGCACTGCCTATTATGCCGCCGAAGTAATTGTTGTATTAAGCGCTAGAGACTAACTCTTTGTCAGTTAAGAGTTTTCCCCAAAAAATGTGAATGAAGCTGTGGATAAATTAGGGAATAAGTATGTAACTTACTGATTTATATATATGATATTACTATTTGGTAAATTTAATAACAGTCTGCTTGTTTTGGTTAGGGTTGATGCAAATTGGAAAAGTAACGTACAAATCGAACACATATGCTTAAGGCTACCAAAAATGCATTAAATTAGGTAGACTAGTATCTGTTTTACATACTGTTTTATCTTCCATGGTTACGGATGCAACGATAAGGAAGTCGAGAAAAATCTATGCAACTAAAAAGCGTCAAACTGGTTGGTTTTAAATCATTTGTTGATCCTACTACGATTCATATTCAAACAGGTATGAACGGTGTGGTTGGGCCAAATGGCTGTGGTAAGTCAAATATTATCGATGCGGTGCGCTGGGTAATTGGTGAGCGTTCTGCCAAGCAACTGCGTGGCCAATCGATGGCTGATGTTATCTTCAATGGTACTAGTGGACGTAAACCGGTTGGGCGGGCATCTGTTGAGTTACTGTTCGATAACTCTGATGGCACCATCGTAGGTGAATATGCCGGCTTCTCTGAAATTGCAGTTAAGCGTGAAGTGTTTCGTGAAGGCCAATCGAATTATTATTTAAATGGCACAGCCTGTCGTCGTCAAGATATTGTTGATATTTTTTATGGTACTGGTTTGGGTTCGCGTAGTTATGCGATTATCGAGCAGGGTATGATTTCGCGTTTGATTGAGGCCAAGCCTGAAGATCTGCGTAATCATATAGAAGAAGCAGCTGGTATCGCCAAATACAAACAACGTCGTCGCGATACAGAAAATCGTATTAAGCGCACACATGAAAACCTAAGCCGCTTAATGGATATTCGTGAAGAATTAGAAAAACAATTGCGTCACTTAAAGCGTCAAGCAACGGCTGCTGAGCGCTATAAAGTATTGCGTGAAGAAGAGCGTCAGGTTAATGCGGAAATTAAAGCATTACATTGGCAAAAATTGCAAAAAGAACTTGAACGCTTTCAAGAAAAAATCACGACACATCACACTGAACGTGAACGTATCAATGCACAATTACGTAACGCTGAAACTGAGATCGAAAAAAATAGGCTTGAACACACTGATGCAACTGATCAGTATAATCAAGCACAAAAAGCCTTTTATTCGATGGGCTCACAGATTACCGAGCTTGAGCAAAAAATTAAATATACGCAAGATCAATTACAACGTTGGCAATCAGATTTAGAGACAACTAGTAGCCGTTGGGAAGAACTGTCAGAAAGTGCAAATGATTACGAAACTCAGATCGAAGAAATCACCAACGAAATTGAATCGTTACGCCCACGTGCGAATAATTTACTTGATACGTATCGTCAAGCGAAAGAAGTGTTACATGCAGCTGAACGTGAAATGCAACTATGGAATGAGCGGTGGGAACTGCATCAAAATAGTTTTGCTGAAAGTCGTAAATTGCTTGAAGTCAATCATACTAAAGTGACACATTACCAACAACAGCAACAACAGTTAAAAGAGCGTATTGCTCGTTTGAAAGATAGTCGTAATGAAGAACAACAACAAACATTACAATCTGAGATTGAACCGCTATCCGATCAACTGAGCGAATATCAACAAGCGAAGCAACAGTCTCAATTGGTGCTTGATGATGTGCTGGAAAAATTACACGATAAAAAACGTCACAGTGAAGCACTGCAAAAATTGATTCGTGATAAGCATGCCCAAGTGCAAACTAAAGAAGGTCGTAAAGCGTCACTTGAAGCATTACAAGAAGCGGCCTACGCGAGTAATGACGAGGCAGTCCAACAATGGTTACAAGTGCAAGGCTTAAGTGATTATCCGCGTTTGGGTAAAGATCTTCAGGTAACACAAGGTTGGGAAGTTGCCGTTGAAACCATATTAAAAGGCCTGTTTGATGCGGTATGCATCGATAATTTGGATGCGTTTATTGAAGGTTTTGCGCCACTTGAGTCAGGTGAACTGGTATTAGTTGAAAAGGCACAGCAATCTGAACAGAGTTATCACGATTTAACGCCTTTATCGTCATTAGTAAAATCAGAGTGGCCAGTTGCCGAATGGTTAGGTAATGTTTTTGTTGCCGATGACCTTAACGAAGCGAAACAACTGCGTCACCACTTACAAGTGCATCAATCGGTGGTGACACGTGATGGTGTGTGGCTTGGTAAACATTGGCTACGTGTAGCGAAAACGATTAACAACGATAATAGCGTACTGTTACGGGATCAAGAGTTAAAAGAGCTGATAGAAGCAGTATTGCAGCTTAAAAATGAATTGCTTGGCCTTGAATCAGACCATGAACAAACACAGCATGATTTAACTGTCCTAGAAGAGCGCCGCGAACAGCTGCATAAACAAATTCAAGCACAACAGCAGCAAATTAGCCAAGTGCAATCGCAGTTGGCTGAAAAGCAAGCGCGCCATGAATCATTAGTACAACGTGCGCAGGCAATCCGAGAAGAGCTGAACGAATGCTATCAGCGTGAGTCAAGCTTGTCACAACAGCTGAGTGAAGCTGAAACCATAGTGCAACAGCACTCATCTCAAGTACAGCAATTTGAATCACAACAACAAGTGTTAACTGTTGAAAAGCAGCAGCATATTACATGCGTAAATGAAAAGCGTGAACTCGCACAAGCAGCTAAGCAGGCAGCTGATGAATATGATATTCGCTTATCATCGAATGAGAATCAATTAGCTATCTTGCAACAAACCTTATCGCGCGATCAACGTCAGTTAGTGCAGCTAACTGAGCGACGTGATGCACTGCAAGAAAACTTGAATGAAGCTGACAATCCATTAGAGATGCTACGCGAACAGTTACAAACACAGTTAAATGAGCAATCTCGATGTGAACAAGCCTTACAACAAGCAGCTGAAGTGTTGGAAGGGTATAATCGTCAAACGCAAACACTTGAAAGAACCAAAGCTGAATGTCAGCAACAGCTCAACCAAATGCAATCTGTTGAACAACAATTACAAATGGATCATCAAGCGGTTAAAGTGCGTCAAACAACGATTTGTGAGCAGTTACATGAAGCAGAGCTCGGTTTGGAAGTATTGCTTGAGCAGTTACCTGAGAATGCACAATTACAAGAATGGGATGAGCGCTCTGAAAAATTAGCTTCTCGTATTACCCGTTTAGGCCCGATTAACTTAGCTGCGATCGAAGAGCATGATACTTTAGTTGAGCGTAAAGAATATATTGATAAGCAACATGCGGATCTTGAAGAAGCCTTGAACGTACTTGATAGTGCAATTCGTAAAATTGACAAAGAAACGCGTAGCAAATTTAAAGGCACGTTTGATAAAGTTAATGAAGGCTTTAGCAGTTTATTTCCGAAAGTGTTTGGTGGCGGACAAGCATCGCTTGAAATGGATAGTGAAGATTTCTTAACAGCAGGTGTGATTGTGAAAGCACAGCCCCCAGGTAAACGGAATGCAACGATTCATATGCTCTCAGGTGGTGAGAAAGCATTGACAGCGATTGCTTTGGTTTTTGGCTTATTTCACTTAAATCCAGCACCATTCTGTATTCTCGATGAGGTCGATGCACCACTGGATGACTTAAACGTCGGCCGTTATTGTCGATTGATTTCAGAGATGGCCAGTCAAATTCAATTTATCGTGATTAGTCACAATAAAGTGACTATTGAACATTGTGATCGATTACTGGGGATTACCATGCAGGAGCCAGGCGTATCGCGTCTTGTATCGGTAGATATTGAGGAGGCGGTTTCACTTGCTGAAGCCTAGTTTTAGGGAATAGTCATGACATTTATTATTACATTGGGAATTATTATCGTGCTGCTGTGTTCGGCAAGCGTATTTAAACTTATTCAGCCTAAGCGAGATGCAGCTGCAAAATCGCCCAAAAAGCCAAAACAAAATCGTCCTAAAAAGCAAAGAAAAGTTAAAAAAGAAAAGCTGCAAAAGCATGTTGAGCCATACGTTGCAGAAGAAATTGTGCCAATAGAATCTACTGACCAAGCACAACAAATAGAATCGCCAACAGCACAGCTAGAATCGCACATTGATATCCCTAATATTATCTCAATTCACCTTTATGCCAAAGAATCCCACCCTTACAATGGTTACGAATTACTTCAAGCACTATTATCTTGTGGCATGCGTTTTGGTGCGCAAAGTTTATTTCATCGTCATGAAAAGAAAACAGGAATAGGCCCTATTTTATTTAGTTTGGCGGCATGCACTAAAGAAGGTACATTTGATCTGTCGACTATTGGCGGCTTTACTACCAAGGGTTTGGTGATGTTTTTAAAACCACGTAGTGTTAATGATCCGGTTAAAGCGTTTGAGCTGATGCTACAAACAGCGGATCAAATGATTAGTGATCTTGGCGGTATTGTTTTAAACGCTAAGCAGCAAAAACTTACTAAAGAAGAAGTCATCGATATCCATGGGCGCCTACAACGCTATATGAAGAATCGCAAGACGATGGATTTATTCGACTAATGTCTGTGCCTGCTGATATCGCTAAGCAAATTAAGCAGTTACAAAAAACTTTAAACGAACATAGTTATCGCTACTATGTGCTCGATCAGCCATCCATTCCGGATGCGGATTATGATCAACAATATCAATTGCTGAAACAATTAGAACAACAATATCCTGAGCTGATTACACCTGATTCACCAACGCAACGTGTGGGTGATAAACCACTTGATCACTTTACTCAAGTCACTCATCAAATACCAATGTTATCACTCGATAATGTATTTGATGAAGCCGAGCTCGATGCGTTTGATGAACGTGTACGCCAACGTTTAGGTACCAGTCATGATGTGGTTTATAGCTGTGAACCAAAACTCGATGGTGTCGCAATTAGTCTATTATATCAGGATGGATTGTTAATTCAGGCAGCGACGCGTGGTGATGGTAAAGTGGGTGAAGTTGTGACCCAAAATATCAAAACTATTAAAGCAATCCCGTTAAAGTTACATGGTACAGGTTATCCAATTACTTTAGAGGTGCGCGGTGAAATTTATATGCCAAAAAGCAGCTTTGAAAAATTAAACACATACGCTTTAGCACATGATGAAAAAACTTTTGCTAATCCACGTAATGCTGCTGCCGGTAGTATTCGCCAGTTAGATTCGAGAATTACAGCCAAGCGTCATTTGGCATTTTATGCGTATTCAGTTGGTGTGGTTGAAGGTGATCAGCTTGCCGATACGCACTATGATATATTGCAACAATTAAAGCAGTGGGGGTTACCTGTAACCAATTTAATAAAATTGGAAACAGGTGCAAAACAATGTCATCAATTTTATGCTGATATAGCAATGAAACGTGATCAGTTGCCATTTGAGATTGATGGCGTGGTTTATAAGGTTAATTCACTCAGAGAGCAGCAGCAGTTGGGTTTTGTGTCACGCGCACCACGCTGGGCGATTGCGCATAAATTTCCAGCACAAGAAAAAATGACTTTGCTTAAAGCCATAGAGTATCAAGTTGGGCGTACGGGTGCAGTCACACCAGTTGCGCGTTTAGAGCCGATATTTGTTGGTGGGGTGACGGTGAGTAATGCAACCTTACATAATTTTGATGAGTTGGCGCGTAAAGATGTTAGAGCTGGTGACACAGTGATAGTACGTCGTGCTGGTGATGTGATTCCTGAGGTTTTGCGTTATGTACCAGAAAAACGACCGCCAAAAACCCTTAAAATTACGATACCAACACACTGTCCAGTATGCCAGAGTGATGTGATTAAACCAGAAGGTGAAGCCGTAGCACGCTGTATGGGAGGACTTTATTGTCACGCACAATTATGTGAATCAATAAAGCATTTTGCTTCTCGTAAAGCATTTGATATCGACGGTTTGGGTGATAAACTCGTTGAGCTTTTGGTTGAGAAAAAAGTGATTAATGATGTCACTGATTTATTTAATCTTAACCAGCTTCAAATTGCTAACTTGCCGCGTATGGGCGAAAAATCTGCAAATAACCTATTAAAAGCGATAGAAGACAGTAAGAAAACAACGCTACCACGATTTTTATATGCGCTCGGTATTCGTGGTGTGGGTGAGGCGACCGCTGTTACACTCGCACATTATTTTCAAAGTCTGGAGGCATTGATAAATGCGGACATCGAGACACTGCAGACTGTGCCAGATGTAGGTCCAATCGTGGCTGAAAATATTCATGCTTTTTTAGCACAAAAACATAATAATGAATTGATCGGAAAATTGATTCAGGAAGGCGTATCTTGGCCAACGATTAAAGTCTCCACACAGCAAAATTTAGCATTAGCTGGTAAAACCTTCGTTTTAACGGGAACGCTCAGTACCTTAACTCGAGATGAAGCTAAAGCTAAACTCCAAGCGTTGGGTGCTAAGGTGAGCGGGAGTGTATCTAGAAAGACAGATTATGTGGTTGCAGGTGATGCTGCGGGCAGTAAACTTGCTAAAGCCGAAAGCCTTGGGGTTGAAGTGCTTGATGAGGCGTCATTACTTGCTATAATAAATGATCAATAACAAGGAGTCTGTTATGCCTACTAATAAAGATCTCGTAAAGCTTTTCTGCGACCAATTATGGCATGATCATAATCTTGATGTGATCGATCAAGTATTTCATGAAGATGCGATTATTCATAGCCCGTTTAACATCAAACAGGGTAGTATAACGATGCATCAAGCAGCTAAAAAGTGGCTTGAGAGTTTCCCGGATCTTGAAATTCAAATTCAGGATCTAATTGCTGAGGGCGATAAAGTGGTTGCACGTTGGACGGCGTATGGTACACATATGGGCAGTTTCTTTGAGACCACACCAACCCACAAAGAAGTGACTTTTGCTGGAGTGACAACGTTTGAATTTAAAAATGATAAAGTTGCGGAGTATTGGGCATTGGTTGATATGAATGCCATACTTGCGCAGCTCGGTGATTTTTCACATATGTCAGAAGCATTACAGTAAAACAGAATATCATAGGCATATGAGCTGTTGTAAATAACAATAGTTGACTTTTATCCTGTGTGGGAATGTTCCTACTTCATTTCGATAGGTTATGGAAGACAATGAGAAAATTTACCTCACTTACTTTAAAGCTAACTCGATTTTCAACCAGTATTATTCTATTAACTAGCGTTTTTGTAGCATTAATTGTGTATTTTTCCACAAGTTTATTTTTTACTGATGCAGCTACTGATAACATAAAAAATGAAGCAAAATTAATCTCTAATGATATCGAAAACTCTTTAATTAAAATAAGTAATGATATTAATATTTTGCTAAAAACACCACCTATTCAAGGCATCATTAGGGCTGATGAAAATAATGGAGTTGATAAAGTTGACCAGTCAACACTTAATATATGGAAAGATAGACTATCAGTAATATTTAAGTCAATATTAGAGGAAAATAGATATTATACGCAAATTCGATATATTGGGGTCAAAAATAGCGGTATGGAAATTCTAAGATTAAATCAAAACAACCAAGGTATCAGAAGGGTGCCAGATACATCTTTACAAAATAAATCTAAAAGTAAATACTATAAGGAAAGTATCAGGCTATCGCAGGGAAGTATATTGTTTTCAAAAATAAATTTCAATATCGAAAAAAACAAAGTAACATACCCTCTTGTGCCCACGCTGCGTGTACTAACGCCTATTTATAATCATAAAAACGATGATATTTTTGGAATACTGGCTATTAATGTTAATATTTTGAGATATTTAAGAAATATTCTCTTAAGATCTGCGCTACATGATGATGTCATACTATATGATCAGCACAATGATTTTTTTATATTTAATCGTGAAAATAAATCTTTAAAATTTATTACCAGTGACGAGAAAATTGAAGCGCCAATATTTGGAAGCACATCCATAAAGTCAACGAACCAAATTATTCCTTATCTAAAAAGCAATAAAAACAAAGTTACAATCTTTCAATCTATTTATGCCGATAAAAATAAAGATCAAAAGGTATTTACGCTTGCTATAATAGTTCCTAGAGATAATTTGGCTGTGAAAGATTCATCTTTGTTAACATCTTTGCTATTTTGGATATTCGGCGTTTGTATACTTTCTTCATTGATCATATATGCTTACACAAAAAAAATGATGTTGCCATTAAAAGAAATGGCACAAAAAATTCAGGAATCAGAGCGAATCTCTGATAAAGATTTGTATTTGCCGACACAGTTAGATGATGAAGTTGGCTTGTTAGCGAGAGCATTTGAAAAGAAAACAAAACTTTTAAGTAAGCTTGCATTATTCGATAGTTTAACTGGGTTACCAAATAGAAAAAACTTTATTGATAAATTAGATGATTTAATTCAATATGCTAAAAACAACAAACAGTTACTTTGCATTATTTACTTTGATTTAAATAGATTTAAAGAAGTCAATGACATTTATGGTCATGATTATGGCGATGAATTACTTATAAAGTTTTCCAAAAAATTAAGAGAAATCACCAATGAAAAGGATGTTTGCTCACGTTTAGGAGGAGATGAGTTTTCAGTAATAATTGCAAATATTAAATCAGAAAATGACATTCTAACTTTGATTAAAAAATATGAAGATAATTTAAATACCACATATGCGATTAAAGGAATAACCTTAAATATTACTATATCTGGAGGGGCTTCAATTTATCCAGAGCATAGTACCCAACTTGATGAGCTGATTAAATATGCTGATGAAGCGATGTATTCCTCTAAAAAAGAAGGGAAAGGAAATATACATACATTTAATTCTAGCACGAGAAATATGCAAAAATGAGAAAATATAAACTACTTTACGTTGAAAGTAATAAAATTATTTGTGAAAAAGTGCGTGCATTTTTAAACGAGCATGAAATATCAAATGATATTGATACTGTGTTTAATATAACCGATTTTTTGACTAAAATAAAAAATGAGTCGTATGATATCATTTTGTTGTCAAAAAAAATATTCGATATAAATTATATTGAGTTAAATAAATTAATAGAAAAATTAAAAATAAAAACCCCATTAATTTTACTATTAGAAAATTCAAATTCGATAAATCATCAAGATTTGGTTTCACCAATAATATTCGATTATGTGGAAATATCCAATCTGAATAGGCTTATATTTTCTTTTTATAAGGCAGACGAAGTATATCAGTTGAAAGAAAAATTATATAATCTAAAAAAAGAAAGTAGATCTAATTTAACCGAAGCGTCACTATTATATGAAATAATAATTTCAATTTTACAGACAGATAACCTCGAAGAAGCATTGTCCAAATATATTAGCACAATCTGCCCAATTATTGGATGGGATGTTGGTCATGTTTTTTTTCCTGATAAAAATAAAATGAAATTTATATCATCAAAAATATGGTATCTTAGTGATAGCGGTGAATTTGATGAATTTAAATCTATTACAGAAAATATTGATTTTAATATTACTAGTGGGCTTGCAGGTGAAGCCTGGTCTAAAGAAAAAATAATATGGATTGATGACATAACAAAAAAAAATAACTTTATTCGTTCAAAACTTTGCGATGATTTGAAGTTAAAAAGTGCTATTGCAATTCCAGTTATTGTTAATAATGAAATAATTGCAGTTGTTGAGTTTTTTTCAAGAGAAGTTGAAAATGATAAAGAAAGGTTTTTAAAGATTTTTAACCTGTTAGGGGAACAGCTTAGTTATTTTTTAGAAAAAAAGGAAGCGCTGAATCACATTTATGACTTAACAAATTTTGACACATTAACCCAATTACCTAATCGAAATCATTTTAATAAAAAAATAAAATCATTACTAAAAAAGCATAATGACAATAAGCAAAATTTGGCACTTTTAGTTATTGATATTGATGACTTTAATAAAATTAATGATTCATTGGGCCATGATTTTGGTGACTTTTTACTAAAAAAAATCACAGAACAGATAACAAACTATCATGACTTTGATTATATAGCTAGAATTGGCGGTGATGAAATTGCGATTATACAAGAAAACATAACTTCTCTATATGAGCCTGCAAGCATCGCCAGTAAAATTATAGCTCTGTTTAAAAATCCAATTTATATTAAAGGTAGAGAAGTACATTTTTCTGTAAGTATTGGTATCGCAGTAAATAAATTCTATAATACAAATTCAAATGTTTTATTAAAGAATGCTGATGCTGCTTTATTCAATGTAAAAGCATCAGAGAAGGGTAATTATATATTTTTCACTGAGAGACTTGATTCTACAAATAATAGACGAATATTAATAGAAAATCATTTAAGGCATGCAATAGAGAAAAATGAACTGTTTTTGGTATATCACCCAATAATAAATTTAAAAACAAAAAAAATTTCTGGTGTGGAAGTTTTGTTACGTTGGGAGAATTCTACGCTTGGAGCAATATCGCCTTTAGAGTTTATTACAGTTGCGGAATCAACTGGTGTTATTACCAAAATTGGCGAATGGGTGATAAAACAAGCACTCGTAGATTATGGTACGGTTATAGATGAATTTAAGTTATCAGATTTCTTTTTAAACATCAATTGCTCTGTTGTGCAATTTAAAGATAAAAACTTTTTAAAATTTATTACTGATACATTTAAAAATAACAATTTTAATCATAATATATTTCTTGAAATTACAGAAACCAAGTTAATGGAAAACATTGATGATCTTATTAAAATACTTAATAAAATTAAAAAATATGGATTAAAATTAGCAATTGATGATTTTGGCACCGGCTATTCCTCATTAAGTTACCTAAAAAGACTTCCTTTAAGTGTATTGAAAATAGATAAATCATTTGTAGACTTTATTCCAGACAATAAGAGTGATTCGGCTATTGTAGATGCTATTATTAAGTTGGGTGGTATTCTAGGAGTTGATATCATAGCTGAAGGTGTCGAAAACATAGAACAAGAGAAGTTTCTCTCCGATCTATCATGTCAGTATGTACAAGGGTATTTACATAGCAAACCGTTGACTGTAGGTGAACTTAAATCTTTTTTATTAAAAAATCGAGTGAGATTAAAATAATTTATGTAAAAAAACTAAAGTGACACCTATTCTGACACAGGAGTACATTTCTATTTCGGTCTAGACAATCGATCCGCAATATCTTAGTATGCCCTAAGATACATAAATTGGATTGGAGATTATAAATGTCAATTCTGTACGCTTTTGATTTCGATAAAACACTTACGAAAGAGCATACATTCATGAATAGGTGTCTTGAGCAAACAGGCCAATTTGTCGACAAAAGTAGTCCACAAGGTTTCTTTGGGAAAGTTAAAACAAAAAGAATAATTGATGATGCCGCTTTTTCGCATTCAATATCAAATTCAGAAGTTGAAAGTAACTTAAATAATCCAGATCTTGTAGCACAGCAAATGGTTAGTATTGATCAGCAAGGTGATGAGATTCTTATAGTAACAAAGCATGACAATATTGATTGGATTCAACGTAATTTACGGCTTATTCTTGAAAGAGAGCCTTATGCAAAAGAACAGAACCTCCTCAAAAAAATAAAAATTTATGCTTTACAAAATCCTAAATATCTCGATTTTGGCGGCAGTAAATTTTTAGCTATACAAAATCATGTAACAATTTGTCAACAAGCAGGCATCAATATTACTCATGCCCTACTTATCGATGATGACATTCGCGAAGGCGAAAAACTTAAAGCGCGATTGGAAGCGGCATCGGCAATGGATTATCCATTAACAGATATTAGCTTTTTCCATTTAGAAAATAGTGAATTTGTGCTCTTAAAGCAACTTCCTCCTTGTCGCACATACAGTATTCAAGCTATTGCAGAAATGACTAGCATTACCTTTGATTATCTTAAAGTTTGCAGAGATGAAAACGTGCGGACTGCTTTTCATAAAAAAGGTCTACTTGGTAAAAGTGATTATCGGGATACTATCCAAGATATGTTGATGGCTAGTGAATTCGGTAAAGATCATGTATCACCAGTTGACTATGTGACTCGTTTTGCAAAATTATTACTAGAAAGTAATGTGACAAAGTTAATTGAAGCTAAGCTTTTAAGCGCTGAACCAAACGATATTGGTATTGGCAATAAAGAAGGTTATGAATATACCGTGCGTGGGATATATGAAAAACATGGCTATGAATTCGTTGTTAAACTCGCTGAATTTCTGACAACACCATCAGTCTTCGACAATATTCAACATTATCAAATTGAACTAGAGGATGTCTTAAAAGCTTATTTTAACGCGGGCCAAGAAAGTGTGAATGAATTCATTCAGCAGCATAGTAGTGGTAGTAGTATTAATCCTGTATTTTAGCTGATTATTGAGAATTTCAATTCTCTTTTATAGGGTTCTACTGTTATGGGCAGCGAATATTGTTATTCACATAAAAAGCTTCTAAAGATTTTTTCAGCAGGGTAATGGGGTCTCGGGTTAAAGCATAACGACCACGTAGTGCATTTAAGAAGTATGGCGATAAAAGGGAAGCATTGTTTTGGCGTTTTGCCCATTTCCAAGCACGTCCAGTGAGACGTTTTAAGATGAGTTTTTTATAGCGATCATCAAGACTAGGGTTGTCTTTTAAAAAATAATATTGCGTCGCACTTAGATCGTGAATCATTTGCACATGATTATCCATAATGCGTCCATGAGCATCATGTGGCGCGTGGCAGATTACGGCATTAAATAAAGCGATGGCATATTTTTTTGCGAGTCGTAGCGGCAGTGACCAATCTTGGACAAAAACGCGTTCATCGCAGCCGCCGACATCTCTAAAGGCATCTGTGCGTACCATAACATGGCTGCTGCCTGCAGTGCCTTCTTTGAGAACAGTGTAAAGTGTGTCAGGCATTAGCCTAAATGAGGGTGGTGGGTTAGCCATAAAGTGTATGCCTTTGCTGTAGTCGATACGTTCTATGCCAGGCTGTAGTGCATAAACTATGCCTGCATTTGATTGCTGAGCTACGGAAAGTAATTGGTTTGAGGCATCGGGTGAGAGTACATCATCTGCATCAACCATCTTAAGGTAGGGATATTGTGCTTGAGCTACCGCATTGTTAGTGGCAATGCTAGGTCCTTGGTTTTGTTGGGTAATGATTTTTGTATGGGGCCAGTCAGCAGTTAGTGTGCGAATCAGTTCGAGTGAGTGATCAGTTGAGCCATCATCAATAAAAATAAATTCACGATCAAAATCGCCTTGTTGGTTCTTAAGGCTTTTGAGCATGTAGGGGATAAACGCAGCTTTGTTGTAGACTGTTATAATGTAAGATATGCCGTTCATGGTATATATTTTTTAATATCGGCTACTTTAATCCAATAAATAATGTAGAGGACGATGGCGGCGATAAATACAATACCAACCAGTGGGACGAAGGATAATGTGGCGAGAATGACAAATGCTAGCCCAATACCAAATAATGAGCGTGTTGCTTTGACCAGTTCTGTATTTTCAGAAAAGGCTTTTTTAAGTGAGTTGGGAATAGCAAACGGCAGTATAATCCAATAGAAAATCACTCTCACAACTGGGGCGATCATTAACCAACACACCCATGCTGGTATAGTTTGTTTATCTTTTGGGACGGTAGACAGGGTGCGATAGCATGTCCAACTAAAGAAGATATTAATGATGATATCAATCAGTAATGCAGCGCTAACCACACCAACAAAGTAACTGGGTGGAATTTTATCATGAAGTTGCTGGTAGACCATAGTGGTGCACCCTCCTAAGTTTCAACTTCTTCTGCAACTGCTGTTTTTATTTGTTTAGCAGTTGTTTCTGGTAGCGTTACGTTGAGTTCGAGTACTGAGCTATCATCTTTACAACATAAATCTACGGATACTTCATCTAGGTTTACGTGTGTGTGTTTGGCAATCGCAGCCATGATATCTTGCCTCAGTAGTGGCAAGAAATCAGGGCTATTTGATTGTGCACGTTGTTGTGCGATGATGATGTGGAGGCGATCTTTAGCGTTGCGTGCAGAAGAGTCGTCTTCTTTACCTTTCATCCGAAAATAATTCATAAATCTCATACTGCTACCTCCTCATTTTTAAAGAGTCGTTTTAAGAATCCTTGTTTTTTCTTGCGAATCACATCCTTGAATGGTGCCGCTTTACCAAGATAGCGCTTAACAATATGACGGTACTCTTGGCCTGCATCGCTCTCAATATCGAGCACTACTGGCATACCTGAGTTAGATGCATTTAATACTGATAGTGATTCGTTAACGACACCAAGTAATGGAATACCGAGTAGCTCTTTAATGTCCTCGATGCTAAGCATTTCGCCTGACTCTACACGTTTTTCTGAGTAGCGCGTGATGATAAGATGTTCTTGCACGGGATCTTCGTTGTTTTCAGAGCGTTTTGTTTTGCTTGATAACATGCCTAAGATACGATCTGAATCGCGCACTGATGAAACTTCAGGATTGGTCACGATAATAGCATCATCGGCATAGTACATTGCCATTAATGCGCCACGTTCGATACCTGCAGGTGAGTCGCAGACAATATAATCGAATTCATGTTCGCCACTCAACTCATCCATAATCTTGCCAATACCTTCGCGTGTTAATATGTCTTTATCACGCGTTTGTGATGCAGCAAGGATGTAGAGATTCGGGATTTTTTTGTCTTTGATTAGCGCTTGGTTGAGTGTTGCCTCACCATTGATGACATTAGCAATATCGTAAACAACACGGCGTTCGACGCCCATAATTAAATCTAAGTTTCGAAGACCGACATCGAAATCGATGACTGCAGTTTTAAAGCCTTCTAGCGCAAGGCCAGTTGAAATTGAAGCGCTTGTCGTCGTTTTACCGACGCCTCCTTTCCCGGAAGTGACGACTATTACTTTTGCCACAATAGATCTCCTTTATTGATGATGCGGTTGGTTTTTGCCATTTATATACCCTCAATTTGTAGTTTGTCATCTTTTAAGAAGATGTGGATGAGGGGTTTATCGAATTTAGGTACTTTAAGCTGATCTTTAGTCAGGTAGTGGCCAGCGATAGCGATAAGTTCGGCGTCAAGTGATTCACAGAAGATGTGTGTGTCTTTATTACCGTTGGCGCCCGCAAGTGCACGACCGCGTAAAGGACCATAGACATGTATATTGCCATCGGCAAGGCACTCAGCGCCAGGATTAATCGCAGATAAGATGACGAGGTCTGTGTCTTTTGCATAGATTTGAGTTCCTGAGCGAATGGGGCGAGTGATGACCTTTGCACCAATGTTGGTGGGTTTTGCATTTTTCTTCGCAACTGGAGAAGTATGATGGCCTTCAGATAGGCTTACCTCACGGCTTTTCATGACGGCAAGTCCGGCAGCAATTGCCGTTTGATGATGGTTTTTTTCAAGGCCGCGTATGCCTACCGGTACGACATGTTTGCTGCGAAATAATTCGCAAAGACTCCCTAGTGGTAGTAGGTTTTGTGATTCTGTTGCCATATCGCGAATATCGATGATGACAGGAGCGTTATATAAATATTTTGGTGCTTTACTAATAGTATTTTCGAGTTCAGCTGTAATGACCGAAATATTTGCTTCGCTGAGTTTAACTACTGTAATGGGGAAAAAATCAGCCTTTAATTGAAAGAGGGCAGTTGTTTTATCTTCAATAACGCTCATTTTTGAATTGGTTTCCATTGAAATTTGATTTTCATCAAGACGTTAAAGCTTAGCATTAGACCAAAAAAAAATCTAGGGGTTGTTTACATACAGTTGCAGAATCTAATTAGAGAGCCCCTGATTATTTTGCACTTGAATTTGCGATCGAAGGTGGTATGATGCCGTCAAATGACAGTTATTACATGTTAGGAGAGGAATGGTCGTGTTTGTATCTTTGTTTCAAAATCCTTTATCCCTAGAGTCGCTGAAGACAGTAGTTGCAGTTTTAAAAGACTTATCTGAGACGTCAATTTGGTACGGTGAAATTGATGGTGAGTCATGCGAGTCTGCTATTGTTTGGGATTTAACGGGGCAGCGTTACGAGCGCTTAAGCAGTTATCATCAGGAGCCAAGGTCAGCATTAGCTCAAGAATATTATGCAGCATTTGAACCTGCTACGGAAAACACTAAATACACAAAAGCAGATTGTCCACTTAATCATCCAGATTTTGAACGGATATTACAACAGCGCTTTTTTGCAAAATATGATGCGTCCAATATTGCGTTCCTCAAAGTAAATGAGAGTCATCAAGAGACTAACAAACCTGAGTATCGCCTGGTCTTTCCTTTTGGTCCAGGTAAGCCGTTTATGACTATGGGGCAAGTTCTAGAATATTTGAGTGGTTGTTTAAAATTTATGGATATCATGGTGCCGAATGCGTCTCAGTTGATGGCATTTGTGGATAGTTGTGCCAGACCTGATAAATTGGTGCTAGAGGAGTGGGCAGAAGTTATGCTCTCAGATATGTTTTTATTCGAATTAGCAAGACATATATCAAAAAAGAGCGACGAAGATGTCTTAAATGCAATGATCCCAACCTTACGAGAAAGTACTGCTCGGGTAATAGACTTGTCAGGGGACATTACAGCACTAACGCCACAATTCCTAAGTGATATCTTGCTCAATGGTCATTTTGTGCCAATATGTGCAGATGAAGTTGATTCCGGTGATGAAGCAGTTAAAGCTGATCAATCCATTATCGCACCCATACCACGGCGTTTTTAATGCTGTTAGCGAGGCGTGAGCGGTCGTGCAGTTGGCGGTTTTCTTGTCATCATGACACAAGCAGGTTTTTTAAATAGGCATACTTCATAAGGCTTATTTTGATTGGGCGAGTGCTTTTTCCTTTCTTTATCTAAGTAATATTTAGCGTAAATTATCATGGGCAGAATAATGATGATTTTTAAAATTGCGGTAACAAGTTTGCTAATGTGGCTGTTAATGGTGTCACCTATTTTCTTAATATTTTTAACGGCAGTGAGAATACCACGCCACATATACCACAAGGCTTTGGCTGCATCTGCTGGGTTAACAGCACGGTTATAGCTTACTATGTGATTGGCTTGTGCATGGCGTAGTTTGGTGAAATTATCATGATTATTTTGAAATTGTGATTGTAATGTAGTGCTCAAATTGATTTTTATATGTTTATATAATTGCTGATGATCTCTGTTGTGGTTTTCGATTCTGATGAGTAAGTCAAACTCCTGGTACCATAATTTGAGTTGTTTTTCAGCAAAGTATTTAGATAGTGGTGTATAGTTGTGCTTCATACGCTTTTGTAATTGCACGATTTTATGGTTTAGTTCGTCTGCTCGCAATGTTTTAGGTTGGCACAAATATTTTTTAATATAGGTAATTTCAGCATCAATCAGGTCGTTACATGTTTCTTTGTATTGTTTTATCACGGCTGGTTCGATTTCAATAACTACTTTGCTATTTTCAAAGTTAGTAAAATGATCATTAAATTCTTTTAGGCGTTGTTTAAGCTCGAATGCGGCTTGTAGTTGACCTGGTTTGACCTGATATTTACGGGTAAAGCGGCGATTTGCTTCAGTTAATCGAGATTGTGTTTTTTTATATTCATCGATATCTTGTGAATCGAGTTGTTGGAGATGATGCTTGAGTTTGGCAATTTCTACTTCGTCTGCACTACGCGATAAGTCACGTTGTTTTTGATACTCTTCATATACTTTGCAGATCATTGATGCGACCGCGTATAAAGTTAAGAGTGCTGTGATTACAATTAAAGGTGTGCCCATGGTGACAGTATTGAGAATGCCAAAGCCGATGACTAGGGTAATACAACTAAACAAGTAGGAGCCATCAGTCAGACCGTTAAAACCAGCTAAAAATAACATTCCTAAATCAAATTTATCACTACGTCTTTTGGGTATGAGCTCATGATAAGTGACGGGATTATATTTTTGTTCTTTGGCGAGCCTTTTGATGATCGTCTCGTTATATATGATCATGTCATTACGCTTATAATCTAATCTACGGTAAGCAATCAATGCAGGTGCAAGGACGCAGCCCACAGCAATACCGATTGGATTAAATAGATGATAACTGCCAGATTGGCTAAAGGCATGAACGATGAAAAATACATTGATAAAAGCATGACGGCCATTTTTTAAGCCACTGAGTAAATCGCGAAAATAAGGCCATACCCACTGCATTTTTTTGATGTTCGCCATTTTACTTGCCATGATACCAATGGTGAGCATAAAGATAATTGTGAGTAATGCGGCACTCCAGTGATCTTCTAAAAATGTATTATAGTCATGACCACCTGCAGCATCAGAAGTGTTGTTGGCGCAGTGTGTGCCAAAGTCAATCATACTTAAAGCAAGATAGAGACTATCGGTCATGCGATCGATAAGATCAGCTTTTGCTTTTGTGGAGAATTTTGTATCAGGTATGGGTTTTTCTGGATCTGCTTCTACGTTAATGATTTTTGCTGGGTCAAAATTAAAATCACCAAATTCATTTAATGATCCCATCGAATGTGCATCTTCATCAACACCATTTTCACTGCCACTGTCATTGCTACTTTCAGTGCTACTTAGCGCATCAAGATAAGCTTTCGTGTCATTAATCAGCAGCGTTAATTGTTGTGGGTTTCTTTTTCTCATGGTCCTAGGTAAGCATCCCTTTTTGGTTGATAATTGTCTATTGGTGCTAGTATAGAGCGCTGATATTAAGGATTCGTTACAGAACTGTGACGAAAATATTAAAACTGATTATTATGTTTACATCATAGTGATGCGTTGATGACATTTAGTACGCTATCTACGGTCAGTGAGTCCATTAGGCTATCACAGGTGAGATAATGAAAACCTGGATAATCCATAAGTTGCTCCGGTGGCTCGGGCGTAGTGATAGCGAGGCAATGATCTCCACGCGGGCCATATTTATTTTTGTCTGTCGGGCCAAATAGGCCGAAAGTTTTGGTGCCAACAGCCGCAGCGATATGCATAAGGCCAGAATCATTACCAATAAAACAGCGACTCTGTTGGATACAGGCGGCGATGGTGAGTAGGCTTTGGGTGCCGACTATAGTAATCAGTTGCTCGGCAGGAAATGCATCGAGTATGGGTTGGACTTGAGGTAGCTCATGTTTTGCAGCAATAATAACGATATGTGCATTAGGGTAGGGGCCATCAGGTTGACGCAGTTGCGTGATCAGCTCGACAAAATGCTGAGCTCGCCAGGTTTTAGCGCGCCAATTGGCAGCTGGTGCAATCGCAATATAATCTTGTGAGGTGCCAAGCAGTAGTTGTGCTTTTTGTTGATGAGTTTCATCAACCCAAATACGCGGTAAGGTTGTTTTGGTTTGTTGCATCATACCGGCATAACGCTCAAGACGATGGATGTGTTTGGTGTTGGGTGGATATTTATAGAAACGTTGCTTAGTCCATAACAACCAGCTAATCCCAGAGCCTCTGCAATCGACAATTATATCCCAGCGATGAAATAAACACGTCGCCCACAGTTTTAGCCAGTGTCTACTGCGTGGCAATTTTTTGACAATGATTAAACGCTCAAGATTTGGTACCGTTTCGAAAATGGCTGCAGCAATTGGACCTGCTGCAATCGTAAAGCGTGCTTTGGGATATTGTTGATGTAATTGGTTGAGTATACAACTAGAAAGTACTGCATCACCGAGCCGATTATGTGAAATAAATAAGATATGCATTTAAGTGTACCTGTGAAAGAGCTCAAGATATTGGTTGGTAATATGAGACGCTGAATAGTGCTGCTGATAGTGTTGATAGCCTGTTTGTTGTAATTGTTGTTGTAATGGTTTTGATTCGAGTAGCGTGGTAATGCTATTTGCTAATAAGTGTGGATCATCAATCGGACATAGAAAACCATTTTTACCGTGGGTGATTAGTTCACGAGCGCCTTGGCTTTGGGTGGCAATAATCGGTTTTTGTTGCGCCCAAGCCTCGAGTAAAACATTGCCCAGTGGCTCATGACGTGAAGGGCAAATAAAAAGATCCCCAGTCGTGATTAAATCTTGTGGGTTTTCGACCCAACCAAGCAGCTTTACACGCTCATTTAGCTTTAGTATGTCAATTTGGCTTTGCAGTTTTTTGTGTAGTGGACCGCTGCCAGCGATCCATAATTCTGTATCAGGTACTTGTGTCATTGCATGAATCAATACATCGAAAGCTTTGTTGGTATGTAGTCGCCCTAGGGTAACGAGTAACGGCCGTTCACTATTGCGTTTTAGGGGAGTGCCAGGTTTTTCATCAACAAAATTGCTGATATAAGAAATTCTCTGATAAGGAATGCCCGCTTTAACGAGATAATCAGCAATACCTTTGGTATTAGCAATAAAATGGTCGACATGTTGATAATATTTTAAATTGTAGAAGCCACCAAGGCGCGCCAAGTGCGCATAATGTTTATTTCGGTGGAGACTGCTGACAATGCTTGTTGATCGGTTCATCCATGAGAGTACGATATTAGGGTCTAAGGTTTTTATCGTATTTTTAAGCGTTCTATTAGACAAGAGATCCCAACACCCACGAAAAGGGGCTAAAAATTGAGCGATATGTGAACTCAACTGATTGACATACGGGCTGTTGTCGCGCAACATAACGCTTTGTTGTAATTCATGATGTTGTAATTGATTAGTAAGTCGGCAGAAAAATCGTTCTGCCCCACCCAGTTTATTACTCGTCATAACTTGTAAGAGTTTCATGAGCAGCAGTATAACTAATGCCGATTAAAGAATATATACTCGTGATCAAACATGGTGCCTTAGGTGATTTTATTGTGGCGACGGCAGCTTTTCAGGCCATTCGCGACTATCATCCTTATGCACATATCGTCGTGTTAACTACGCAGCCTTACCAATCGCTCGCTGAGCAAAGTCCTTACTTTAATGAGGTGTGGCTTGATACGCGTCCGAAGATATGGCATTTACCCAAACTTAAAAAAACGTTGGGGTTGATTAATGGTGGGGCGCAACAATATCGATTTAAGCGTGTGTATGACCTACAGGCAAGTGATCGAACTGGTTGGTATTATCACTTACTCAAACGACCTAAACCGCAATGGGTGGGTAAGGTTAAGGGCTGTTCACATCCGCGCAATATTGCGGATAATACTATGCATGCCTACGATATGTTTAAAACACATTTGTCACGCCTTGGGATGACACAATTTAGGCTACCTAATGTGGATTGGCTGCAGGCAGATGTGGCGCATTTCAATTTACCTGAGCGTTATGTGTTGCTGGTTGCAGGTGCAGCAGCATCACGCCCCAAAAAACGTTGGACGGTAAGTGGGTATGTATCTCTCATTCATGCGCTGACGCAGCGTAGTATTACTGCAGTTTTACTGGGTACACAAGCAGAGCTTGAGTTCTTAAATGAAATTGAGATGGCAGCAGGCAATGCACAAGTGATCAATCTGGTCGGTCAAACAACATTAAATGAGGTTGCAAGTTTGGCAAGGTCTGCTTTATATGCTGTTGGCAGTGATACGGGGCCGATGCATTTAATTGCAGCAACAGGTTGTTGTGTACTGGTACTATTTTCAGATGATTCAAATGCTAAGCTACATGGTCCACGGGCGCCTGCTGTTGAGACGATACAGCAGCCTGATCTTCGGCAGCTGACTGGGGCAACAGTGATCGATACAGTTGTAGCGTCTTTGCCAGCATCTGTGGCTTGCTAAACTGTGTTTCGACGCGTTGACGTGCGCGATCGAGTAGGGCAATTTTTTCAGTTGATGATAATTGACAACATCGTTCGATATGATGTGCAAGTGCATGGGCATCATCAGGTGGCATGCTAAAGCCAGTGTGTTCTGGAATAATTGTCTCAGCAACTGCGCCTAATTGAGTTGCAATCACCAGACTTCGCATTGCTTGCCCTTCAACAGCAACACGACCAAAGGCTTCTGCTTTGCGCGAAGTTGAAATGGTAATATCAGCCACGGCATAGATCTCTGCCATATGATTTGATTCAGGTAGCCATTGGATTTGGTTGCCTAATTGGTACCGTGAGATTAGTGCTTTACACTCTTGATAAAAAGTTTCGCTATCGATGCGCCCAGCAAAAACGGCATGATAGTTGGGTTTTTTTAATAGGTGCAGCGCTTCGATTAATGTATCTTGTCCTTTCCAACGTGTTATGCGTCCTGGTAACAATAAAATGGTTTTATCAATGGGGATATGATATTTCTGCTTTATTTTTAAAATATCATCGGCAGTATATCGTGCTGGGTTGAAATAGTCACAATCTATGCCACGATAAATCGTGCTGATCTTATCGGGGGTAATGGTGTAGTTATGTTCGAGATACTGGCGAATAAACTCGGAAATCGCAATCACTTTGTCACCTTGTGTTATGGGGATGTTGTATCGTTTTTTTAAGCCTAAAAACCCCATCCCATGAGGACTGTGGCAACTGGTTACGAGAGGTACATCTAGCTTACGTAACGCACGTACTGCGCATCGGGCGGGAGCGCGAGAGCGTGCGTGTACCAAACTGACATTATATTCTTGTATGAGTTGACCCAACAAACGGCTGTTACGTATCGTGGCGCGTGGTGATTTTTGAAAAACAGGTAGGGTGATATGTGTCACACCAGCCTTGGTAAGTTGCTTGACCATCAGCCCACCACCACTGACGACAATGCTATTTACGCCAGTATCGGCAACTGCAATCGCCATATCGACAGTACCGCGTTCGATACCGCCGCTATTGAGGCGAGGACAAAGTTGTAGGATGGTGTGCTTTATTTGCATGTGAGTTTAATTTATACAGTTGTGTATTTGAATTAGATCATAACGCATGCAGTAGTAGAAGGCTAGATTAATAATTGGTATGATCAACAACTTACTTGTCACTCACTAGGGATCAGCCATGCGTCAATCTGTTCTATCATCACAATCGCAGTCGTTAAGCGTATCACTATTGGGCTGGATTGAGCGTTTGGGTTTGGTGATGCTGTTGGCAATGCCCTTGCTGATGTTTTTAGGTATTGCTAGTTGTGATATAGCAATCGCTGCAATCGCCGCCTTATTTGTGTTGCGTAGTATGTTGATTAAAGACTTTTCATGGTTGCGTTTGCGCTGGGTGCAAATTGGTTTGGTACTCTGGTTATATATGATTGCGATCAGTCCATTTGCTCTCGTTGAAACAAAACTTTCTTTTCGACAAGCGATACCTTTTGGCCGCTATTTATTGTTTGCTGTAGGTTTGCAGTGTTGGCTGTTAGCGCAGCCTCGTTATCGACGCTATTTTATGTATGCGCTTGGCACGACGCTTGTTTTCATTGCCATTAATACCTTGTTTGCTTTTGTAACAGGTCTAAGTTTGTTTGGTCAAAATGCATTACAATACGAATCTGCGCATCACTCAGTGATGTGGGTTTGGGATCGGCAGTTTCATCGTCTTTATGGTATCAATGGTAAATTTAATACGGGCATTATGCTGGCTTGGACGATGATACCTTTTTTAGCTTTCTTATTGTCGCGGATTAAACAATCAATGCACATCCAAAATGCAATCGCACCACTTTTGGGTGTATTGTTGTTGACACTAGCTGTGCTGATGACCGGCGAGCGGATGGCACTACTTGAAACTTGTCTGGGATTGTTTTTGATTTTCTGTTTGATGAAGTCAACACGTAGAGTCTTTTTAGGTATTGCAGTGGTGATGGTTGGTTGTGGTTTATTATTGTTGTTGTTTAAGCCAGGTCTTTGGGATCGTAATGTGACGTCAATTTACGAAAATGTTAGTCATTGGGGGGCACATGATAATGCTTATGCGAATATCTTGCGTGCGGCGTGGGATATTTTTTCTACTCACCCACTGTTTGGTGTTGGCTTAAAACAATATTTTCTGCTGTCACAGACGCCACACTATATGGCACTATATGCATGGAATACGCATGTGCAGAATATGTATTTAGAATGGTTAACAGGTACCGGCATTATTGGCACGGCTTTATTTTTCGGTCTGCTCGTTTGTTGGTGTAAGCAATTTTGGCAGCAGCGTGCGAGCCTATTGGCTTCATCAGTTGCAACAGGCGTGTTAATTGCATTTATTTTGCGTATCTGGCCACTTGCTTCAACAACCAGTTTCTTTTTTGCTTGGGGTGGGATTACTTTTTGGTGGATGGGGGCATGGTTATTAGCGTTGACTAAGCCAAAGGAGCCAGCGCATGGCTAAATTATCGGTAGCTATTCCGGTGCATAATGAAGCGCACCGTCTTGAAGCGTGTTTGCGTGCACTTAATTTTGCCGATGAAATCATAATTGTATTGGATAATTGCAATGATGATTCTAAAAAGATTGCCGAACAGTTTACCACACATATTATCGAAGGTAGCTGGCCACTTGAGGGGCCACGGCGAATGGCTGCGATTGCTGCGTGTAGTGGTGATTGGATTTTAGAACTTGATGTTGATGAATATGTGCCAACAGCATTGGCTGCTGAAATTCGTTATGCAGTCGATCATACGGACCGCGGTTATTTTACCATTC
Source organism: Gammaproteobacteria bacterium (assembly GCA_030429175.1). GTDB lineage: Bacteria > Pseudomonadota > Gammaproteobacteria > Coxiellales > Coxiellaceae. The sequence goes on from JAUIDD010000007.1 coordinate 71,620, forward strand.
CCTTTAACAACTATATTAATGACAGCTTGGTTAAACGCGGTTGGGGTTGTAGTTGGGGTATTAATGCTAAAAACTGCCTTTTTTATCGTGATTCAAAGCATTGGGGTGATCAACGCGTGCATCCTAAAATAACCTTAAAAGGCCCCCAGCAGCATCTTACACATGCTATAACGCATCATATCTTTAGTGGTGTCAGTGATATGCTGAATCGCTTTAATCGTTATACCAGTTTACGTGCAGCAGATATGGTTGATCATCCACCTGATAATGAAACCTTAAAGCGTAATCTTCGTCGTATACTATCACGCTTCTATAAATGTTATTGTAGGCGTCGTGGATTTCGTGAGGGCGTTTATGGTTTTTTAAATGCGTTATTTGCCGGTTTATATCCACTGATTTCATATTTAAAATATGAGGAACTTCTTAAACAAAAACACCATCAAATTACTTAACATAGGAGGTTATTGATGAGATTTATACTAACAACAATTGCAATTTGTGCAACAGGCATGGCATTGGCTGATAAGCAACCACCCTTAATGAGCTGTAAATCCGAACCTTTAGACAAAAATATTGCAGTTATTTTTAAAGCGATAACAGCGTGTTATCCAGAATGTAAAGATAAGCACTTCAAAAATTTTAAATCAGATGCGTTAGATAATGGCACTAAAATTTGCCCAGCTCTTGCAGCGAAACTTGAAAAATCTAAATCTTCACTTAGACAATGGTATAACACGCAGTGTTTGAGAGGCTGCTTAAATGTGATTAAAGAAGAGATTGATCAAGGTGATAGTATTCAAGCGCAATTGGGCGAAGGTAGTTTTGGCTATTGGGCAAGTACGTATGTCGAAGAGCAATATGAAGATGCTTGCCCTGAAAAAGATGAAGAGTAAATTGATATCTTTTAGGTGTTAGTAATCAGAAGAACCTCAGTGGCATCCTTCCATGTGTATGATGGTTGATTGCATAGATTATTATGCTGCTGCAGCCATAGTGAATCGTCTTGAAGTAACTGCACAGCAGCATGTGCAAATTGCTGTTGGCTTTCTCTAATAAAGCCTGTTTGTCCATCTGTCACACGTTCTTTGGTTGAGCCGATGCCAGCGGTCACAGCAGGGATACCGAGTGCTTGTGCTTCACCAAGTGCGAGACAATATGATTCACCAGGGTCTCCTCGATATAACATCACCCGTGCTTGATTTATTTGCGCGATCAATTGGTCGCGTGGTAATGGTTTGTGAATGATAACACCTTTGTTTGCTAATGTTTTGGCGTGCCTGAGTATCCTTTGCATTTTTTGCATGTGAGCTGGTTTTAAGCCAGGATAGACTTCAGGCCCGCAGTAAAGATGTAATTCTGCATTGGGACATTTGGGTGCAATATATTGCGCCCAGGTATCGAGCAGCCAATCGAGTGAGCGCAATGGGTTAGAAGTAAAGATTGCGCGTGGTTTAGGTGCTTGCGTTTTAGGGTTGCAAGTGAATGCGTTATCTACCGCATATGGCACAATGAGCTTATCAGTTTTGGGTAGAAACTTCGGCCAAGTTGAAGCATGGTACTCACCTGAAAAAATCACATCAGGCTTGTGTTTATAAATGTGTTTGCGATGACGCCACTTGCTTAAGTAGTGAGCTGGATTATGTAAGTACAGTATCTTACGTTTAGCAGGTACTGGATAGGCTGATAATAAATGCGGTGTACGGTGTGCAAATACGATATCAGCAACTTCTTGTTTGAATGCAGTTAAAGGCCGCCACATGAGTGTGCTTTCGTCGTACTGTTCACCGTTCGTGGTATAGGCTGTGACATTATTACCAGCATCGGCAAGTGCCTTGAGAAAGTGAATACATGCTGATTCAGCACCGCCCATAGCTTGTTTGCCTAGCATACGACTGCTAAAGTTAACCCCATCGGCGAGATAAATAATGTTACTCATAAGTTGATAACCGGTGTTAACAGTTGTTTAAGTGCGGGAATGATGCGATTGGTTTCGTCGAGTGGTTGTTTATCCCAGGATTCAAGCTTACCATCGTAGTAACGAACGAAGTGGCGCTTGATGGCATCATCTATGAAGCGTTGGATTTTTTTGCGTTGCTGTTGCTGTGGTAGGCGCAATAAATACACGGGTTTGCCGCAAAAACAGGCTTCTGAAATCATACTGACTGAATCATCGGTCACCATAATAATCTCAGCAAGGCCTAACATCGCGTGGTAAGGATTGGTGCCCTTATTTTGGTAGAGGTAAATGTTAGGATGATTTTTAAAGCGTTGTGCCATATAGCTGAGGTTTTCTACGCCAGTACGGCGTGAACCACTAATCAGTAATGTGCCTGGGTATGATTTAGCAATTTCTAAAATTTGGTTTGTTAATAATGCAGTATTTTGAGGGGTGAAATTATATTTCTTTGAGGAGCCGCCAATAAAGATACTTAAGAATGGCGCTTGATAATGTGGATATTGTTGTTTAAACCGTTTCGCTGCTATATCTAATATGCCATGTGATACATCATGTGTTGCACCAAAGGTTTCGATTACGTTGTTGCCACGAGTGCGATCGTGCTCAGGTGCTACAACAGCATCAAAGTAACGGCTGGCTATTGTTGGCTTTTGGACGTGAACAAGTGCAGTTTTGCCTTTGTTCGCTTTTTTGATGGCAAGTGCATAAGGAATAGTCGTGCTACCAGAACTGATTACTAAATCGGGCCAGGGTGGCCGTAAGGGCTCGTAACCTGGTGCTATTTGCTGAAGTGCATTCGCATGCCATTGGTTGGGAAGTAGCGACCAGGGTCTGGCTCGTTTTACCTTTTTTTCAATGTAAGGTAGATCCAGTGCTTGGGCAATACCACGTACTTGCTTTTGAAAAGCAATCACACCTGGTGTGAGTGTCCAACATGTATATTTCATCGACATGAGCGGCAGTATAACTTATTCAGTAAGCAATTGCATGGCTTGACATACTTCTTGATTTGGCCTAAGTTTTTTGTGCGTATGTGCTTCATCAAGCCAAAAACTACAGCTGCGTTTTTGTCCACTTCTGCGGGCTGATTGTGCTTTTTTCAGTTCTAACGCTTGTTGCCATAGTTGTGTCTGATAATACTGGTGGGTTAACTCGCGTTCTTTAGTGAGTATGGTTAAGAGTGCATTTTGGCCTTGGAGTTGTAAGTCTTTTAAATCATCATAGTGTTCGTGCATGGGTACATTACCACCGAGATGAATAAGTTGGCTGATTTTAGTTGATTCAGCACTGTAGTTAACCTATTGATTTAGGTATATTGCATTTTTTTTGCTATACTTCCAGCAGATGAAAACAATTACGGGGTTCATATGTACGCATATATAATGAAGAGAGCACAAGCATCGCTAGATGAAAAGCGTGGATTAAGAGATTCTGGAGAGAATGGCGACCCAGAATTAACAGATAAAGATGCTCGTTTGTTGGCTGTTCAATTCGAACTGACATTCAATTTGGGTCAGCTTCAAAAGCTTTCAGGGTTTGGGGCTGCTGATCACTCTAGCTTATTTGATGAGTTGCATTATGTGTTCACAAAGCAAGATGAGGGAGACCAAATATACAATGTTAAAGTCACTCCTAAGGCTGCGTTTTCCGCTGAAATTTTACAGCAAGTTGACACTAAATTGGAACCTGCCCCGCTTTATGTACTCTACACGGACAAGAAATTGAAAAAAAAACCATCTGTTGATGACATCTGTGTAGCAAAGCCACTAGCACTCGTTTTGATGTCTCCAAAAAATCAGATGAAACCTGACATACGGAGTTATCTACTAGCATTCACAGATAGCCAAGTTGAATGGCAGAAAATAACTCAAAATATTCAATTCAATTGTGGGGATACGTATGCATTCCCTTCAGAAAAGGATATGGTTTTTGCATCCAAACAAGTTAGTACTTTTATTGACGATAAAGGTAAACGTAAAAATGCTGATAGCCTCTATGACCAGAGGTATGGATCAGCAGCTAAGGCAATGTCTCGGCAGCCTGCTGGGGCATCATCTCTATTCAAACCCTCACAAAAAAAACCTGTTGGCTCGCATGGGGAACCTGAAAGCGTGCGGTCATCTTCATTCGCTAGCGCTGATAGTGAAGTTTTAAGAAGCTTAGTCAACCAAGCAATATCGGCAGTTTTGAATGAACTTGGATGGAACAGTGAGGCGGGTAAAGTTATCCAACAAAGTTTTCACAAATTTCTAGACTCTCTAGGTGGACTAAATGAGGGTAAGTCATGGTTTGATCTTGAGGAGATAGTTTCTGACAAAATCAATCAATCCCAGCGTAAGCCTTACCAACCTGGAAAGGCTAGCCTGATGATTCAGGCTAATGATGCTGTATTTGCATGGCTTAAAGCTTCCGGAAATATTGGCGATATTATCGCATCTAGAATGACAACTGAATCATCTCTATTCAAGTCTCCAGGAAAATCTGTTGGCTCGCATGGGGAACCTGAAAGCGTGCGGTCATCTTCATTCGCTAGCGCTGATAGTGAAGATTTAAGAGGCTTAGTCACAAAAGCAATATCGGCAGTTTTGGATGAACTTGGAAGGGAGAGTGAGGCGGGTAAAGATATCAAACAAAGTTTTCACAAATTTCTAGACTCTCTAGGTAAGTCAAATGAGCGTGATTTATGGTCTAATCTTGAAGATAGGATTGCTGAAGCATTCAATCAAAACCAGATTGGATCTGGGCAACCAGGAGCCGAGGATAGGGATAAAGTTGAATTTAGATGGCTTGATGCTTCCAAGAATATTGATACTATCACCGCATCTAGAGAGCTGAAAGCCTTAGTAACAGAAGCAATTTCGCCAGTTTTAGACAAATTTAGGCCGGAAAGTAAAGCGATAGGCAAGATCCAAGAAAGCTTTTCCAAATTTCTAGAATCTCTAGGTGGGCCAAATGAGGCTGCTTCATGGACTGATCTTAGAACTATTGTTGAAGACAAAATTGGTCAACTTCAGGATAAACCTTCCCAACCTAGAGTGAATATGGACATCGAAGCTGTATTTAAATGGGTTGAGGCTTCCGAACGTATTGATGCTATTATCGCGTCTAGAGCACCAATTGATGACGAGCAAGATAGGCCGGGCCCGCAGCCATAAAATCAGTTTGAAGTTATTACAGTGCACATGAATGACTGTTCGGGGCGGGCCGAAATACACAGATCCCTTTAAATTGAATAAGTTAACTGATTTTAGTTGATTCAACAGTGTGGTTAACATATTGATTTATATCTATGGCAATATTTTTGCTATACTCTTAATAGATAAAAACAAATACGGGGTGAGTATGTACGCATATATAATGAAAAGAGCGCAAGCATCGTCAAATGAAAGGTGGCAACAAAAAGGGTTTGTACGCCCAATAATATCAGCAGTGAAAGATGATCGATTGTTGGCTGTTCAAGCCGAATTGAAGTTAAGCTATCAGCAGCTTATTAGGTACGCGGGATTTGAAGACGTTGGTTACTCAAGATCATTTGCTGATTTGCGTTACGTATTTACAAAACAAGATGAGGGAGACCAAGTATATAGTGTTGAAGTCACCCCTGAGACTGCGTTTTCCGATGAAATTTTACAGCAAGTTGATGCTAAATTGGAACCGGCCCCTCTCTATGTACTCTACACGGACAAGAAGCTCAATGAAAACCCATCTGTTGATGATATTTGTGAAGCAGGGCCATTAGCGCTTGTTTTGATGTCTCCAGAAGATCAAATGAAACATAACAAACAGAGTGTTTTGCTGCAATTTACAAAAGACAAAGATAAAAATCGGGAGATAGCTGGAAATATCGAGGCTAATTGTGATCGTACAGTTTATGCATTTCCTTCAGTAGAGCGAGTAGTTCATACACACAAAGATGTCAATATTTTTATTCGTGAAGAAAGTGAACGTGAAATGGCTGACAGCCTCTATGAAACATGGCATGTATTAGATGATAAAAGTGTTGGTTTTGGTGTAGAGGATATGGATGATGCAGATGCTGATTTTGCTGAAACTGTAGGTGGAGATATGGATCCACCAAAAGTAGTATTAGATTTGGGTGAGATCATTGCAGACGAAAATGGTGAGATGCTTAAGCAGAAAATTCCACCGCGAAAATTGAGCCCTATAGATACGATGCGATTTTATTTTACAGAGGCAGTTAATCCACAATCTATGTGGTCATTTATGAATGTAGCTAAGAGGGAAGAGATACTTAAGCGCGAATGTCTACGAGGTGATGGGAAAACATTTGAATCGATTAAAAAGTATCAAAAGCAAGAGGAGCAAGAGGCTTCGCGATATATCGATGAGTTATGCTCTACGTTAAAGGGAATGGGCGTTTCTGAAAAAGCTGATCAAATGACTGTGTTGTACGCACTTACGCAAGGTGTTGGAGGTTTTTTTCAGAGTTTAGCAAATCCTGCTACCGCTTCAATTCCAGTAAGTCATGAAGGGGATGTGTTGGGTGTTGATCAATCAAAGTCTCGTTCAACTATGAAAAAGGAAGGGAATTTAATCAGGTTCAACTATACACTACCTCTTATTTTAGGGCCTTTAGGGCCCAATCAAAAAACTGTTGGATTAGCAGAGGCAACATTAACGTTTGATACTAAGGAACATCCAATCAAGCCACGTATAACAGCTATGCAATATAGTTTCAATGATAAAGCTGTGGTGAAGAATATTAAAGCAGCTTGTGGTGTTGCGGGTGATGTGACTGATATATCAGTGCAACCGTTGACGAAGGACGAACTTGAACGTCTTAATGCTTCTGAGGATGGTTGGGAATTTGTTGACGATGAAGTGTTCGAGCCTAATGATGAGAAGGATCAGCCGCCAATAGATGGTAGATTAATGAGAAAATTAAAAGTATCTCAAGCACCCGCAGCAGCCAAGGATAGTGACGAAGAATGGGATACTGCTGAAAAAGAATTTCAGGCTGATGAGGCATTAGGTAAAATCCATGTAAAAGTGATTATTCCTCAAGATAATGCAGAGAGTCAAAAACTTTTTAAAAACTTAGATAAAAATTTCAATGCTAAAACGTTTAAGAAGTTTGAGAAATCTGGAAATGTAATGCCAGCCCATGACCTTGTGATTAAGTCAAGTAAATTCAGTCAACGGACCCATGTGAAGGAACTTGGTCAAACAATGGCAGAACAAATAGAGGGTGCGGGCAGGGCTTTAGCTGCGCCTAATAATCAGAAATTTAGTTTGGTTTTTAGATCGACAGATGATAAAAATTTATTGGCATACATTACTTGTGTCGATGGTAAAGCTAAAATTGTTAGCTTCACAAAGGATGTTGCTATCAAGGATAATGCAAAATTATTATCAAAAAATATTATTAACTCATTAAGGCAGCCGTCCGGAACTGTATTTAAACCGGCAGTTATTACATCAGCACATGAGCCACACGGAGAACAGGTTGCCAAAAGCGCTAAGGATAAAAAATTAGTATCTAGAGAAGAGTTCCAGCAGATATTAAGTGAAAAGATAGAGTCACTTAGGAAAATCGTAAAGCAAAATGAAGGCTTTGAGGAAACCGTAAAACTTTTTAAAGATAAGATAAAAAGAAGTGAGTCCTTAATGACACTATTCAATGATGGTTTATCTGTTAGAATTACGGATATGAATGGGAATATAATTTTTTGTCATGGGAGTAAAAGCTCAGAAGTATACGGGCGAAAGAGACAAGTTAAATGGAGAGAAGATGACAAAGGGCTTCAGGTTGAATTAAGAGAGATTCGTGGTAGAAAAAAAGTGGCTGAAGTTATAAGCAAAGATTTAATAACATTGAAGAACAGTATTGATATTTTTATTGTAGAAGCTGCTAGAAAGCAGGGCATGCGTGTGGGTCGTTCAATACTTAGATATATAGATAATTTTGAAGTTAATAATAAATTTGCAACTGAGCAAGACCCTGATACGTCAGGCCTGAAAGCAGAAACAAGGTCGAATACAAATACTGAATCAGTTACAAACTTCGAAGAAGCTGAAATAAAAGCTTGGTATGAATTGGAACAGGCAGTTGATAACGCATTTGCAGCTATAGATGATTCGGAAGAAAAATTGTTAAAATTAAATGAGTGGAAAGCCATTAAAGAAGAGGGTATAGGGCGCTATATGTATATGCCAGAAAAACCACAGCAAATGGTTATTAATCTTACTAATTTAGCAGAAGTTGCAAGTGAAATTACTGACGAAACAAAACTACCAAAAAGTTTAACTGAAAGTGATAAAGCACGTTTTTTACTAACGCAGATGTTTGCTCTTAATAATTTTTGGTCAAACATGGATAATAATGATGAGAATAATAGAAAATTAAAACACGAATGCCTGCGTGGAGAAGGAGGCGCATTCAAATTTATCAAAAAATACCAAAGTCAAGAAGGGGAAAATGAAGATGCAGCGAAGGATCGCTATATAAGAGAGTTGTGTGATTCGTTATCTGAAATGGGTATTCAAGGAGTTGACAATCAATTAACATTTTTATATGCATTTACTCAAAATGTCGGTAATTGTGCACATAGTGCGGGTAGGTCAATTGCTGTTATACCCTTTGAAAATCAAGGGGAAGATATCCTCACAGCGTCAAGTGATTATGATGCGTCATTGAGAATTGAGGATGACTTTATTTATGTGGATATCAGGTTAGATCTTGTCCAGATGCTTGCACAGAAAAATGTAGGAAAAACAGAGATCACAGTAGCATTTAATAAAAATGAGAATAAAGTGATACCAAGAATTACATCAATGAAGCATATAATTTATGATCATGAAGTACAAGAAAGTATACAAAAAGGGTGTAAGGATAATGTGCTGATTCATATAGAAAATGATGATATTTCTGATTCTGTTTTAACAATGGATCCCTTTTCACAAGAGGAGCTAGAAGAGGCTTATGCAGTTGATAAAGCTATTGCTGTCGAGGCTGTGGCTGGAAACTTAGTAACTCGTGTAATTGATGCAGGTATACAGGCTGATCAACGAGAAGTTTTTGAGGATTCTGATTTCGCCGAGAAAGCTCATGATGCAACAGCAAAGCCTACCCGAGAGGATGCAAGTTCGCCTCAAGACTCTGGGAATGGTAGTGATGGAGCAGGTTCAGAAGAGGATATTGGTCCAGTCAAATCAGTTGTTGCGAATGCTAGAGCATCTCTATTCAAGCCCTCACAAAAAAAACCTGTTGGCTCGCATGGGGAACCTGAAAGCGTGCGGTCATCTTCATTCGCTAGCGCTGATAGTGAAGATTTAAGAAGCTTAGTCACACAAGCAATATCGGCAGTTTTGGATGAACTTGGATGGGACAGTGAGGCGGGTAAAGATATCAAACAAAGTTTTCACAAATTTCTAGACTCTCTAGGTGGGCCAAATGAGGCTGCTTCATGGTGTAATCTTGAACGTATGATTGATAAAACATTCAATCAGAACCAGATTAGGCCTGAGCAACCTGGAGCTAAGGAGAGTTTTAGAGTTAGAGATAGATGGTTGGAGGTTTCCCAACGTATTGATGCCATTACCGCGTCTAGAACATCAACTGAATCATCTCTATTGAAAAGTAATGAAGACCTAAGAACCTTAGTAACAGAAGCAATTTCGGCAGTTTTCAATGGATCTGGGTGGAAAGGTGAGGAGTATAGCGATATCGAACAACACCTTTCCGATTTTATAGCATCTTTAGGAGGTTCAGATGAGGCTGATTCATGGATTAAGCTTAAAGCTATTGTTGATGACAAAATTGGTCAACTTCCGGATAAACCTTCCCAACCTAGAGTGAATATGGAGATTGGAGTTGTATTTGAATGGGTTGAGGCTTCCGAACGTATTGATGCTATTATCAGGTCTAGAGCACCAATTGATGACGAGCAAGATAAGCCGGGCCCGCAGCCATAAAAATGTGTGTTCTATAGACATCGTTTCAACTAATTTGCTAGTATTTCCAGCTATGGATAAGCAGATAAAAGCCCGTCTTACATGGGTCAAATTGTATGAGAACAAACAAGATGCAGGATATGTTTGTAGGCACTGCGGTATATCAAGACCAACCCTACGGAAGTGGTATAAACGCTATCAAGAAAATGGCATAGATGGTCTAAAAAATCTAAGGGTAACCTCCCCCTAAAATAGGACTGCCCATAAGTAGAATTTTCTGTTAAGTTACTGAGCACAGGAGATTCACTCTGAAGAAAAGCAAATTAACGGAATCACAGACTATTGCGATGATAAATGAGGGTGAAGCTGGCGTACCAATAGCGGACTTATGTCGGCAATATAAGGTATCAACAGCTTCTTATTACAAGCTAAAGAATAAATATGCAGGCATGACCGTTCTCCTGAGCTCAAGCGGCTGAAAGCTCTAGAGCAAGAAAATCAGCGTCTAAAAGCCATGTATGCTGATATTAGCATTTAGCACAAGATTCTCAAGGAGGTTCTGGAAAAAAAGTAGCCCGATCTGATAGACGACAATTAATTGACAGTATCAGAACTGACTATGGATTAAGTCTTAATAAATCTTGTAAGTTAGTTGAAACGACGTCTATAGAACACACATACTTGTGGTATCGATTCGAGACTAAATCTCTGACATCTATCCGAGACAAAAACTAATGCAAAATATAGGATGGAGAACCTTGTCTCACGCACGGTGCATTATCACCCAGGTGAGGTCGGTTCCTCCATTCTCCCCCATATAATTGATCAAATTACTTGGAGAACTTCAAAATACAAGGTGAGTTATCATAAACACGTGGTGAATTAGCCAAAACGCTTCTTTAATAAAGCAATAGGCTACTCAGATAAACCTGAGAAGGTAACGATTGATAAAAGTGGTTCTAATAATTCTGCTTTAAAATCGATCAATAAAAGATATGCTGATACTGCTAAAATAGAGATTCGACAAGTATAATATTTGAACAAAATTGTCGAACAAGATCATCGCTTTATTAAGCATATTATAAAACCCATGATGGGATTTAAAGCATTTCACTTAGCACATGTAACCTTGATTTGTATCGAGCTTCACCACATGCTTCATAAAAAACAGCATCGTGAAGTAGCAAATATGCCTAGTTGCGCCCAGGTAAAGTTCATTTGTGGAAAAAATAAAAATTGTGACAGAATCGTTTAAGTTGCTGTACGTCTTCCTGCTGAGTTATTTGCTTACTTTCTATGCGCTGTATGATTTCTAGCCGATCAACTTCCTGATTGCTCATCTGCACGGTTTCCTGTTTCATTGGTCGCTCCTGGTAATCCAAAAGCGGACATTTTAACTTGGGCGAAACCGGACATTACTGCTTTACTCTAACATAATCTGAGACAAACTTGTAACTGCCTCAGAAATAGATTAACCTGAGGCCTTTAGTTAGAATCAAAGTTAACTCAAAAATGTTACGCACGATAGGTGGAAGTTGTGAGTAGTGGCTCTCAATTTAAAAAAGGAATTATTTTAGCAGGTGGGCATGGTACACGTATGTACCCAAATACAACTGTGGTGAACAAACAGCTACTACCTGTTTATGATAAGCCCATGATTTATTACCCGCTATCTACTTTAATGCTTGCTGACATCAGACATATCGCCATTATTTCTTCTGAATACTGTTTACCTTTGTATAAAAAACTATTGGGCGATGGGTCGTCATGGGGAATTCAATTGGAGTATATCATTCAACGTCACCCAGATGGCATTGCACATGCTTTTATTCTTGCTGAGGAGTTTATTAATAATGATCCTGTTTGCTTGATACTAGGAGATAATATTATTTATGGTGACTCCCTACCAAATCTCTTACGACACTCTATAAGCTCAAATAAAGGTGCTGTGATTTTTTCTTACCCTGTCACCAACCCAGAAAATTATGGCGTTGTTATCCTTGATCACAATAATCAACCCGTAGACCTGATTGAAAAGCCTAATACTGATGTCTCAAATAACGCAATTATTGGTTTATATTTCTATGATAGTGAGGTGGTCAATATAGCAAAATCAATAAAACCATCTGCTCGAAATGAGCTGGAAATAACAGACATCAACCGACTCTATCTGAAGAAAAACCAATTGACTGTAACATGCCTTAGCCGAGGCGTTGCCTGGCTTGACACGGGAACACCGAATAATCTTTTAGAAGCTTCTAACTACGTTTCCATTATGGAAAAAAGATTGGGATTAAAAATATATTGTCCCGAAGAAGTTGCTTGGCGTATGCAGTTTATATCTGATTCTCAGTTCTTAAGTATTATAAAAAAACTGAAACGGTCCCAGTATCAAGCATACCTACAAAAATTATATAATCAACCCATTAGAGCAATTCAACAAAAGGCCGTAGAAAATGACAAAATTAGCTTGTAACCTGCTTGTCACAGGTGGTGCAGGATTCATTGGGTCAAACTTCCTGTCGCATGCCTTAAAGCATAACATTGCGGAGCGTATCATCAATATTGATGCGCTAACCTATGCGGGATCACTTGAAAACATCAAAGACCTCGCGACTCTAGATAACCATCTCTTTATTCATGGCAACATTAATGACTCAGATCTTGTCAAAGATACTTTTCGGCGTTATCAGATTGATACTGTGGTTCATTTCGCAGCCGAAACCCATGTGGATAACTCAATTACAAATGCAAAAGAGTTTATTAATACTAACGTCACTGGTACATTTAATTTATTAGAGGCTGCCAAAGAAACCTGGCTCAAGAAAACTACAAAAAATAGCCAGTCAAGGCATAAGTTTTATCATGTCTCAACAGATGAAGTCTTTGGCAGTCTAAATGAGGATGAGGCCAGCTTTACTGAAGACAGTCAATATAAACCTAGCTCACCTTACTCCGCCTCAAAAGCAGCTTCTGATCATTTGGTGAATGCCTATCATCGAACGTATGGCTTGCCCACGCTCATAGGTCACTCAAGCAATAATTATGGATATAAACAACACACTGAAAAATTAATTCCAAAAATTATTGATCACTGCTTTAACCATAAACCGATACCTCTCTATGGGAATGGAAAGCAAGTACGGGACTGGATACATGTTATTGACCACTGCAGAGCTATTACAACTTTATTAGAATATGGCAAACTAGGCGAGTCTTATAATATTAGCGCTAACAATGAGATATCAAATATCGTGCTAGCCACTCAAATTTGCAATCTATTTGATAAAATCACAAAAGCAAATCGCAACTCGACCACTTTAATACGGCATGTAGAGGATCGCCCGGGACATGACTATCGATATAGCATCAACAATCATAAGCTCATAAGGCAAACAAACTGGCGTGCTCTCTTCAATTTACATGATACGCTCTATGACATGATCCATAAAAAAACTGCCGTGTATCAACTCTAACGTTCATGGCAGTCGGGCCAAAGGTTAGTCACAAGTAGTTAAATTTGGTTGAAGATATGGCACAATTTCTTATTTTTTAAATCTGAATAAGAAATATTGCTCATGGATAAAATAAACCCACTCTATATTTGCTTCAGTGAATTAGATGACCCGAGAAAAGAAAAACATAGCAGTCGTCACCTACTAATCGATATATTAATGCTGACGATTTTAGCAGTGATTTGCGGAGCAGATAGCTGGGTTGCTGTAGAACGTTTTGGTTATTCTAAAGAAGATTGGCTGAGATGTGTGTTTCATAGAGATCCTTTCAATTTTCGAAGCTCCATCTCAAGCCGATAATTGGGATCTTGTATGTGCTCGTTATCAGGATAATAACTTTCTTCAATGTCCTCCCATAATGGTGTTTTATCAGCCAGGTCATGGGTTATATCACAGGGTGTCTTGCTGTTAAGAGATCCATGAGGCCTATGCCAGTTGTAATAAAATTGCCATTCGGAAAGCTCATTTTGTAATTTATCAAAATCAGATAAGTCAGTTATGGAATAGAACTCTGTCAGATCTGTTTTTTGGGAGCGCTCAACCTTGCCATTCAGGTGTGGTGAACCCGGTTTATTTGGACGAAATTTAATGCCATACGCCATTAGTTTTTCTTGTACCTTAACCGCAAAAAATTCACGCCCTCTATCTGTTTGTAATCGCTGAATAGGAAAGGGAAATTCTTCAATCATGGTATCAATGAAATCGAGAGTATTTTTGCCATTAGCGCGTTTATATAGCTTTAAAACACGCCACCTTGAGCAATCATCTACGGCTGTATATTGATAAATACCAGGAGCAATTTTACAAGTGTCTGCTTGAACTCTATCCCCAGGTATTGGGCGTTGGTAACGTTTAAATTTTTTTTTTCGCTTTAGCTTAACAATTGGTGAAACTTGAGCTTCTGATAATACTTTTTGTATTGTGCCAATCGCTAATGAGCACTGATGTAGTCGTAATAACTCAGATTTAATACGCCGTGCTCCGAGATTACGAGCCGCTCTTAGATCAATAATCCAGCTTTTAATTTCATTAGTTAGCTTCTGATTAGGGTTGTTATGTGGACGCTTGCTTAGATTTTTTAGACCATCTATGCCATTTTCTTGATAGCGTTTATACCACTTCCGTAGGGTTGGTCTTGATATACCGCAGTGCCTACAAACATATCCTGCATCTTGTTTGTTCTCATACAATTTGACCCATGTAAGACGGGCTTTTATCTGCTTATCCATAGTCCTGAATGGTAGCAAATTAGTTGAAAAAATGTCTATAGAACACACAGTTAATAATCTCGCTTGCTAAACAATATGTTTCATTTTGACGCACTTATTTCCTTCAATAAGGCACCGTGATAAAATGGACGTTCTAGAGCTAGCTCTTAATAAAGTAACCTCAGTTATGAGTTTTAATTGGTATTGAGCTTCACCACATGCTTCATAAAAAACAACATCGTGAAGTAGTAAATATGCCTATATTTAAGCAGTTTTATGAATTGTCAGCGTAGTTGCGCCTAGGTAAAGTTCATTTGTGGAAAAAATAAAAATTGCGACAGAACCCGTATCAGATGGCTCGGACCCGGGCTTACTGGGTATAGTTCCAAGTAGTACGAAGCCTGTGTAGTTTTGGTCGGTTAAGTGAATTAAAATTTTCAGCTTCATTTGCCACTATTTTCCCGCTTTTGATTTTGTCACTCCAGTCGCCTACGCCGTAGCGATAAGGCTCTCCCTCTGTTTTATACTCTAATAATGATGCTTCAAACTCAACGCCCAAAAATAGACATATATTGCGTATGGACTGCTCTGGTTGAGTAATCAGGCTTTCATACTTGATTAAGTGTGCCTGATCAAGTGTTGCAATCGCTTCTTCAAATGTATCAACGTAGTTGGCTATCAAGTTTATCGCTTCAAGCTCTGATCTGCCATCCTTTGCATTGATGATAGATTTGAATATATTACCCGGGTCTCGTTTCAAAAAAATATAGCGGGCATTCGGCCAAAAGCTTGATATCCTTTTCCAGGCAAGTAAATTGCTTGGTGTTTTGTCTATAAATATAGCTTTATTTGCACGCTGTAGTAACAATTGATAGGTCGCATCCCATAATAGCATTTTTAAGTCATCTGCTGTTAGCTTGTGTAACATTAAAGATGCAGATAAGTATTCATCACTTGTATTGACTTTTAAGAAATCAAAGTGACATTCATGTGGAGAATAGAGCTTGCTATGGCTGTTTAATATAGATCTTAAGAGTGTCGAGCCTGAGCGAATACATGAAAAAATAAATATAGGAGAATGACGAGAGGTTATAGCAGGAGGATGAATATTATTCGACATTAGATGTCTCCAAAAGTGCAGGCGGTGAGGATAAAAATTTAACGCATAAAGTATACACTTTCAAGATTTTTGATAAAAGCGTTAAATTCAGTATTTATTTGTATAAGTTGTTTGCTAGATTGCGGATAATGTCGTTTTGTGCGCGCTAGAGCCAACATTTTCTCATGCCAGTCGCTGGGCTCATTTGCGCCTGCAAGATTTAAGTTAGGATGATTTAAATGTTCTATAGAAGGTAGCTGACTGTGCAAGACAGATACGTTTAAGGCTAGTGCATATGAGAGCATTAAAGAATGATTTTCTAACCAAATGGATGGCATCAGAATACAATCATGCGATATGATCGCTGAGCCTAATTCTGTCAGGGGTAGTGGTTCATGCAGTAGAATATAGGGATTTTTTGTTTGAGCCACTAAATCTAAGGTGCTTGTTTTACCATGGTCAGCTATTCCATAAATGTGTAAGGTTGCACCGGTTTGGGCGTGTAGTTTTTTGAAGGTGGGTAAAATAACTTGTAACCCTTTTTCTTCTGATAGCCGGCCGAAAAAAGCAAATGAATAAGGTAGACTTGCACTTGTCTTGGGTTGCCACTTGTCTGGAATAAGATACCTAGCTGTTTCTAAGGATACGGGTGTATGACAGCCTGCCTTTAAGAATATATTTCTTTGGTGCGGCGTTTGAAAGTATATATGATTAACGGCATGATTAAGAAATCTAATATTACGGGCGCGCCAAGAGACGATATCATCTTCATGAGTACTGTTATTTAAACACTGTATGCACTCTCTTGGTAAGGTATTGTTTGAGCAAATTTGTTTTTTATGAAACCGATAGAGTTGTGAGTCGGCGCAAATAAAGCTGTAATCAGTGCAGGTTACAATGAGCTTGCTGTATGTGAAAATGGGTAGTGACAAGAAATCAAGCCCAATCCCAATAAAATGCAGTAAGTGAATGGCATCAAAGATAGGTAAGTTGAGTCGAGAAAATTCTGTTGAAATAAGTGAGCTCACCCGTTTTTCTTGCTTTAGCCAATTTTTTGGATAGGAACCTTCGATTAATTTAGGTAACGCTAGGGTAGTTAAATTATTTGATACCCCCTTAAGAATGTGATTGGTTTTATTATTTGGATCTACGGCCAGCCAGTATACATCATACCCCCGCGCGACAAATTCTTGACTAATGTCATTTGTAAGGAACTCTGTTCCACCCATGGAGTTCCATACGAAGTGATGACTAATAAAGAGAATAGTTTGCAATATATTAGCTCTCTATCGTCTCTAGACTATTTAACATTTTTTCTGGTGTTGCAATTCCTAAGAGATGTAGGGATTTTTTTAATATTTGATTCACCAGTGTGGCTAACGCTAGCCACTCGTTTTGGATGATTTTATTTTTTTCTTTCAGAATGTGGAGTGTATGGTAAAATACGCTGAATTTTTTTGCTAATGTATAACCAAACTTAGCGATTTCACTAAGTTCTCGCTTGTCATAGGCCAATGCAATAACCTCAGGAAATCGAGAGCAGACGAGTATGAGTTCACGCTCAGTTGTAGAGCGAACACTGATTGAATCAGGTAAATCAACCTTGCCTGCTTTCCTTAGGATGGCATTAGTTCTCACAACAGCATATTGTAAATGAGACCCTGTTTTTTCCTCAAAAAAAGCAGCAAACTGATTAAGGTCGAAAATATAAGTTAGAGGCTCTGTTATTTTTAAGGTCTTGGTATTTAACGGTACCAATAGCAATTTGTTTGGTAATATCACTTTCATTTTTTTTTGTCCTTGATACTTGAATTTCTGTAATGATCACCCCGGCAGGTGTACCCCCGTCGCCTAAATGAATATCGCTAATGGTACCATCATGGCAATAATTGATGATTTTCTGTAAGCTCTCGCCGATAATGGCTGAGCGCAGATGACCTCCTTGAAGGCTTGATTAGTTTGTAATTGCCAGGCAACTGCTTCAGCAATTTGCATGGGATTAACCCTAATTTTTTTTTTCATAGGAAAAAGCAGTATTACATTGATAGTCTGCAAGGTTAGTGTATGTAGAAAACTGAACTGTGACATCAGCAAGGTCGTAGCCTACTTGGGAAAAATCTTCTTTTAATTGTTCTGTTAACTGGTTTTTAAGGTTATTCATCATAAGACTATCAGCTACCTAACTAGAATCTAGGGTCACTTATTATGCTAAAAATGTCAAGTTATTTTCCAATGATGCGCGTTTATGGGTGTTGCCCTCGTCGTTTCGTACAATACTTTTTCAGCTAGGTGTTTTTAATTAATAATCCTGTGAGATCTATTTTTGTTAGGATGCTCAGTAGCCGCATAGTTAAAATAAGTGAGCTGATTATAATACTAATGAGCAAACTTAACCATAATCCAATGGCGCCAAGCTGACAAACAAAAGCGAGCAGGTAGGCAGTGGGAAAGCCCACACACCAAAATGCGAAAAAACTTATATACATTGGCATACGTGTATCTTTTAGCCCTCGCAGGGAGCCGAGGATAACAAAACGAAAGCCATCAAATACTTGTGAAAATGCGTTAACGGTGAAAAATAGAATAGCAAAGTGTAACATATGGTCATAGTCAGTGATTTTTTTGTCAATGATTACATCAAACAGTTTTTCTGGTATAAGTAGGTAACTCAATGCGATACATACCGTAAATATTGATACTAAAAAAGCATTTGCCCAAATAGCACGTTTGATAAGTGACTTATCATTTTGACTAATCAAATACCCTACACGTGCGTTAGTGACTTGGGATATTGATATTATGAGTATAAAGCTAATCATCCAGAGTTGTCTTGTCACTTGATATGATGCAAGTGCATCATATCCAATGTATCCAATCATTATGGCTATCGCAACCATGAAAGATATTTCAATAATATTTGTCAAGCCGATAAAATAGCCAATGCAAAAAGTTTCTTTAAAATATCTATAATCAAAGAGATCATTTAATGAAAAAATTTTATACTGCTTAATGCTAGCAGATAGGTTTATGTAAATAAGGACAATAATAACTTCTAAAATAAAAACAATAGCCATTGCATAGCCAATGCCAGCCAATCCAAATTGAGGGGCGCCGAATTTCCCATAGATAAAAACATAGATGGCAAATATTTCAAGGGGTACTTGCACTAAACTTAATAAAAATATGATTCGTGTCTTTGATACACCAATTAGAAACTGTTCAATTACCATTAAAATATTTAGCGGTAAAATACAATAAGTTAATCCTTTCAGATAGCTTGATGCTAAGGCGATGAGAGCGAGATTTTCGCTGGTCAATACTAATAGCAACCTCGCTAAATTTAGTAATGTGATCGCGATAAGACTCAGGATCAGTGCGCTCCATAATCCTTGTAAAAGTGATAATTTTACGCCTCGGGAATCTTGTGCGCCATAACTGTGGGAAACCAAGACATTTACTGAGGAAAAAAATCCACTACAAAATGTTATTAACACACCATAAATAAGGGCACCTAAAACATTTGCAGCTAAGCTTTCCCCCCCGAGGTGCGCAACCATAAGCGTGCTCACAAAGTTTGTGGAGATTTGCACCAAGTTAGTGAGGATGAGTGGAAGCGATAAAGTGAGGGAGTGACGTACTTCCGGCAGATATGTATTATTTCGCAGCTGGCGAATCATTCTTTTTTCCAAACTCCATACGATAGATGCAGTTCTTACAAGAGGCTAATAATGGCTTGTCTTTATTCACAAAGCCTGCGCGAAAATCAGTATACTTTTCCCCATGCCAAATCGTACTGATATCTTCTTTAAAAACATTGCCCAATGTATTATGATCATCTGCTTGTAGATTAATACAGCATGGCGTTACATTGCCTTGTGACGTCACGTACATGGCATCCCATGGCCATGGGCAATGTGCATCCAGATATTTTTCAGGTGTTTTTAATCGATTATAATCGAAAATGTCAACATGAACCCCATTTTTTTGGGCAATCTCAAAGCCTTGCTCCAAGTAATTAATTACAATGTTTGGATCCATATCAAATAAGGAAAGGACATTGAGATTATGATCATCATTCCAATGATGAAAGCTTTCAACGTTAATATGCTTGATGCCTTTTTCACAAAGGTAGGTAACTAACTCTGGAAAATGCGATATATTTGGCTTACCTAAAGTGATAGTGGCAAGCACTTTTGTCTGAGTATTAGCTGTAATCTTCAGAGCACTTTCCAGTGAGCAATCCACTTTTGCTAGGGTAACACCTGGTCGGATTTTATCAAGCATGACTGGCTCAATGGTATCAATGCTAATTTGTAGTTGATTTAAGCCAGCCTCAACAACAGGTTTTAATCTATTTTTTATCAGCAGACCATTTGTAGTAAAGGAAGAAAAAATATTCTTCTCTTTGCAGCAACTAACATATTTAGCTAAATCCTTCACCAGCAGTGTTTCACCCGCACCAACAAAACAGATGTGCTCAAGACTTGGAATTTGTTTGATTAATGTTTTTAGCATATCGAGGGGGAACTTATTTTTTATGCTTTCTGTATAGGCTCTCGGACAGTTGGGGCAGCGCAAGTTGCAGGTATCTGTTAATTCTAATTGTATAAAGGTGGGCTCATCTTTGGGTGTACCTGGTGTAATACCATATCGGGTAAAGTCATCATGCACAATAAATTGTGAGAAATCATTATTCATTGTTGTCTCCATAGCTCTATTTGAATCAATCCTTTTTTGTTAGCTGCGTATTGTCTGTGTTGCAAGCTGCCTGCCAATATCGTGACAAGTTGAGCATAACTCATTTCTATCAAAAGGGAAGCACTTTTCAGCTTGAAGCTTTTTAATGTTCAGACAGAATTGATCTTTTTTTTGATTTGATAGGATATGAATTGGCCAGGTGCCAAATGTCTCCAAGATGAATGTAATTATGTCAGATAGGCACGTGGAAAATCCAGCGCCTAGATTATAAATGCCGGGTCTTTCATGTAAAACAAAGTAAATCAGCACTTTTTGAAAATAGGAAAGTGTTATGAAATCTTTTCTCGTTTTGGGGGAGACCATTAGGCGAATGGGAGCGCCGTTTTTTATAGGATTAATAATGCCTTTACCGATGAAACTTTCATGTGATGGATTATTTATATAGCCAATAACATTCGCTATTCTCAAAATAGTCACCTTATCTCCTAAAATTTCAAGGAGTTCTTTTTCTTGTATTCGTTTATTAGCGCCATATATGTCCACAGGTATTGTCCTATCAAGCTCAGATGGATAGTTTATTTTATCTGAAGTCGCATAAACTTTTCTTGAACTTAAAAAAATTAGGCGAGTTTTTGTATTCTTGATGCGTGCTGCAAGCTGAGCATCTAGAGTTAAGTTAGGCTCAATGGGGGTGTTATAGTAAGTTTTTGGTATCGAAAAGTTAATGATAACATCATAGGTGTTGAGGTTAGACAGGCTTAGTATTTCATCGTGACGGACTCTCTTTATGGAGCACGTACTTTCTAAGTATAGCTCTATATTATTTGATAAAAAGCTATTTTTACCGATGAGCAATAGTTTCATTCATATTCCCATATAATTTGTATAGTGTGCTCAGTCTGTTGAGCTTAACAGCACGGTCTTTTGTATAATGCGCTGAATGATCATCAATCTTTATGTCACAGTGAAAGATTTTCATAGGCATATCTTTGAAAAATGCAATGCCGGGTCCGTTTGGTTTTGCAAATATCTTGGAAACATAGTCTTCGTAATTGAACCAATGCTCTCCGTCGTCATAAAAAATATTTGCTGCCAAGGGCATGGTCTGTTTTAGTGTATCAAGGTACCCCTCTGTGTTGTAAATTAAAAAATGAGAGGCAACTCGATTGATTGACGCAACTGTGGGTGTGATCATCGTCTCTTGGAACTCTAATTTCCATTTCCAGCAGTCGTAGTCGTCAATTTTCGTGCCAACATGTATATTTGGGTGAGCTTCAAAAAAATCTTTTAGTGCGCTGAGAATATCGAAAGACCGATCAAGCTTAAACAACACAACGTCTGATTCAAACGTAATGAGATAGGGCGTTTTGTTGCTCAGTACATGCAAATGTGCATTGTTTGAGGGATCTCCTTTCGCACAATTATGACTCCTATCCCTTAGCCTTACTTCATCAATACCGATTTTTTTAGAGAACTCAATAAACTTCCAGTCTTCATGTGCATCAGTTGCATTTGTGCCATCAATCACCAGAATAGTATCATAGGTAGCAGCGGTTTCATGCGTTAAAGCATATAAAGTCTGCTCAATAACTCTCGATGCTAATTCAAAATTATCGTGACATAAAAAAGCGATTGTAAAATCAGATGTGGACATTGTATCACCAAGAAGCTGGACTTGTGTTAACAGAACAAGTGAAGGTTTCATTATTTATACGACTATCAAAATTATGTATATCATTGAGCATGCTCAGTTTAAGTTTATTGCCGAGCTTAGTTATCTGCTCCATAATGCTTTGTATGTTTGTTTGAGACATGAGCGGATGGCCTATCGCCATTGCCATCGTGACATACTTATAATCTACACCTAACTTGATTCGGTTATCATTATCAGTTAATGAGAACAGATCAAAAACAACTTGCCCATCTTTGTAGAGTGTTTCACAAAATAGTTCGGTATATTTGCTTACGAGTTCTTGAAAAAAAGCTGTATGTTTTGTGTGAGCGCTTGCCATAAGTTTATGACACTCTTTAGGTAAGAATACAAATGCTTGTCTATAAAAGTTATTGTCATTCAGCAAAATAAAGAGATTCGTTTCTTTTAATTGTTGTGATAGGTGTATATTTATTTCATGTCGTTGATCGATCGCATCAGCAATACCATTGAAGCCTAAATGTTTTATCAATAACCAAAGTTTTAGAGAGTGAAAGCCCCGAGATCCGAAAAATGGCATAATTAACCCTAAGTCTAACACGGTTGGATCAGATGCTTTAGTTGGGTAGCGGCAAAACTTTGCTAAGGTTGCTGGATCTTTGAATAATACATAACTTGAGGGGTAGGTCAGAAATAATCCTTTATGTGGGTCTAGAGAGATGGAATCTGCCAGTTCAATGCCTTCTAAATAATGACGTCTGCTTCGAGAAAATAACAAGTTTCCACCATGGCAGGCATCCACATGGAACCACAAATTATACTTTTTGGCTAATATGGCACAAG
>JAUIDD010000055.1 GCA_030429175.1 Gammaproteobacteria bacterium
AAGAGTGGCAAACTGGTAATGCTTATATTGCCATTGATAACGAATCATAAATTGGGAAGGATGAATTTTGGAATTTACAGAATAAATGTTGCTTTATCATTAAACCAGCGGATATCAAAAAAGTGCACTTTTAAAATTTAGCTACAATTTTTAAAAAAACAATCGATTAAGCCTTATAAAAAGAGTAGAATCATCCCATAGTGCTGAGCTGCATATTTGTTGACAATTTGTACTCTAAGCTTTAATGCGGCCAGCTTTTGGCTCGATTAATTTAAATTTGAGGAGTTTGTATCATGCCATTTGAAATACCCATCATCGAAAATATAGACACCATAACATCAGAAGAGCTCGAGATATTTAAATATGTTGGAATCGCCTATATTCGCGTTACAAATTCATCGTATGCGACGCATTTAACCGCTCTAAATAATAAGGCGTTAAAACTTTTCAGGTCAAGTGATTTAGAGAAACAGCAATATAATACCTTAGGAATACCTAAACCTGAACGAAAAAAAACCTCATCTGATGGTTATGTTGATAGAAGATCTAAACATGAACATCTAGAAACCTTCCGCCAACCTGTATCTGCTTTGTTACCACCTTTTGATACTGACGAAGCTACTGTTAAGTCTCTATCCAATGTGTTAATTGATGAGCTAGCAGTAAAAGTTCTAAAAAAAATTATTGCCTCTTTTGCATCTTTGGAAGGAGTAGATGTTGACGCGTTGAGACATTTATCTGAAAGAATGTCTACTGTTGAACTATATTTGGCTTTTGTTTATTACCCTGGTAGAAATTTTCTACAACGGCTAATCCATCAACCCAGAATTAACCCCCATAAAGATATTAATCTCATCACCATTATTATGCTTCAACAACCTGGACTTCAGTTCTGGGCAGACGGATATTGGGTCGATGTCCTACCGAAACCAGGTTATGCTGCAGCGTTGCTAAATGATGAGCTTAATTTATTAACAAACGGGCGAACTAGAGCGTGTCTTCATGCGGTGAGAATGACAAGTTCTCAAGAACGACTGTCTACACTTTTTTTTGTTGGTCCCAAAAATATACCAAACAATCCTATGAGCACAATAACTGGTTGCGAACTACCAGATTTTTTTACAAATAAACGGTACCTTAAGCATGTATTTACAGATAGAGAAGCAGTCAGTAATGCATATAATGCTGTGAGCTTTAAGTTAAATATGGCATATGTTGCCACCTTTGCTTGCGTAGCATTCGCGAGCTGGGCATTTTATTCACAAGATAATTTAAATGCCTCTAAAACAGTTAATTACGCTGGAACTCATAGCTATAAATTACCTTTATTATTTTCTGCTGGCTTTACATTGTTAAATACAATGCTTCACTTTTTTAAAAAATTTCATTTTGAAAGCAGAATGTTAATGGATTATTTACAATATTCTACTTGTTCAGATTCTGCTTCTGAATCGGAACAAAATACTTATCAACTTGGCAAATCCGCTCTAACTGTGTCTGGAATGTTTAGAAGTATTTTTAATAGAAACATTTATCGCAACCCTAGTTTTTGGAATGCTGGATTTATGTCGTCGGTCATAGAAAGCGAAGCAGCTAAGCAAGAAATGCCGCAACGTAGTGTTTTTCAAAAACCTAAAGTTAGCTAGTTTTTACGCTTGTAAACAACAATGAAAAACTATCTTAAAGAAGATGAAACACAAAGATACATTGTGCTCAGAGTGAGAATTTAAAGTGCCGCTAGAATCCAAGACAACTGCTGCTTCATTGATTCAAAAATATATATGGACTTCAGATCAATTACTACAAACTAAAGCGATTTATAACATTGCTTTCCCATTAAAATTAAGTGGCTCAGTAAACGTCAGCGCACTTGAGCAAGCCTTGCTTCAACTAATCCAGCGTCATGAAAGCTTACGCACTCAATTTCATTACGACAATGAACTGGATCAAGTTGAACAAGTCATTTTATCTGAAGTTCAGTCACCGCTCTCGATAGTGGGTGTAGATGAACCGGTCAGTGTGGATGGCTTAATACACATGGAGATGATGACGCCATTTCATCTGAATCAAGCGCCGCTGTGTAGAGCAACGCTTTTGCAAGTGAAGGGTAGTGATGATTCTGTATTAGTCATGAGATTACATCACATCATTGCCGATGGATGGTCATTGGGGGTATTGGCCCGAGAACTCTCTGCGTACTACAACCATTTCGCGCATGCGCAACCGTTACCACTGGCACCTCTACCCCTGCAATAC
>JAUIDD010000008.1 GCA_030429175.1 Gammaproteobacteria bacterium
GAATAAAATGACAGCATTGGGTATGCCTATCACGATTAAATGCTAATGCCTCAATTTATAACGGCGCTCGCCTTAGCAAAATCTGATTTATTCAACAACGCCTACGCAACCCAACTAAAAAAGAAAGTTGATGTATTTCAAGAGGTAACTCAAACGAAAAAGCATATTTTCTTAAGTCTTGTTTCAGCTAGTGGTGTTAAACCAAATAAACACTTTGATATATTAATTCAAGGCGTCGTTACTTTAGATGATTTATTTAGATAAGGCACTAAACCATTATTGATCGCTCCAACTCGCAGATTATTGTTCTACTGGAACTAATGTGTTATAAAATTCAATAAGTTTATATAACAATCGGAGAATTTTCATAATGCTCAAAGCAGTAATCAATCTTGAAGAGCTAGCTGCAAAAACTATTATAAACTACGGCTTATTTAAGAATATCAGGCCCGAATGTAGACCTATACTCGCAAAAGCATTACAGCGTCCATTGATGCAAGCGGTAATTGATGATCACCGAGATCAAGTCAGAGATATTTTAGATGCGTATCCAGATTTGTTACTTTTAGGCCCGCTTATTAAACCTGTCGAAAGCCACTATACCTGGCAGAAATTTTATGTTGAGTCACCATTAAAAATAGCACTTATACGCAATCAAGTTGAAATGGTTAAAGTGTTATTTGCGGCAATTAGATCAAGAGCAAGTGATGCAGCAATGGGCGCAAGCTGAAGAAGACATAAAACTTCAAAAAATCACTTATGATTTTGATGCACTGATTGCTGCCATTAATACTGGTGGTCAGGATATGGAAGATGCACTACAAACATTTAGAGAGGCTGTGCTTCCGCCTAACCCAGTAGTGTTAAATAACTATTACAACATTGAAGCACTGTTACTTGCTGCTTATCAAGCCTATGCTGATAAATTTAATGATTTTGCTGATTGGCCACAGCGCATTATATTTTGCGTTAAAGTCATCGGTTTTCTACAAAGCTTAGTCACCCCTGAAGTTGCCAAAGTTTTTTGTGAAAGACTCTACTATGTGGTTGAACGAGGGCAAGCCATCAGTGAGCGGGCACGGTCATTAAAACTAAAACTGTGGGCCGCGAGGGACGGTACCACGAACTTCTATCGTTCGAATAATCGCTCGAGTTCGGGGCTTGGATTTGAATATTTAAGCGGCCCTGTGCCACCCACGCGGGCCGACGCTGGGCATGCCTCGGCCGCGTTCGTCCATGGTGACCCCCTGCGGTGCTGGAAAAATTATGTAGAGCAAAAAAATCAGAGCTTGCAGGCTTTAAATATAGGCTGCAGAATCCAAGCCGGCCCTGTATAATTCTTTAGTCCAACCATGTCACTGAGAGGAGAGGTACGCAGTGCAGTAATTATTTTTTTGTTTTGCTTTTCCAGCGATTATAGTCTGTTACGCTAATACCAATGCCTGCTATGCGTGGAATATCTAATTCTCTTAAATCTTCTTCAAGGTCTTCTAATACATTAGCTTGGTCTTCTGCTGGTATTTCTTGTTTTATAGCTACATCAATATATGCATGCATAGCGTCATTCGTTAATTCATTTTCGATAATGTGTCTCAGTATGTCCCGACGTTGTTGGCGGTATAAAACACGTATTTTATCAATGCCAAGTGATTCAATTGTTGTATCATATAATTTACAGTCACGCAGATATGAGTTGACATAAAGGTCTCTCAGAGGAAGCATATCTTGGCACTCGTATATAGCAAGAATAGCTGAAATATAATCATCGATTTCAATATCCTTAAAGGACAAAGGAACAATATTTTTTCTTATGAGTGGTATGTTTGCTGCTAGCCTGGCTGTTCTTTTATTTACATCAGCAAAGGCTTGAAGGTAACTTAGATGTACTAATAGAAAAAAACTTTGTTCAAAGGGTGATTTTATTTTTGAGGATTTTTCGCAAATATCAGTAAATAATCGTTTTAATTTTTGTGGTTGTTCATAGGGAACATAAGTAGAGCCTCCGATGCGAACGCCTGTTTCACGTATTTTTCCAGCGGCAGAATGATCTATCAAGCCATCTGCTAATAAGTAGTGCAGTGTATATATATCACTTTCTTTAATTTCAGGAGAGACAATACGTTCAACTAGGTATCGAATAGCTTCTTTATGATTTAATACCATGATGGTTTCTTCATCTAATTTTCCTTCAGCACTTGTTCCTTCCTCTAGTAATCGTTGTGTATCTATTAGTGAGTAAGTATTACCTTCAAGACGTGATGAGTTATAAGATAAGTCGATTAGTAAGCGGTGAAATATTTTTCTTGCATAAGTGCCAGCAGGCATATCTTCGTTAAGGCGGTGGCCTGCGAATTGCAATTGCTGCTCTATTGCTGCAGTTAAGTATTTAGTTTTATTTGGAATATATTTTTCTAGTAGTGTTTTATCATAACTTATAGGGTTGCGCTCAAACAGGGGTTTACGTACTTTATTGATACTGCGCTGACTAGCTGGACTGAATAGAGAGTGAGTGTCAGGTCTAGATTCATCTTCGCTTTGGGATACGCTGATAGCCTGATAACGTGTGCCACGCTTATCCCCAATTTTTTCGACAAAGCCATCCTGCACTAATGCATTTAGCCATCTTCGCATGGAGCGAGATGCGCAATCTGGCTCAAGCTTCTCAATAAGCTCACTGCTGCTCATAGGTTTTTTATATTGCCGTAAAAATGATAATACGGCCATTTTCTGCGCTTTCATACTCATAATATGGCCATTATTGGCTATAATTGGCCAAAAATCAATTAGTAAGGTCAATTTTAGTAGGTTAATGGCCATTTAACGGCCAATTATTGGGGTCGAATTTTGACTTTATAATGAGATCAAGCTGAAAAAGGTCTAAAACTTCAAAAACCTACTTATGATTTTGATGCGCTTATCAATGTTATTAAACTTCCTGCGAAAGCAGGTACCCAGTGGATCCGGTGTTAAACATGGGATGGCGTGTGCTTTGTCGTTGCTGCGAAAGCGGGAATCAAATTGTTTAGCCAGAGCTGATATGCTATAAAGCCAATTAATTATTTTTCATATAGGGAAAGATCATGCCTAAATTCACACAACTACCTGAAGGTCCAATTTTGCGTATCGCAAGTTATTTAAATGATGCTGATTTATCTAGCCTTTCAAAAACCTGTCGTACATTTTCTTTTTTTACACAGTCAGAACGACCCAAGCGTGCGTTAACATCCTTAATAGCTGCGGTTATTGATGATAAGCGTGAGAAGGTAGCAAAGATTTTAAAATTACATCCAGAGTTTTTATTAAAGACGCCGCATCGCGCTCACCTCCGCTACATTGAAAGCCAGTATACCTGGCAGAAATTTTATGTTGAGTCACCATTAAAAATAGCACTTATACGCAATCAAGTTGAAATGATTAAAGTAATGGTGCCATATTTGCAGCAGTTGCCACAAGAGGAGGTAATGGCACAATGGGCGCAAGCTGAAGCAGTTATAAGCCAACAAAAAACTACTTATGATTTTGATGCACTGATTGCTGCCATTAATACTGGTGGTCAGGATATGGAAGAAGCACTGCAAGCATTTAGAGATATGGTATTGCCGCAAGACCCTGTGACGCTTAACGACTACTACAACATCGAAGCATTATTACTCGCCGCTTATCAAGCCTATGCTGATAAATTTAATGATTTTGCTGATTGGCTACAGCGCATTATATTTTGCGTTAGAGTCATCGGTTTTCTACAAAGCTTAGTCACCCCTGAGGTTGCGCAAGTTTTTTGTGAAGGACTCTACTCTGTGGTTGAAGGTGGGCAAGCCATCAGCAACCGGGCACGGTCATTAAAACTAAAACTGTGGACGGTACAGGGCGGCACCACGAACTTCTATCGTTCGAATAATCGCTCGCTGGCGGGGCTGGGTTTTGAATATTTAAGCCACGTGGGGGTGGCGGAGTACGACTCTGTCTTAGAGAGCACCACGCTGCTGGAAAAATTATGTAGAGCAAAAACATCAGAGCTTGCAGGATTTAAAGATAGGCTACAGTGTCCAGTTGAGCCAAAGCCGTGTTGTGTGATTCTTTAGTATATTGCTGCAATAAAATTTTTGCATAGACTGTAATCTTTCTATCCCAGCAATATATAATGAATTCATTTAAAAATTCAGCTTTAGTCCAAGTCTCTGATGTATTTACCTACCATATAACAAAACGATGCAAATAGTTTTTGATACGTTGGGCAGAAAACCCATCAGCGACCATAGACTTTATTTGCTCGCGTGCTTTGCGCATCGTTCTTGAATGCGGCCTGGACAAATCCTTACCCCCCCCCTCGAGGTTAAATAATGCTCAGGGTCTTTTGCACATGTTATAGTGGTTTTACCCCCCGTTCGCGTCGGTGGATAATCTATACCTAAAAAATGAAAACCATCTTCAATTAATCCAATCCGTGACTTTTTACGTGAGAGCGTTAAACACTTCTCGTGTAGTATCTCCATCATACGTTGTTGGCACCGGTAGCATGCATTTTTTTGTTATGGCATTTTTTCAAATAAGGTTTACTTCAGGACTCAATTGTAAATTAAATTTGTTCTGTACCTGTTGTTGTATATAAGTCGCAAATGCTTGAATCTCTTTTCCTTGTGATGCTTGATAATTCACAATAACGAGCGCTTGGTCTGGGTGAGTGCCTATGCCATTTTGTGTAATGCCCTTTAAACCACAGTGTTCGATCAACCATCCGGCAGGAATTTTTATATGATTATTTTCTTGAGTGTAGTGTGGTATATCGGGAAACTGTTGTTGTAGCTCTTTAAAATTATCTTGAGTGATAATTGGATTTTTAAAAAAGCTGCCGGCGTTAGGCAGTTGTGTGGGGTCAGGTAATTTTGATTGACGGATTTTTATAACTGCATTGCTGACATCGATGATCGAAGGCGCATCTATGTGCATGCTATTAAGCATCTGTTTGATATTGCCATATTCGATATTGAGTTTAGGCTGCTTGTTAAGTTTTAAGGTGACATGAGTAATGCAGTAGCGATTTTTGAGTGTATTTTTAAAAATACTATCGCGATAACCGAATCGGCATTGTTGATGTGTGAATTGACGTATCTCGCCTGTGTTAAGGTCTACGGCTTGAAGTGATTCGAATACAGATGATAGCTCAACACCATAAGCACCGATATTTTGAATCGGTGCAGCACCAACTGTACCGGGGATTAGAGATAGGTTTTCGACACCTGCGTAGTGATATTTTAAGCAATATAATACAAACTGATGCCAGTTTTCGCCAGCACCTATGGTTAACCAAATATGCTGATCATCTTCAAGAATAGGGGTGATACCAAGGATATTATTTTTTATGACGAGTCCATGGAAATCTTGAGTAAATAAAATATTACTGCCACTACCGATAACCAGTTTTGGGCCAGCTTTTAAAGCTGCTTGAAGTGTTTCAATGCTGTCTATTTTGATAAAATAATCGGCTAGCGCTTTAACGCGAAAGCTATTGTAGTTTCGTAGTTGTTGGTTTGCTTGCATCGTCATAAGGTAGTTACAGTAGCAGATTTCAACAATTCTAGCCAATGCCAATCACGTATGGTACATTTGGCTTCCTTTTCAGCGAGATAAGATTTATGTCGACATTAAAGAATGACAATTTGATTCGTGCATTATTATGCCAACCAGTCGATCGTCGGCCGATATGGGTGATGCGCCAGGCAGGGCGTTATTTGCCTGAGTATCGAGCGCTGCGCAAGCAAGCGCCGGACTTTATGACATTTTGTAAAACACCGGAGATGGCTTGTGAAGCAACATTGCAGCCGTTGCAGCGTTTTGATTTGGATGCGGCGATTATCTTTAGTGACATTCTGACCATTCCAGAAGCGATGGGCATGGAGCTGCGTTTTGTGACGGGCGAGGGTCCGCAATTTCCTAATCCTTTGCGTGATGAGACGATGCTTAAAGCACTACAGCGTGTCGACGTTGAGGAGCAGCTTGGTTATGTGCGTGATGCGATTGCGCTCACTACTAAGTCCTTAGATGGCAGTGTGCCATTGATTGGTTTTAGTGGTAGTCCATGGACGTTGGCTGCCTATATGATCGAAGGTCAGGGCAGCAAAACATTTTTGTA
Source organism: Gammaproteobacteria bacterium (assembly GCA_030429175.1). Lineage (GTDB taxonomy): Bacteria > Pseudomonadota > Gammaproteobacteria > Coxiellales > Coxiellaceae. The sequence continues at coordinate 6,131 of JAUIDD010000008.1, forward strand.
CCCGCGTGCTATGGCGTATAAAGCGCCTGAGTTATTGACCAAATTGCTTGATCAGTTAGTCACAGTGATTGTCGATTATTTAAATATGCAAGTACGTGCAGGCGCACGTGCGTTAATGGTATTTGATAGTTGGGGTGGATTATTATCACCAGATTGTTTTAAGCAGTTTTCGTTGCATTACTTTAAAAAGATTGCAGCCAATGTGATACGTGAGCACGAAGGCGATAAAATTCCGTTAATCTTTTTTAGTAAAGACGCAGGTTATATGTTAAATGATTTAGCCGATAGTGGTTGCGATGCTTTAGGCTGTGATTGGAAAGTGAATTTAAGTGATGCCCGTCAATTGGTGGGTGATCGCGTAGCGCTACAAGGCAATCTCGATCCAGCAGTGATGTTGGCAACACCTGAAGTTGTGGCACAAAAAGCGCGTCAGGTGTGTGATGCCTATGGTCAAGGTACGGGACATGTGTTTAATCTCGGTCATGGTATCGACAAAAGCACCCCGATTGAAAATATGCAAGCGTTAGTGGAGACAGTTCATGAGTGATAATACCATTGTTATTATTGGTTCAGGTTTGGCAGGTTATTCTGTTGTTAAAGAGTTTCGTACACTCGATAAAGAGACACCCATTGTGATGATTACTGCAGATCAAGGTGATTATTATTCCAAACCACAGTTATCGACGGCGTTAACCATGGGTAAACGTGCTGAACAATTAAATATGGGCACGGCTGTTGATATGGCTGATAAATTTAATATTGAGATTAAAACCCAAACAAAAATTATTGGTATTGATCGTGACAAACAAGTGGTCATTGGTGATGATTTTCATCAGCCTTATGCCAAGCTTGTGTTAGCACTTGGTGCCGATAAGTTAACAGCACCATTAACAGGAGATGGTGTTGATGATGTGCAGTCAGTAAATACTTTAGAGGAGTATGACGCATTTCGTGCATGGTTGGGTGATAAAAAATCTATTGCGATTATTGGTGCAGGGCTTGTTGCATGTGAGTTTGCCAATGATTTAGCAAATGTCGGTGTGCGTGTTACGATGATTGCACCAGATCATTATCCACTACAACGTTTTGTGCCAGAGCAAACAGGGCGTGTGTTAGAGTCGGCATTAACCGATAAAGGTGTAACATGGCATTTATGTCGTTTTGCAACTGAAGTGCATCGAGTAGACAATGGTTTTAATATTGTATTAGATAATATGGAATCGATCACTGTTGATGGTGTGTTTTCAGCAACGGGTCTTGTGCCAAAAACACAATTGGCCTGCACAGCAGAGCTTAAAGTTGAGCGTGGTATTGTGGTCAATGCAGAGCTACAGACATCTGATCCCAATATTTATGCGTTAGGTGATTGTGCCGAGGTAAATGGTTATGTGTTGCAGCATATCGCACCATTGCTTGCCTGTGCTCGCGCACTTGCGAAGACCTTGTCAGGTATCTCTACAGAGGTTACGTATCCTGCTATGCCCATTATTGTTAAAACACCGGCATGTCCGATGAGTTGTTATCCGCCTGTGGATGCTCAGCAAGGTGTTTGGCAATTTAGTGGTGTTGCGCCCGATCTCGAAGGTCAATTTATTGATTCAGGGGGCAATTTAGCTGGGTTTGCTTTGTCTGGGAATACATTGCGTAAACGTGCTGAATTTATGAAACAGTTGCCGGATCTTTTTTAGTGAATTAAGCTAATACAATGACTTTATATTCAATTGCAATTACGCTGATCTTAGTAATGGACCCACTGGGTAATATCCCAGTTTTTTTGTCGGTACTCCAAAAATATACACCAGAAAGGCAGGTTAAGATTATTGTACGTGAAGTACTGATTGCGTTTGTGATCTTAGCCGTGTTTGTATTTTTTGGAAATTATATAATGCGCTGGCTAAACTTAACCGCCGATGCAATGAGTGTAGCTGGTGGTATTATTTTGTTTTTAATCGCATTACGTATGATATTCCCTCCTGAAACTAAAGATAATGCTGATAAAGCTACGGAAGAGCCCTTTATTGTACCACTAGCAGTGCCGCTGACAGCGGGACCTTCAGCACTTGCGATGGTATTGCTATTTGCAGCACAAGAGCCTAATAAAACCTGGATGCTGTTTGCGGCAGTCGTCATTGTTTCTATTATTTTTCTAGCTATTATGTTGGGTGCGCGTTATTTAATGCGCTTACTTGGTAAGCGTGGACTAATCGCAGTTGAGCGCTTGATGGGTATGATTCTAACGGCTGTAGCAGTACAGATGTTTTTAGTTGGTATTGTGCACTTTATCCGGCAGCAATAAACTTTTTAGCGGCTTAAGACACTGCGAATAAACTTTTCTAAATGCAACGCCAATATACGATGTGCTGTATCTGAAGGGTGCATGCCATCAGCAAAGACATAAGTCGCACGTTCCGCCGGACTCACCCAATGCTCACAGTTAATGGCTACTTTTCCAGTTTGAGTTCTACTATCAAGACATGCAGGCTCTTTATCATTTTTTAGAACAAGCGCGGTATTGGGTTCTTGATAGCTGCCTGTATCAGAAGTGTTGATATCAATAGAAATATTTTTAAATAAAGCGTTTACGTTAAAGATATTAACGCTACGGCCCAATACTAATTTTGATGATAATAGCTTAAATGATAATTCAGCGTTAAATAAATCACTTGTAAAGTTACCAAGATCACGAGACAGTTTTGTTTTGCTTAGGAAGGGTGTGTTTCCAATCGGCGGGAGATTTAACACAATAATATGTTTAGCACCTGCTTTATGTAAGGTGGAGACTTCTTTTACAATCATGTTAGTTGCTTTATCAATCGCATTTTTGAGCGCCAGCACTTTTGCAATCGTGGAATCTGATTGATGTTCTTTAAGCGCTTTAAGAATATTATTTGCGCCAACCCATACAATATAAAGATTATTTGAATGTTGCTTGATTTGATGAGCAGCAAGGAAATTTGAAATTTGCTGTTGTAGCGAAGGGGGGTTATAAAAATCAGGCAATCCTAGGCCCTGACCATGTGTCACGGCACCACCTGCAGCATAGTCATTACCGTTAAGCGTGCCAGCAACCCATGGGTTATTAGGTGGTGGATTTAGATTATTTGCAGCAGTGGGTTGATTGAAATATTGGCCGACATAATACACTGCGGGATGACCATTAGGCGTTGTATACACAGGACTCTGTCCATTTGGTACGTAGCTCTTAGAGTGATTCATGTAACCAGTATCAGATAGGCTATCACCAAAAAAGTATATCTGATCGATGTTTAAGGTCTTGTTAGCTAAGCTAGTTTGCAAGGTAAATAGAATTACTAAGATGCTTGAGATAATCATTACTTTTCTAAATTTCATAAGGTTAAGCCATATATATTATTAATTTAAAGGTGATTATATATAATGTATATATTTTATTCAAGTGAAGATTGAGGGCACATGTACATAAAAACACGGTATTTTTTTTTAGCGTAAATCACGTTACGCTTTTAATTTTTGAAAAGGAGTTCTTATGAAATACGTTTTGTTGTTACTGTTATTTCCATTATCAACTGTTGCGATGACTTACAACTATCGGTGTGGTAATGATGAAGATGGCTGTGATCCTGATAACATCTATAGTTGTGTTTGTGTTGCAGCAGATCCAACTGATCAAAGTGTTTGTTTAACCAAGGATTTACGTTGTGTGCGTCCCGATAAGTTTGGTCATTGCGCAGCATTGCAGGAAAAAACAGCTAGTGAAGCAAATTGTTTGGCCATTGTGTGGCAAAGTGTTGCAGAGCCTGCCTGTGAGCACTTATATCAAAACCCTTCTAAAGAGATTTGTGCAGCTGCGTGCACCGATATCGAGCATTGTCAGTTGACAGGTTGATTGCATATGCAGCCTTATCATGATGCTATTGTCAAAAAATCTTTATCTGACTTAAAGGTTGCACGCTCGTTTTTGCGATGTTACTTGCCTGAAGATATTCAAGGTGACTTGAATCTGAATACATTGGCCGTTGTTAAAGGTTCGTTTGTGGATAAACATTTGCGTCAATCATATACGGATATTTTATTTTCTGTTCGACTAATTGATTTTCCTCAAGATTATATTTATATCTTGGTTGAGCATCAGCGTAAGTCAGAAATAATGATGCCAGTTAGACTTAGAAAATACCGAGCTGATATTATGTTGCATCATGTTAATGTGTGCCGTGCTACATCTCCACCTATAGTGTATTCACTTATTTTATATAATGGCACAGCTAAGTATCAACATAAGTTTGAATACTATAGTATTTTTGATAGGCCTGAATTAGCTAAGAAAATTATGCAACAGCCACCCCAGTTAATTGATCTTACGCAATATAATGAAGCGTCATTGTTGCAACAAAAAGGCCATGGTATTGTTACTATGATTTTAAAAGATCGACATATTTCTGATTTTTTCAAATTTTTTAAAAAGGTGATACCGCATTTACAAAAATTAGAAAAAGATGGGTCACAGGATGTTGTAGTTGCGCTCATAAATTATTTGATAAGTGTGCATGAAGTAGAAGATTTTGTTAGACTAGAGCTATTTATTGATCGTTACTTTAATAAACCTGTAGTGGAGGATTTTATGACAGGAAGAGAGTATTTAATTCATCAAGGGCATAAGCAAGGTCTTGCAGAAGGGCGTGTGCAGCGTGATGAAGAGATCGTACATAACATGGCTGCACAAGGTTTTGGTTTAGAAAAAATAGTTGAGTATACTGGCATACCATTTTTAGATGTAAAACGTTTTCTTTCCACGGTTAAGTAGGGCTTTAGTAGTCATTAATTGATCAACAAATAGTCATGCAGCTTTATTCTTTTTATAAAGGTTCATTTTCTTACTAGTCCAATAATGTTACAATCTCATGTTATTTATAACTTGGTAGTTAACTGTACACATGATAGGGCAGCCACTTTGGAAACGCATTAAAGGGCGCTTTGGTCAAAATGATCAAGGTGATGCGCTTGTGATCTCGCGCCATAATCATAAAGTATCGCGCAAATTAATCAGTGAAAATGCGCTTAAGGTGTTATACCGCTTAAATAAGTCAGGCTATGCCGCTTACTTGGTCGGTGGCAGCGTGCGAGACTTACTGCTTAAACGCCAGCCCAAAGATTTTGATATCGTGACCGATGCGCATCCAGAAGAGGTGCGTAAGATTTTTCGTAACAGCCGTTTGATTGGCCGGCGCTTTAAGCTGGTTCATGTCTATTATCCAGATGAAATTATCGAGGTGTCTACCTTCCGTGCGAATACTGACGAAAAGGTGTACAAAGGTGAATCGAGTGATATGCCAACAATGATTAAGGCAGATAACACTTATGGCACGATAGAAGAAGATGCTTGGCGACGTGATTTTACAATTAATGCGCTGTACTACAATATCGAGAATTTTTCAGTAGTAGATTATACCGGTGGTATGATCGATTTAAAAAAACAATTGATTCGTATGATTGGCGATCCGGTGCAACGCTACCATGAAGACCCAGTGCGACTATTAAGGGCAATGCGTTTGTCAGCTAAGTTAGATCTCAAGATTGCAGAAGAAACAGAAGCACCATTATTTAAGCTGTCTAATTTATTAGGGCACGTAGCACCGGCACGTTTCTTTGATGAGATTTTAAAGTTATTTTTTGAGGGTAATGCTGAAGCCTCTTATAAAGTATTATTGCATTATGGTTATATGCGTATGTTATTTCCAGCAACTTATCGTGGTATCAAAAAACGCAACAATAGCTGTGATACACAGTTGATTCAGTTGGCAGTAAAAGCAACCGATACACGTTTTCATCAAGGACAATCGTTAAATCCAGGCTTTTTAATGGCAATTTTATTATGGCCCGCGATACAAAATGAATTTGAGGCAGACTGGGCTAAAGAATTACGTTGGCATCAAATTGTGCCAGAAGCGATTGATAGGGTGTTGGCTAAGCAATTAGAAACCGTATCAATCCCCAAGCGTCTGACGGCGATGATGCGCTCGGTATGGTTGTTACAATATCATTTATTACGCCGACGTGGCAGACGAGTTTATCGCTGTTTATCACATCGTTATTTTAGAGCAGCTTATGATTTTTTAGAGTTGCGTGTGCAGTCTGGAGAACAGTTTACAGAAGAATATGAGTGGTGGAAACATTTTCAAAAAGTCAACGTACAAGAACGCGCCCAAATGGTTAAAAAACTGAATCCAACACGAGGTAAATCATGAAGCAAATTGCAATTTATGCAGGTACCTTCGATCCCATAACGCTGGGTCATGTCAATATTATCGAGCGTAGTGCCAAGCTATTTGACCAGGTAATTGTGGGTGTTGCCGAAAGTGCCTTAAAATCACCGATGTTTACCTTAGCCTGTCGTGTTTCGATGGTAGAGCAAGCATTGGCGCATATTGATGGTGTCAATGTTAAAACATTAACAGGTTTAACAGTTGAGTTTGCCCAAAAACACCAGGCGGTGTATTTGGTGCGTGGTTTACGTTCGGCGCTTGATTATGATTATGAATCTGGGATTGCAGAGATGAATTGTCAAATGTCAGATCATCAAATCGAAACGGTGTTTCTGCCGACACATCCTGATTTAGCATTTATTTCGAGTAGCACAGTGCGTGAACTCATTCTCCTCAAATCTTATGATCAATGTCGTCGTTTTGTTCCTGCGGCAGTACTCAAGGAAATCCAGAGCCGTTGATATCAGTATTACCAAGGTTTATCAAAGAGCACTTAATTACAAGCGTTCATATTGCTAAAACCTTAATTGCGCTTGCGATAGGCTTCATCTTAATTACGATATTTCAAGAGCCACATCGACAGTGGGTATTAATCTCAATTGTTGTGATCATGGTAGTCCATCAAAACCTCGGGTTTCAGATAGAGCGTGGCGTAATGCGTATTGTCGGCACGATTATCGGTGCTGTTTGTGGTATTTTAGTATTACATTTTCCACAAAATTGGCTGCTATTATTAATATGCTTGTTAGTTGTATCAGCTGTCTTAATTGTTTTTAGTGAAGTAAAGCCACGCTGGCGTTATATTACTGTGCTTGGAATTGTCACGTATATCATTATTACGATGCAACAATCTGCATCTTTGATGCTAGCACTAACACGTGTGATTGAAATTTTAAGCGGTATATTTATCGCATTATTTGTTTCTGCCTTTATTCATCCCATTAAGTCTATTACTATGATTCAAGAGTTGCGCCTTAAAATTTGGTCAGATATGTATACTGCTGCAGCGCGTTTCTTAATCGGTAGCCAGTATCGTCATCGTGACTCCAAAACTTATAAGCTTGAAGCTGCTGTGCGCAAAAAGCTCGGGCAACAACGTGAATTATTGCAAGCTTTAGATATTAAATATCGGCAAGATCTGGTGTTAAAAACTGAATCAGACATTAATTTACAAGCGGCGGTGTTTCGTTATTTAATTTTGATTGAGACAGTTTATTTTTATTATTTTACCGAGACAGCTAATCTTCCAGACTGGACGCAAGTTAAAGAAGCACTGCTTATGTGCTTAAATGCACTAGCTGAAGGCACTTTCAATAAAGCACTTTATCAAGCTTATCACGATAGCTTGCATATGCATTTGCATGATTTTGATCCGGTGCCAAAATTGTCTGCGGTTGAGTGTGATGGGCTTGCTTCTATTCGTTTCTCATTGTTGCGTGTTGATCATATATTTTCAAATATCGATACGTAAAATTTTATAGTTTAGGGGCAATTGTCATCAGGCCCTAAATAAACTGTATTTTTTACGGATTATTTTATTTAAATAATGCTGATAAGATTTCCTTTTAATTTTAAATAGAAGGTTTATATTATGTACAAATCAAATGCCAAAACGCGAGAAATAGAAATGCAGCCAGCTAAGTTTTATTCGCACGAGTGTACAACCACGGAGACATTGTACCCAAGAACACATAGTTGTATGTTTTGGAAGCCTGCTAGAGAAGAAATTAAGAATACTGCTACATATCAATATTCGGCTGATGATGGGCGTCGCTATACATTTCCTAAATTATTAAATTTTCATTTTGAAATGACAGAGCAGCCATTTAGAGAGTGTGAAGGAAAACAGGTGCCTATACGTGACAGTAAACGGATTGAAATTATTGATGGCCATTTAAAATTGGAACAGACACTTGAAATTTCTGATAATTTTTATAAGGTAACATTTGAATGGGAAAAGCCTTTTTATGATGAAAATTCATCGGAACGTGTGTTGTGGGGTGGTGTAAATAAAGAAAAGGTTACTGTATATCAGGTTGTTAATACACGCTATTTTTGGCAAAAAGAATCAACTCATCCTTACAAATGTGAAACAACAATTAATCATAAACATTTTGATTCTCTTAATATGTGTTTTGATAAAACGCTCCGAGCGTATCTCCATGAAAACCTTTCAGTTGGTCAATATGGAGAACTTGTAACAGAGCTTGATAGGCTGCAAAAAGAAGATATAGAGTGTTCGGTATCTGAAACAAAATGCATGTACTTTTAACTTTGGCACGAGGGACAATAGAACGTCGAGCGTTGACCGATGATGATTTTTTTGATCGGTGTTTGACAGCTTTTGCATGGTTTGTTTTGGCGTCCATAGACGAATAATTCTTGTTGGAAGTAGCCAGGTTGGCCTGTGGTACTTGCAAAGTCTTTTAACGTAGTACCACCGGCTTTGATTGCTTTTTTTAGAACGGTTTTGATATGGTCGGTGAGTAGTGCATAGCGTATCGCAGATATTTTATTGGCAGCACGGTTTGGGTGAATGCTAGCAGCAAAAAGTGCTTCGCTGGCATAGATATTACCAACACCAACAACCACCTTACTATCCATAATAAATTGCTTGATCGGTATGCGTCTCTGGTGTGATTGATCAAAGAGATAATCGCAATTAAAGTGACGTGTTAACGGCTCAGGCCCCAGTTTAGCAAGTAGTGGGTGTTGTTTAATTGGTTCTGTAGTCCATAGAATCATACCAAAGCGACGTGGATCGTGATAACGCAGGCAAATGTTATTATCGAAGAAGATATCAATGTGGTCATGTTTGGCAGGTTCTGGTGCGTTTTCGATAACGTGAATACGTCCAGACATGCCAAGATGGATGATTAAAGAGCCTAGGTCTGTTTCTAGTAATAAATATTTACTGCGCCGGGCTATCTTAGTTACTGTAAGGCCCGGGAGTAGCTGCTTGAGCTCTGATGGCACTGGATAGCGAAGCTTTGGTTGGCGAATAATAATATCGTTGATGCGATGGTTGAGAATGGCTGGTGTGATGCCTTTTCTAACAGTCTCTACTTCTGGTAACTCTGGCATGATGATCATCCTCTAGATATAAAAAAGCCTGCATGTGGCAGGCTTTTTAACATAAATTGGATTACTTAGGAATCTTCTTCTGTTTAAATGGTACTTTCATGCCTAGTTTGCCTGTCTCAGCATTGTAAGCACGTGGATCAAACTTAATAAGTATCAACTTTTCAGTCGTGTTGCGTGGGTTTACGTAAGTTGTGTAGAAATAACCAGTGTCATCACCTTTTTCGTTTTTACCAGTTGATAACATCATAATTTTAATTCTTGGACTTTTGCCTGCCATTTGCTAATCCTCGTTGGCTAAGCAGCTGTTATGCCGCTGACTTTTTTAGTTTTTAATTGTGCTAATACGGTTTCAATGCCGAGCTTATCGATGATACGTAGGCCCTTAGCAGACACCTTTAGCGTGATATAGCGGTTTTCGCTAGGTACCCAAATACGACGCTTATGCAGGTTAGGCAAGAAGCGACGACGCGTCTTATTCTTGGCATGAGAGACGTTGTTGCCTGTCGTTGGGCGTTTGCCGGTGATTTGGCATGCCTTAGTCATGTCAGTACTCCAAAAGTGAATGATTCAAGGGCGAAATTTATACCAGAAACCCCTTCCATCTGCAAGTAGAAATAGGGAAAAAATATAACAATGTACAATATAAACACATCTCTTTACTCTACTAACTACTCTATAGTAACCTTGCTAAACTTTATAATTGCAAGGATATAAAAGATGCATAGAAGAATTCAATTAAAAATACTAAACCCCCTTATTGGGACAAAATTCCCACTGCCAACGTATGCTACGTACGGCTCAGCAGGAATGGACTTACGTGCGTGTATTGAGGCACCGTTAACGATAGCGCCTGGTGAAACCAAGCTTATCGATACGGGTCTTGCTATTTTTATTGAAGATACGACTGTAGCGGCGACTATTTTGCCTCGTTCAGGCCTTGGGCATAAGCACGGTCTTGTTCTAGGAAATTTAGTAGGGTTGATCGACTCGGATTATCAGGGCCCACTAATGATTTCTTGTTGGAATCGTTCTGATACGGCTTATACGATTGAGCCAGGTGAGCGTATTGCACAGTTGGTGGTGCTGCCCATTATAAAAGCGGCATTTGATGTAGTGGATGAATTTGAAGAATCGGAGCGTGGTGATGGCGGATTTGGAAGCACAGGACAGCATGAAGTCTTACAAATATCCTAAGCAAGTACCAGAAGATTATTTTCGTACCTATGATATACGTGGTGCGGTCTGTCTTGAGGGTATTAACGAAGAAGTTGCCTATGTAATTGGCTTAGCACTGGGTACGATGGCACAAAGCCATCAGGTGAAACAGGTAATCGTTGGGCGTGATGGGCGTCTTTCAGGGCCGAGCTTGAAGCAAGCCGTCATGACGGCGCTGCGCGAAACGGGTTGTGATGTGCTTGATATTGGTGTGGTATCAACACCGATGTTGTATTTTGCGACCAATCGTTTATCGACTAACACCGGCGTGATGATTACGGCAAGTCATAATCCACGTGACCATAATGGCTTTAAGATTGTGATGAACGGCCAAACTTTATCGACACAAGGTGTACAAGATATTTTACAGTTAGTGAAGTCACAACAGTTTGCTAATGGTAATGGTGGCTATACTGAGGCCAATGTGCGTCAAGATTATATTGACTACATTAAAACGCATGTGACGATGACGCGTCCACTAAAAGTGGTTGTCGATTGTGGTAATGGGGCTGCGGCAATTGCAGGTCCTGAACTTTATCGTGATATGGGCTGTGATGTTATCGAGTTATATTGTGAGCTTGATGGTAACTTCCCTAACCATCATCCAGATCCAAGTGTGCCTGAAAACCTTCAAGACATCATTGCTAAGGTTAAAGAAACTAGCGCTGATCTGGGGCTTGCCTTTGATGGTGATGCTGATAGGCTAGGTTTAGTCACAGATAAGGGTGAAGTGATTTGGCCTGATCGTCAGATGATGTTATTTTCACAAGCGGTATTACACAAGCATCCGGGTGCAGAGATTGTGTTTGATGTAAAATGTAGTAATAACTTACCAAAGGTTATCAAAAATAGTGGTGGTCATCCGGTAATGTATCGTACCGGTCATTCATTGTTAAAAGCAAAAATGCTCGAACTTAAAGCGCCCTTAGCAGGTGAGATGAGTGGGCATATTTTCTTTAATGATGATTGGTTTGGTTTTGATGATGGTGTATATGCCGGTGCGCGTTTAATGCAGATTGTCGCAGCGCAAGATAAAAAGCTGAGTGAGATATTTTATGCGTTACCAAATAGCGTTAATACACCCGAATTAAAATTACCGATGGCAGAAGAACGTAAGCAAGACTTTATGCAGCGTTTAATTGATGAAGGTAATTTTGGTGATGCAGAAAAACTAACGATCGATGGACTGCGTGTCGAATTTGAGCATGGCTGGGGTTTAATCCGGCCTTCTAACACATCGCCTTATTTGATTTTACGCTTTGAAGCAGAAAATCAAAAAGATCTCGACCGGATTCAGCAGCTATTTCGTGAACAGTTACTCAAACTGGATTCTAAATTAGAATTGCCATTTTAATGGATTAATCAACATGCAAAAAGAAATATTGGTTTACGTAGGTGCCGATTGTTTAGGGGATGCGATCCAAAAGATCCCCTATATTAATGCGTTGCGACAAGCATTTCCCAATCACCGATTGGTCTGGTTTGCTAATATGGGCAGTGTGTTTACTGGCTTGCTCAAGGATATTGCTGCATCGATACTAGATGAGGTTATTTCAGACGTGTACTTTTCATCTGCGTTAAAAGATGTATTTGGCAAACCATTTCTAAATACACCACTGGATGGGCGTTATTTTGATTATATCTTTGATACGCAAAAGCGTTGGAAGCAAACACTTATCCTCAACAAAATACCACATAACAGATTTGTTTCTGGTTGTGCAGATTTTCTTTTTTCAGACATCAAACCAAAACGTAGCTATAAAGAACCACGTAATGTGACCAAACGCTTGATCGAAATGACAGAGTTAGTGGTCGCTAAAAAACTTAAAATGACCTATTCTGTGCCTGTGCCGGAGCGCTTTATCAATGAAGCGCATAAATTATTGCCTTTAGGTAAGCATTATTTAGGGTTTGTGCCGTGTGGGTCTGTTGCAGAAAAAAAATGGCCACTGCAAAACTATATTCAACTTGCTCAAAAGTATTTAGCTCAGGGTTTTACGCCGGTATTCTTTTTAGGGCCGGATGAGCAAGCCGACCGACAAGCCATTTTAAATGTCATACCACAGGCAGTTATCCCACAGCCTATGGTGGTTGACCAAGATAACGATATTCATGGGCCATTATTTTATATGGCGCTTGGTCAGCAGCTGGATGCTATTGTTGCTAATGATTGTGGGCCTGGACATTTGCTCAATTGTGCCAACCGCCCAATGCTATTTTTATTTGGGCCAACTGATGCAGAGAAGTTTGCACCAGCACGTGATGATATCACCATCCTACAAGCACAACAGTGGGGTAGTGAATCTTTAGATGCTATTCCAATGAAAGCTGTGTGTGAGCAGTTTGAGGCAAGTTTTGCTGGTATTCATTGCCCTGCGTGAATAATCTTATAATCCTGAACTATTTTTTATTGTGCACCATGCTGTTTTTGATATGCGATGATGTGTTCATACGCTGTTGCATATTCGCTTTTGTCTTTTAAGTAGTCGAGTATGTCTTGAAGACAGAGGATGCTTTTAACCGATATATTATGGGTTTGTTCTACTTCTTGTACGGCTGATAAATCACTACTGCCACGCTCTTGACGATCAAATGCGATAACAATACCGCTAAAGTGAGCGTTATGTTGCTTTAACAGTGCAATCGTTTCACGCACGGTTGTGCCTGCGGTAATCACATCATCAAACATAATTACATTGCCAGAGAGTTTTGCGCCAACTAGGTCTCCGCCATCGCCATAGTCTTTTTTCTGTTTGCGGTTAAAGCAGTAGGGCACATCTAATTGTTGTGCGGCATACAGTGAGATTGCAGTTGCGCATACCAACGGAATGCCTTTGTAAGCTGGGCCGAATAAGACATCGTATTTAAAGCCCGATTCAAGTAGCGCTTGTGCGTAGAATTGTCCGAGTTTTTGTAAACTATGGCCGCTATTGAATACGCCTAAGTTAAAGAAGTAGGGACTGGTACGTCCTGATTTTAGGGTGAATGCGCCAAACTTGAGTGCATTATGTTCAATTAAGAATGCGATAAAATCATTTTTTGACATGGGGCGGCCCTTATTTTGACTCTAGATAACGATGTCGGTAATCTACCATGCATGTTTAGTTTTGTAAAATTAGAGGGCACTTATGATGCGGATAATTTCATATAACGTTAATGGTATTCGTGCAACCGCGCGTAAGGGTATGTTTGATTGGTTGGCAGAGCAGCAGGCGGATGTGGTATGTCTTCAAGAAACAAAAGCGCAAATGGCTGTTTTGGACGATGAGATATTTAGGCCACAGGGTTATCACTGCTACTTTGCTGATGCTGAGAAAAAAGGTTATAGCGGTGTCGGTCTTTATAGCAAAGTAAAGCCAGATCATGTGATCACTAGGCTCGGTTGGACTGATGCTGATAATGAAGGACGTTATATACAAGCTGACTTTGGGAACTTAAGTGTTATTTCGTTATATTTACCATCAGGCACTAGTGGTGATCATCGACAAAATTTTAAATTTGATTTTATGCACCGTTACGAGAAAATACTCAAAAAACAAATTAAAGATGGGCGAAGTTATATTATCTGCGGTGATTGGAATATCGTACATAAGGAAATTGATATCAAAAATTTTAAATCTAATCAAAAAAATTCAGGATGCCTTCCCGAAGAACGTGCATGGTTAGATAAGCTGTTTGAGCAGATTGGTTTTGTTGATGCATTCCGTGTTATCAATCAAGAAACCGACCAATACACTTGGTGGTCTAACCGTGGGCGTGCGCGTGAAAATAATGTTGGATGGCGAATTGATTATCAGGTAATTACACCTGATTTAAAGCCTAAAGTAAAAGATGTATTTGTTTATAAAGATCAATGGTTCTCTGATCACGCGCCTTTAATTATCGATTACGACCTTTAAATAATTTACTACCGTATTGACATAAAAAATAAATCCGTTAATTTGTTAGCCTAATTCATAACAAAAGGAGACACGGATGTCAGTACGTGAAATGGAATCCTTATTAGCGGAAGCTGAAGAAATCATTCGTCGTGATCAAAGTGATTTTGTGCGTGTCTGTAGTAACGTTAAAAAACTTAAATGTGCCAGTGAACGTGCTGAGGCAGAACAAGTTGCCTTAAATGAAACAGTGCGGAAATTACGTCATTGCTTAAGCGCACGTCGACGCACACAAAGCATTTCACGAATCGAATTATATAATTTATTTAAGAAGCTCGACGGCTTTTATGATTCAATTATGCTGCAATACACTAAACTACAGTCAAACCATTGGCTTAAGCAGCAAAAACAAATTGGTAAGTACAAAATAAATGGTTCGGCAAATCGCTATGTGATTGCAAAGTTATTATCTCTTAAAAAATTACCCAAAACAGCGCGTTGTTTATTGGAAACTTTAATGGCAATGCCTAAGTCAGTAGAATTGGATTCATCCTCTCAGCAGTTTATATTTCGTTTAATTGCAACGTTAGTAAAAGGAAGTGATGAACGAAAATTGTATTTTGAATTGATCGATCGAGGTTATAGTTTATATGCTTTAAATACCAATAATCCAATTGCCGAAATTGTCGGTGCGTATCCGCTTGACCATATTGTGAAATTACAGGCATATATAGAAAAATACCGTTCTCGTTTGGATTGTGGTGAGCCGACACAAGTAGTGTTCTCAGATATGTTAAAAAATCCTTTTCAGTATTTACGCTTTTCTAAATCAACTGATCAAAGCTTAGATCGATGGGTAAACCGAGAGATTGAGTCACATACAGACGAACATATTAGAGTAAAATATAATGAGTTAAATGAAAAATTGCAGCAAAAAACTAGTTGGCAGCAGTGTACTCGAGAAAGTTTTGAATCGTCATGTCATGCTGCGATTCAGTTTGATCGGGTGCTTTATAAAGCATTAGTTAGACAAGTAAACCATGCTTTTTATCTATATACATGTCAGCAAACACGGCGTCGTATGTATTTTTTTGAGCGTCATTGTTGGCACAAGAAATCAGGCAAGGGTGTTGCCTATGCGCGTAGCTTTGTTGAGCGTATGCAGCATATTGGTGAGCATGGTTATGCCCCTCATGGTTCTTATTATGCAGAAGCTTGCCAACAATTTATATATTATTTTCAGCAAACACAAATTAAACTACGTGATCACTCATTTGCAACCTATTTGCTTAAGGTATTATTTTCAGATAAGCAAGGCCTATTTGCGCGTCATTTCGGAGGAAAATCAATATCTATACTGTATAAGCAGCGATTAGAAGCGCTGAACCAAAAACAGCAAATTCCACCACTCACTGAGCAATCTTTTGGTGTCGTCAAACAGCTTTCTAAAAAAACTGCTTCCACAAGTCTTTGTTTTGGGCTTTTTCAATGTAAAGTCACTCGAGAAAGGCTTATTGCCCGGGATAAAGCTATTTCTCTGATTTTAAATCAAAAACACCTTATCGAAACTGCATGTGCTGCGTAATTTCTGTGGTTTATTTTAATAACTATAGTAATTAATATTTCGTTAACTTTAAAATGGTAATCTACTCATCAAGAAAGATAAACGTATAGGCTTATGTTCTAAAGATTGGTGAGTGAGCGATGGCAAAGAGTAAAACACAAGATAATTTTCAAACTCAATTAGCTAAAACCATTAGAAAATATGAAGCTGAATTTGACTTTGCTAAGAGAGCAGCAGAGAAAAGAAATGCACAGCGTCAGGAGTATGAAACCGAACAACGAGGGCTAGAATCTCTTGTCGCTAAGCTTGGTGCTGATCTAGAAGTCAAAGAATCAACCTATATTACAAACGCAAAAAGCAACATTCAAGTAACACTTGAATCGTATCATCGACAATGCATACGTGAGAGTGCCAGCACGTCTTTTTCAGAAAGGGGTATGATTGAGTTTGATCAAAACCCGCAAAAAGCGGTTGTTATGGAATTATTGCTCCAAGTAAACAGGTACTGGCAGGCTAGTGTTGATTCTAAAGTATTCTTGCTAACTATTTTAAAAACTATCGAGCTCTACTTAGAGAAAAATCTACCTAAAAAAATCGCGCAATCTCAGCAAGAAGCATATAAGAGCGTTAAACATAGCTTGTTACAATGGTCTGGAAATCTTGATCAATTTAAACGTATTGATGGCTATAGTCCTCATCAAAAAGAACCACCCTACCCAAAAAATACATTGGAAGAATTATACGAAAATCGTCACAATAAATTAAAAAAATTTATAAATGAAAATATACATCCTAAGTCATTTCTTCATCCACTGAGCAAAAAAAGAGAAATTTTAGATCTTGTAGATCAGCTAAACCCAAAGCTTATGCTAGGCAAGTGGGAAAATGCTGTTGAATTAAGGGAACGGTTTCATGAATCAACAAAACAATTGAAAAGTTATCACACGATTGCTAAAGGTGCTGTGGAAAGCGCCCAACACTATCGAAAAGATGATAAGCGGCATTTAGATTTTAAAGAACAGGATCGTAAAGCAGTCACCAAAGAAATTCCAGGCTTGGGAGATAGGGAAGCAAGATTGCAGACGATGCTTGACTCACAGTCACTACTCACTGAAGATGATGTTGCCTACTGTTGTAAGTGTGTTGAATACTCAAAATTAAGTTTAGAGCAAGAATACGTCTATGAGGAGACACCAAAGTTATATCAGGACATTTTGCAGGGTAAGGATTGGCGTTCAAGTAGAATGGGTGCGTCAGGTGATGTTGCAAGAGTGAGGCAGAAGTTAACTCAAGAAGCACCACCCTTGACTTATGATGAGATGCATAACAGTTTTGCAAACGACTGTGCAGCATTGGAACTTAGCGATAGAGCTTTAGCTAAGTCTATATCTCAGTCACTGCCTAGTTCAGCTGGTATCGATGCCAAAAGGTTTGAGCTAGAGAATGCACGAGAGAAACTGACGACTGTTGTTGCGAAGAGAGAAAAATTTGAGCAAGAAAATGTGAAATTAATCGCGCTTTCTAAGTGTAAACATGATTTATTAAAAGCACAGTTACGATTAGCAAAAAAATGCTTTGATGTCGCACAAGGTAAAATGAATGGCTTTCGAAAATGGAGTTACAAATCAGAGTTAGCTTTAGATGAAATTAAATATAATGAAATAATGGCTGCAGAAAATTATGCAGACGCTTGTAAAATTCTGGTTGAGTTTCTAGAAGATGTTAAAGTGACTTCACGAAATCGTTCTTTTGCAACTTATCTAATGGAAGTATTGTGGAGTCCTGAAACAGGATTTCAAAAAGTAGATCAACAAAGTGAAGCGGATGGTCCTGATCCTGTAGCTAAATACAATAGCCGCATAAGAGTTTTACAAGATCAAATAAAAAAAGTTAAGGAAAAGACTGAGAGTCAACAGCCACAAGATGCGCTCTGCCATGATAAAAATAGCTTTTCATCTCAGTTAGCGCAAGGCGGTAACTATTTTCTTTTGTTTGAACATAAAAGTACGAGTAAAAGAACAGCTGCTCGTAAACAAGCAGCTATTCACTTTAATGAAGAAAAAATAATACGTTAGTTTAATGCAGCTTGCTGTAATTGATGTATTTGATGAATGCCCTGCTTAGCTAATGTGAGCAATGCATTTAATTCACCTTCATGAAAGGGTTCGCCTTCAGCGGTGCCTTGCACTTCGATAAATGAATTTTGATCGGTCATTACCACATTCATATCGGTATGTGCATTTGAATCTTCAGCATAGTCGAGATCAAGCACAGCTGAGCCTTCATAAATACCAACAGAAATAGCAGCGATCATTTGTTTGAGTGGGTCGGTTTTAATAAGTTTGCGGCGTTGCATATAGCGCAGTGCATCGACCAGTGCCACACAGCTTCCACTGATAGCAGCAGTGCGCGTACCACCATCTGCTTGAATTACGTCACAATCAATTTTAATTGTGTAGTTACCAAGTAATGTCAAATCAACTGCAGCGCGCAGTGAACGGCCAATTAAGCGTTGAATTTCGACGGTGCGTCCCGATTGTTTACCACGTGCTGCTTCACGATCCATACGGCTATTGGTTGAGCGTGGTAGCATGCCATATTCAGCAGTCAACCAACCTTGACCGCTGTCTTTTAAAAATCTTGGTACACCTTCTGTGACACTGGCTGTACATAATACTTTTGTGTTACCAAAACAGGTTAACACCGAGCCTTCTGCATGACAGGTAAAATCACGGTCAAAGGTGATAGGGCGTAATTGGTCAGCTTGGCGTTTACTGGGTCTCATTTCGTTTTCCTGTGGGTTTATGATAATATTTCGCGATTATATAGTGGAGTGATTATGATAGCTAGTATGACCGGCTACGCGCGTAGCCAAAAAAGCCATCCTTGGGGTGTGTTGACCTGTGAATTGCGTTCGGTTAATCACCGTTTTCTCGAATTCAGCTTTCGCTTGCCAGAACAATGTCGTGCAAGTGAAGTGGTATGGCGAAAATTATTATCAGCACAATTATCGCGTGGCAAGATTGATATCAATTTTAAATTATCTATGAGTGGCGAAGCTGCAGCGCAATTTACAGTAAATGATGCACTGGTTGCACGTTTAAGTGATCTTGCTACGCAATTCTCAACCCAATTTCCTAACGCGCAAACACAACTGATGGATGTGGTGAATTGGCCTGATGTCCTATCGATGCAAGAGCTCGATCAATCGGTGGTGGTTGAAGCAGCACAAGTATTGCTTGAAGCAGCACTCACACAACTGATTGCAATACGCCAAAAAGAAGGTGCAGCATTGGCTCAATTTTTTAAACAACGCTTACAAAAAATGCATGTATATATCGATCAAGTGAAACGACGTATGCCAGAATTATTAACTGCCATGCAACAAAAAATACGCCAACGTTTTGATGAATTGCAGTTGGAACTTGATCAATCACGTTTGGAGCAAGAGCTTGCTTGGATGGCACAAAAAATTGATGTAGCCGAAGAAGTTGACCGGTTATCTATGCATTTGCGTGAATTTGAATCGATTATCGATAAAGGTGGTGTTATAGGCCGGCGGCTTGATTTTCTCGCACAAGAGCTCAATCGTGAAGCAAACACCTTGGCGAGTAAGTCAATTGATGCTACTGTTACGCACATCGCTGTTGAGCTAAAAGTCTTGATCGAACAAACTCGAGAACAGGTGCAAAATATTGAGTAACTATGGAACCCTTTATGTGATTGCAGCGCCATCTGGTGGTGGTAAAACCAGCTTGGTTAAGGCCTTAATCGACTCGGAAGACGATATCAAAATTTCTGTTTCACATACGACACGGCCGATGCGTCCAGGTGAAGTTGATGGCAAGCATTATCATTTTGTTGATGAAGCGACTTTTAAAGAGATGGTTAAAGATCAAGAGTTTATTGAATATGCTGAGGTTTTTGGTCATTATTATGGTACATCGCGTAAGTGGCTGATGTCGCAATTAGACCAAGGTATCGATGTGATTCTTGAGATCGATTGGCAAGGTGCACGCCAAGTAGGGCAGCTGTTTCACCATGTGAAGTCGATTTTTATTTTGCCACCGTCGCTTGAAGCACTACGCAAGCGTCTAGAATTACGCAAGCAAGACAGTAGTGATGTGATCGATGGGCGCATGCAACAGGCGATTAAAGAAATTTCTCATCACAATGAATTTGCCTATCTCATTGTCAATGAAGATTTTGATTTAGCCCTTGCTGATCTACGCGCAGTTTTGCATGCGGAGCGGCTAAAACGTCGCTATCAGGAAAGAAAATTGGCGAAATTACTAGCCAATTTACAATAAAATCGCTAGACTGCTCTTTTCAGATAATCATAACTGCTGACTATTTAATCAGCATAATCATAATTTATTGAATTTTAGAGGTTTATATGGCTCGCGTTACCGTTGAAGACTGTTTAAAACAAGTAGAAAATCGTTTTGACTTAGTGATTAAGTCGGCAAAACGAGCGCATCAGCTCGAGCTAGGTGCTGCAGATCCAACTGTGAAACGCGACAACGATAAACCTACAGTAATTGCACTGCGCGAGATCGCAGCCGGTAACGACATTACCCAAACCCGCACCAAGCATAATGTTGAAACTGATTTAGTCGAATTTGTTGACATCGAATCAGCATCAGACGCTAACGAAAGTGTGGCGATGATGTTCGAAGAATCCATCGAAATTGCAGACATGGCGCCAGCTCCTGAGATGGATGAGGGTGAAGAGCCTGCAGAAATATCTCCTATGCCAGAAGATTTTTTACCTCCTAAAGAATAATTTTGCGTTTTGTTTTATTGAATATCTGTTCTAAATTGGCGCTGATATTTAATCATTGATTATAAAATATACATATGATATCATCTCAATATGAGTATTTAATTAATAAGAAGAGAGTTCTATGGGAAATAAACCTATTAAAAGTCAACCCAACAGTCAATTTGCAGCATTATCAAAGCTTGCTTCTCTTGACCCTAAAAAGGTAAAGATTGTTTCTAAAAAAATTACACAAATAGAGATTACTTTTGAAAATCAGAAACTAAAAGGGATTCGCTGGGAAGAGGCTGGTAGAGACTTTGTTCTAGAAAGACCTACTGATGAAGACTCAAAGAGTTTCCCTTTTTATAGTATCAAGAAAAATGCATCGGGAGAGGAAACTCGGGAACGGATAATATGTAGGCCTTCCATGGCGAGCTTGCATGGTGTGTTATTCCAGGAATTGTTAGTGAAAATGGCTGAGACGTCTGATGCTTATCCTGAAAATGAGACGAAAGTTGTTGAGGTGGACATAAATTTGGCTTCTATGCCCCAAACGAAAGAGATTCGTCAAATAGTTGAAGAAATTGAGGAAAGCATTAACGAAGAGCTGGGTATTGGTCAATTGCCTCCAAAATCTGGAAACGGACCTTCCTAAAGTACATTCAAAAGATGATAGTGGTTTCTCAAATTGAATCTGAGAGACCGCTAAGACTATAATTACCGTATTGACTGCATAACATTGTCGGTGTAAATTGCCGCATGGATTGAAAATGGACTAAGGGAGGCATTTATGTCATCAGCTGACGCATTAGTGGGAAGAAGGCCACTTAAAAGTTTCAAAGATAAATTTCTCGACTTCGTAGAAGATAAGCAAGACGGATTAAATGCATTTTTAAGCTTGCCGCTTGATGTTGCTAATATTGGTGTATTTACAGCTTTTACTACCGCATCTTGGGCAGAGTTTTTGTTTGCTAGCTTACTGCATGCGATTTTCTTTCCCATGTTGCTAGGTATGATTGCAGTCGATGTTGGTTGGAACTGGACTAAAGTAATACTTGAGCGCCGTAAAAACAAAGAAGGTAACAGCACACGTGAAACGTTTCGTAATGCAGTTGTCAGTACATTTGTTTTCTCTTTAGCTTGTGTGTCTATTGGGCTTACTTTTGTTTCTGCTGTAGCGATAGCGGTAATTGGTCCTTGTTTCTTTGTGGCAGCATTTTCGATAATCACGCTTAATATTGGGCGTCTGGCAGTAACCTCTTTGTTTAAGGCAGCTAGAGATTATGGCAAGCTCACCTGGCTTGGTATTCAGCCTAGCCCTGAAGAAAAAGTAAATCGCACAGTTAACCTTAAAAGTGGCGGTATTGCTGGAGGTTTTGCTTTGATCTTTGCCGGCTTAACTGTCTGTATTGGTATGCTAATGATTGGTCTTGCGCCAGCGACCAGTATTGCATGGGGGATTGCAGGCGCGGTAATTTCAGGTGTTGGCTTGGTTGCTAAGGTTGCAAAATATGCTTATGACCGGAACAACCGAAAACAAATCAGCGCGTCAGCTGAAGCTGGGATCGATGAAGAACATCAGCCATTATTAACCGCTTCAGCAGTAATTCCTTTAGTTGGTCGCAAACAAGTTGGTAAAGCCGCCACAGCAAATGACGCCGCTGCCACAGCAGATGTGGCGCCTTTAAAGCTAGTGAATCAACGGGGTGAGAAGCCTCGTAAGCGAGTAAGTATTGCGCAAAGCCGACATTCAACATATGCAACAGGTGGCTGCACAAGTGGTAATAACCCGCGGTTAGATGAAGCACCTGATGTCGTATGGTGGTAAACAGTAATCTTTCTTCTTGAGGCGGTAAGCAATATTCTCTATGATGTATAAGTATATGTCTATGTTTATCAGGCTAATGAGGAATTTCGATTGCGCTTATTTCGCAAACTGCGACGAAAGTTAAACTACTTAGATAGTGTTCAAATAGAGCAGATTCATCAGGCCTATCTATTGGCGCTCGAGGCTCACCGAAATCAAAAGCGCTACACTGGCGAACCGTATATTACCCATCCTGTAGCCGTTGCCTGCATTCTAGCTGATATGAAGCTCGATCATCAGAGTATTATGGCAGCCTTGCTCCATGATGTGATCGAAGATAGTGAGGCAACGCGTGAGGGGCTAGAGCGCAAATTTGGTAAAGCGGTTGCTGATTTGGTTGATGGAGTCAGTAAGCTCACTCAAATTAAATTTGCTTCTAAAGATGAAGCGCAAGCTGAAAACTTTCGTAAGATGGTATTGGCGATGTCTCGTGACATCCGTGTGATCTTAGTCAAGCTTGCTGATCGTCTACATAACATGCGCACGCTTATGCAATTACCTCAGCGCAAAAAAAGCCGTATTGCTAAAGAAACATTAGACATCTATGCGCCAATTGCCAGACGCCTGGGTATGCGTGATATTTTAGTTGAGCTCGAGGAGCTTGGTTTTGAGGCATTGCATCCAGTGCGTTATCAAGTACTCAGAGATGCGGTTAGGCGCGCACGAGGTAATCGTAAGCGTGTCCTTGCTTTGATCGAAAAAACGTTACGTGAAGGTTTGGTAACCAGTGAGTTATCCTCGTGTCGTTTACTCGGCCGTGAAAAACATTTATATAGCATCTATCGTAAAATGCGTGATAAGCATATTTCATTTAGCGATATTATGGATGTATATGCCTTTCGTATTATCGTTGGTGATGCTGATACTTGTTATCGTGTTTTAGGTTTGGTACATAGTTTATTTAAGCCAGTGCCAGAACGTTTTAAGGATTATATTGCAATTCCTAAAGCGAATGGTTATCAGTCATTGCATACTACATTATTTGGTCCTTATGGATTGCCTATCGAAGTACAAATACGTTCTGTTGAGATGGATCATATGGCTACTAGCGGGATTGCTGCACATTGGGTTTATAAATCTAGAAAAGAAGATATCAGCCAATCACAATTACGTGCACAACGTTGGGTAAAAAATCTTTTAGAACTGCAACAAAGTTCAGGTACGTCACTCGAGTTTTTTGAAAGTGTTAAAGTTGATTTATTTCCAGATGAAGTTTATGTTTTTACCCCAAAGGGTAAAATTATGGAATTACCGATGGGGGCGACAGCAGTAGATTTTGCTTATGGTGTGCATACAGATGTTGGTAACAGTTGTGTGGCGGTTAAGATTGACCGCCAGCTTGCACCACTCTCGACAGTTTTAACTAATGGTAAGACGGTTGAAGTGATTACGTCTTCACGTGGCCGCCCCAATCCAACATGGCTTAACTTTGTTGTGACCGGTAAAGCACGTACCAGCATTCGTCATTACCTTAAAAACCAACAAAAATCCGAAGCCGTTGTGCTTGGACGCCAATTATTTGAGAAGATGTTAAGTACGCTCGGTATCCAATATCATGATATTCCTGAGCCTGCGTTTAAATTTATTTTAAATGAGGCAAATCTTAAGAATAAAGATGAACTGTTATGCGAAATTGGACTCGGCAATCGACTCGCACTGTTAACGGCTGAGCGTATTGCGGATGTGATTCATTATAGAGATGACACTACTATCGATGTGGCGCCAGCTTTCAAGCAAGTACCGTTAATAGTTAAAGGTACTGAGGGTATGGTGTTGGTGTTTGCTGAATGTTGTTGTCCGATTCCGGGTGATCCTATTGTCGGTATTTTAAATAAAGGTAAGGGACTGCAAGTACATGTTGAAAAATGTAAACATATCACTAAATTATTACGCCACCCCGATCATTGTGTAATGCTACGTTGGGCCGATGATGTCGATGGTGAATTTTTAGTGATTGTACGTATTGTCGTCGTTAACCAGCGTGGTATATTAGCAACACTGGCATTGGCAGTGTCAGATGCAGACGGCAATATCGAAGATATTAGCGTATTAGATCGGGATGGGCAGCACTATCAAGTTGTCTTTAAACTATATGTCAAAGATCGTGGTCATCTCGCTGAAATTTTGCGTCAGCTGCGTCAAATACCCAATGTCGTGAAACTCGTACGTGGTATGGATTAAGTTTGGAGTTATCTTATGTTAAAAGCAATTTCTACAGGCAATGCACCTGCAGCTATCGGTACTTATTCTCAAGCGATTCGTTATAATGATTTATTATTTATATCAGGCCAAATTGGCATGGACCCACAAACAGGTATTTTAGTAAGCCAATCATTTGATATGCAGGCACGCCGTGCTTTTGAGAACTTAAAAGGCATTATAGAGGCTGCAGGTAGTGATTTAAGTAAAACGATCAAGCTCAATATTTCTGTAACAGATATGTCAGAATTTACGAGCTTTAATGTAATTATGGCACAATTTTTTTATCAACCCTATCCTGCACGTGCTGTTGTCGGTGTCGCGGAGCTACCCAAAGGTGCGTGTGTTGAAATCGAAGCTATTGTTGCTGTGTAAAGATGGTTGTTACAAGTCATTCATTGACAAATCTTAAAGGTGTCGGTAAAAAAACCGTCGAAAACCTCGCAAAACTGCATATTCACAAACTTACCGATTTATTGTTTCATCTACCATTTCGTTATGAAGATCGCACCAGGATCACACCGATTGCGAAAGCACAGCATGGTGATCGTATTTTAATTGAAGGAAAGATCCAGCAAGTTTCTGTCGTTGGTAAAAGCAAGTTACAAATGATTTGTCGTCTTGTTGATGATTCGGGCACAATGATACTACGTTTTTTTCATTTTAATGCGGATCAATTAAAACGTTTAAAACAACCTGATTTATCTATTCGTTGTTTTGGTGAGGTACGTGAAGGATTGTATCAACAATTAGAAATGGCGCATCCAGAATATCAAACCTTTGATCAAATCAGTGAACGTCTCGGTTTAAGTGATCGCCTTACACCCATTTATCCAACAACCCAAGGTGTAGGGCAAACATTATTACGTCGTTTAATTAAAGAGGCACTATTTTGGTTAAATGAACATGGTTTAAAAGAATTATTACCCGATCATTTACGCCAGCAATATCAATTAGCTGATATTCAAATAGCATTAAAAACTATCCACGAACCACCCGCTGATATTGATCAAATAGCATTACAAGAAGGTATACATCCATTACAACAGCGACTAGCTTTTGAAGAGTTGCTGGCACACCAATTGAGTCTTTATTTTTTGCGTCAACAAAAGCGTGCGGTCGATGCGTATCCGATTAGCGATAAAACAACCCTGCAACAACAGTTTTTAAAACAATTATCATTTGAATTAACCGACGCTCAGCAACGTGTGATTAACGATATTATCACTGATTTACACCAGTCACATCCGATGTTGCGTTTAGTACAAGGTGATGTGGGTTCAGGAAAAACGGTTGTCGCTGCTGTGAGTAGCTTAAAAGTCATTGCCGCAAATCGCCAAGCAGCACTTATGGCGCCAACTGAAATTTTAGCCGAACAACATTGGCAGAGTTTTACTGCTTGGTTTAAGCCGCTGGGTATCCAAGTAGGTATATTGCTCGGTAGTCAAACTACCAAAGAAAAGCAAGCGCAGCTTGAAGACTTGGTAAATGGTAAAACACAGCTAATTGTCGGAACTCATGCACTGTTTCAAAAAGATGTTATTTTTAAAGAGTTAGCATTGGTCATTATCGATGAGCAGCATCGTTTTGGTGTGCATCAACGTATGGCGCTGCATGATAAGGGTGTACAAGGCGCTTATTGTCCGCATCAATTAATTATGACTGCAACTCCGATTCCGCGCACACTGGCAATGACAGCTTATGCTGATCTCGATTGCTCAGTGATTGATGAGCTACCACCGGGGCGTAAACCGATTGAGACGATTTTAATCTCTGAAAAACGTCGTGCACAAATTATTAAACGTGTACGTGCCAATTGTTTGGCAGGTGCTCAAGCCTATTGGGTATGCACTTTGATTGATGAGTCTGAGGCATTGCAGTGTCAAGCTGCGGCTAATACGGCCGAGCAACTACAGCAAGTATTATCAGATTTACGCATTGGGCTAGTACATGGGCGCTTAAAGCCAGCTGAGAAAGAAGCTGTGATGCAGCGCTTTAAGGTAGGTGAGGTTGATCTACTGGTAGCAACAACAGTAATAGAAGTTGGTGTCGATGTGCCCAATGCCAGCTTGATGATTATTGAAAACCCAGAACGATTGGGTTTGGCACAGTTACACCAATTACGCGGGCGTGTTGGACGAGGTAGTCAGGCAAGCTATTGTGTGCTGCTTTATCGTCAACCCTTATCTCACCTCGCCGAGCAACGTTTAAGAATTATGCGTGATAGCTGTGATGGTTTTTATATTGCCGAAGAAGACCTAAAACTACGTGGCCCAGGTGAATTATTAGGCGCACGCCAATCTGGTGTGATGCAGTTTAAAGTTGCTGATATCCTGCGCGATCAAACCCTAATTGACGCCGTGCGAGAAGTGGGCAAAAAACTGCTTGAAACAAACCCCGAAATAGCCCAACAAATCGTTGATCGCTGGCTATCTTCTCAATTGACTTATATCCGTAACTGACATGATTTTTAAATAATGTCATTGTGAGGCGAAACCGCGGCAATCTCTTTGTATTGGCTTGAAATGTTTTTTATATACAAAAAAGCCAGGCTAGACCTGGCTTTTTCAACTTAGATAAATCTAAATTATAGGTGGTAAGAAATACCTAGCATAACTTCACCAAATCTAGGTGTAACTTCTGCGTTTGTATTATTGTTTGTTTTCTTACCGTAGTCATAGTAAGTGTATTGCGCACGAGCAGATACGTTATGACCTAACGCCAACTCAGAACCTAGGCCTACTAACCAGCCAAACTCATTGTAAGTGTTTGATGTACCAGTACCTGTGTTTTTAACTTCGATGTTACCATTAGCTAAACCTAGACGACCGTATAGATTTACGTTGTGTGCTGGATGGTAACCAGGTTCAAGTGCAACACCCCAGTTGTAGTTTAGGCTTGTTTTAACATTTATTGCGCCGTCTTTATCAGTGTCAACGTCATAGAAGTTTAAGAATAACTGAGCGCCTAGAGCAAAGTTATCAGTAGCCATTGTGTCCCAACCAGCGTAGAGACCACCGCCCCAACCACGAGCAGCTAAATCAGCATCTTGGTTAGGTTGTGCAAGTGTTGAGTTGATTGCACTAATATCACCAAATGTGTAGCTTGGACCAGCACCAAAGTAGAAACCATGGCGAAGGTAATGACCGCAACGACCTGCAGACATATGATCAGGACCACCAGCTAAAACAGCGGTGCTACCTAATGCTGCAACTGCAGCTGCAGCAGATAAGAGTAAAGTTTTTTTAACCGACATTGAATTTTCTCCCTTACTAATTGTCGACAAATTAGCATTTCGAGTAAACGCTAAAATCCGCTCATACATAGCGAGCAGTAGGGACATTATATAAGTTCAGGAATTTTTTAGCAAATAGTGAGAGAAACATTTTCAAGAAAATCGCTTAATTGCCTGTTTCTACTACAACACAAAACGTAAAAGATAATATAATATATTTTTTATTATAGGTATTGAAAAAAGTAGCACCACGATTGCAGGTTATTTATAACACGTGATAAAGTGCATACAGTTTTTTTCATTAAGGAGTGAAAATGATTATAAGAAAAATACTATTAATAGTGTTACTAACACTATTTAATATAACGGTACTGGCAGGGGAAAAAGTAAAAGAGACAAAAGAATCAAAAGCTGCAGCAGAAGAAGCGCAACAGCCTGAAGCAGCACAGTTGCCACATATCGGTGTTTATATTGATACTATGGCGGGTTATGGTTTTGCAGACTGGTCTGGTTTTACTAACGATGGTCATGGTGCGTGGGCATTGATTGGCGGTATTAATCCTTCTAGGCACAAGAAAAGTGGATTTAGTTATGGCGCTAACATTGGCTACCATTTTATTCGTTACCTTGGGTTGGAATTTGGCTATTATAATTTTGCAAAAATATCGGGTGATAATCTTGAGCTAGAGACACCTTATGTCTATGCAGCTGGTAAGCTCAGTTATCCATTTTTAGCGAATGATGACCTGGCGATTTTTGCTAAGTTGGGTATGGCTTATCGGATGTTGGACTATGGTGGTAATGCGCAGCAGGGTGCTTATCAAAATAAAAGGTATAGTATTAATCTTTTGTATGGTGTGGGCGCGCAATATTATCTTTCGCAAGGCTGGAGAGCTTCAGTTCAATGGTTGGAAATACCAAAATATACTCAAGGTGAGCAAAACTCTAAGAAATCTTCCAAACAAGTACCCAGAACTGATCAAATTCTCTTCGGATTAGGATATTTGTTTTCGGTATAGTATAATGGACG
The DNA here is from genome assembly GCA_030429175.1 of Gammaproteobacteria bacterium. GTDB lineage: Bacteria > Pseudomonadota > Gammaproteobacteria > Coxiellales > Coxiellaceae. The sequence goes on from JAUIDD010000008.1 coordinate 35,207, forward strand.
GTACGACCTTTTTAGGTCTTTTTGACAGCTCATATTTAATATTAAAGGGAGTTTAATCATGTCGATTAAAAAAATATTAATGCTTTCTGCTGCGAGCATGGTTGCAGCAACTGGTGTTACCTTTGCAGGTGGCCCTGATCATATGCCTCCAGCGGAGGATTCAATGTTTCACCTAGGTATGTATATGGACTTACATGGTGGTTATGCGTTTGCTGACTATAGCCAACTTGTTGCCAGTACAACAACTATCTGGGCGATGCAAAATGGTATGGACAATGAAACTGGTGGCGGCGTCGGTGGTGTTGATCTTGGTATGCAAGTTTTCAATGGTATTGCTGCTGAAATAGGTGGATTTTATTTACCAAAAGTACAAGGCTTTGCTAATAGTGTCGCACCTGCTTACAACAGTAATGCGAGAGGTTGCCAAAGCGGTGAAGCTGGTTTTACTGGTTGTGTAAAAGCATCTCAGTATAACTGGGTAGCTTATGCTGCTGCTAAATTTGGTGTACCTCTAACACTACCTTTTGTGGGTGATGGTTTAGATATTTATGCTAAGGTTGGTGGTGCATGGCGTGGTATGTCTAATACAGACCAAGTTGCTCCAGGCCGTGGTGGTATGAAAAGTTTCTGGAGTATGGTCTTTGGTGCCGGTGCAGAATATAACTTAATGGAAACAGGCTTTAAGCTTGGTGCACAGTGGTTATATCTACCACATCATCAACCAGGTGCTTCGGAAGTAGCGGTACCTGCTAATACAGGCCCTGGTTTCGTCAACAGCAAACTTATTGCTGAACGTCAACCATCTGTGAATATTATAACCGGTAGCTTAGGTTATACATTCGACTTTTAAAGTTGAGTTTACGACATTGAGAAGAGGGCTTAGGTCCTCTTTTTTTATTATGGGATTAAATATTATTTCTAACCTACAGATATTAGGATATTTTTTTTGCGTATAGTATAATCAATCACATGAGTCTTCTAGAGTGTAAGGAGTTTACTCGTGTTAATTAAAAAAATGTCTATCCTTTTTGCAGCGAGTTTAATGGCGTTGAGCACAGTGGCTTTTAGTTGTACGCCGGGTGATAGTAATTGCGGTATGCCAGAACTACATGCACAGTCGAGTTCGACTGAAGACGAATCAATGTTCAATTGGAATTTTTATTTTGATGTGCATGCAGGTTATTCTTTTGCGAATTGGAATTTAATGATCGCCAACACCACAACTATTTGGGCTTTCCCGGGTGGCATGAAAGAAAATGAGCAGGGCGGGCTTATGGGTGGTTTTGATTTAGGTTTACAGATTACTGATGATATTTCATGGGAAGTAGGTGGTTATTACCTTCCAACGATAAAGGGTCTTGTAAACGGTCAGACATTAGTGACTCAGAATGCTTGTGGTGATGAAGGTTGTGTTGAAGGTACTCAATATAACTGGATGACATATACGGCTGCTAAGCTAAGTGTGCCCGTGCCCTATATTGATGGGTTAGACTTATTTGGTAAGATGGGGGCGGTATTACGTTTTATGTCAAATAGCAATCAAACGGTGCTAGGCCGCGGTGGTGTGAAGAAATTTTTAGCGGTTATTTATGGCGGTGGTATGGATTATGAATTTTCCGATAGCAATTGTAATGTGGGTATTCAGTGGTTACATATTCCTGCAAACTTGGCAGGATCGTTGTTGACCTCTGTAACGGCGGAGCAAGATCCTAAGAAAAGTGCGCGAGTGGCAACTCAGCAGCCGACGACTAATTTGTTGTCATTAAGCTTTGGTTATACTTTCGCCTCTTGAAATTCTAACTTTAGCCCTTATCTAACAGTCATTAATCAACCCCTATATCGATGAGGTAGCTAAATGACTGAAGCACAACAAGAAACCCTGTCCTTCGAGGCAGAAACCACACAATTACTACAACTAGTAGCACATTCTTTATACAGCAATAGCGAGATTTTCTTGCGTGAATTAATTTCCAATGCCTCGGATGCGGCAGATAAGCTGCGCTATGAAGCCTTATCTGATAGTGCCTTATATGAAGACAGCCCTGAGCTTAAGGTTTGGGTCAGCTTTAACAAAGATCACGGTACGGTCACGATTACTGATAATGGTATTGGTATGACACGTGAAGAAGTTGTTGAAAATCTTGGTACGATTGCGCGTTCTGGTACACGTGCGTTTAAAGAATTACTAGGTGGTGACCAAGAAAAAAATTCGCAGTTAATTGGCCAATTCGGTGTGGGTTTTTACTCAGCGTTTATCGTTGCTGATAAAGTTGTGGTTAAGACACGCCGTGCAGGTATGAAAGAAGATCAAGGTGTGTATTGGGAATCTGATGGCCAAGGCAAATATACAATAAAAAATTGCAACAAGCGTGTGCGCGGTACAGAAATCACTTTATATTTACGTGAAGATCAACGTGAATATTGTGATGATATGCGGTTACGTTCGATTATTCGCAAATATTCGGATCATATTTTATTGCCGATTATGATGAATAAAGTCGAGCCACCTAAATCAGACGATGAGAAAAAAGACGAACGTGAAATCGTCGTACCAGAAGAAGAAGTGGTAAACCAAGCAAACGCACTCTGGACGTTGCCTAAAAGTGACATTACAGAAGAGCAGTATAAAGATCTTTATAAACATATTTCACATGATTTTGAAGAGCCATTGGCATGGGCGCATAATCGTGTTGAAGGTAAGAGCGAATATACTAGTTTATTGTATGTTCCAAAACAGGCGCCATGGGACTTATTCCAGCGTGAACAACAACGTGGTTTAAAACTTTACGTCAAGCGTATCTTTATCATGGATGATGCGGAACAGTTAATGCCGATGTACTTACGCTTTGTTAAAGGTGTGGTGGATTCAAGTGACTTACCGCTTAATATCTCGCGTGAATTACTACAATCAAACCGCACAATAGATAGCATTAAATCAGGTTGTGTCAAACGTGTGTTAAGCATGCTAGAAAGCATGGCGAAGAATGATACTGAAAAATACGCGGAATTCTGGAAAACATTTGGTGAGGTACTAAAAGAAGGTCCGGCTGAAGACTTTGCCAATAAAGATCGCATTGCGAAGTTATTACGTTTTAGCTCGACACATAATGATACTGAAGCACAAAATGTTTCATTACAAGACTACGTATCGCGTATGCAGCCAGATCAAAAACACATTTACTATGTGGTTGCTGATTCATTTATGGCAGCCAAAAATAGCCCACTACTAGAAGTGTTTCGCCAAAAAGGTATTGAAGTGTTATTGATGCATCATCGTGTCGACGAATGGTTGGTATCACACTTAAATGAATTTGAGGGTAAACAATTACAATCGGTTTCAAAAGGTGCGCTGGACTTAGGTGAGCTTGATGATAAAGAGTCCAAAGAAAAGCAAAAAGAAGTTGAAAAAACTTATAGTGATGTAACTAAGCAAATTAAAGCAGCGTTGGGTGATCGCGTTAAAGAGGTGCGTATCACTAATCGTTTAACCACATCACCTTCTTGTGTGGTATTTGACGAACAGGATATGACGGGGCATATGGCACGTTTATTACAAGCAGCTGGACAAGCAATTCCAGAATCAAAACCGATTTTGGAATTAAATCCAGAGCATAGCATCTTGGTTAAAATCAAAGATGAAACGGATAAAGATGCAATTGCACGCTGGTCACGTCTATTACTCGGACAAGCCTTACTAACCGAAGGTGAGCAGCTTAAAGATATGGCTGAATTTGTTAAAGATATGAATGAATTACTCGTGTAGTCATTCAAAAGAGTGCCCGGCGTAAAAGCCGGGTTACTTTGTGAAATTATCCTGCAGTTCGGCTGCCATCAATGTATTTTCAAGTAGTGTTGCTACAGTCATTTGACCAACGCCACCGGGCACAGGGGTGATCCAGCTGGCGCGCTCGCAGGCGGGTTCAAAATCGATATCACCAGAGATCTTGCCATTGCTTAAGCGGCTAAAGCCGACATCGATAACAATAGCGCCAGGTTTGATTGAGGCACTATTGATGACACCAGGTTTACCAATGGCGGCGATCAGTATATCGGCTTGTTGCACGAAGTTATCGAGATCTTGGGTAAATCGGTGACATACAGTAGTGGTGCATTTATTGAGGAGTAGCTCCAGTGCCATTGGTCGTCCGACAATATTAGATGCACCGATAACAACGGCATGTTTGCCAGTAAGATCAATGCCGGTTGATTCTAGTAATGTCATAATGCCTTTGGGTGTGCAAGGACGTAGGCTGGGGCGACGTTGTACGAGTCTGCCGAGATTATAGGGATGAAAACCATCGACGTCTTTATTGGGGTGAATTAATTCAAGTAGTGCATCGCCGTTAATATGTGTAGGCAGAGGTAATTGTAGCAAAATGCCATGTACCTTGGGATTGTTATTGCATTGTTGGATTAGATTTGCAATTGTTTCTTGAGTTGTGTTTTCGGGTAGGCGATGGCAATTAGATTCGATACCTACAGCTTTGCAGGCATTTTGTTTATGTTTGACGTAGGTTTTTGACGCAGGGTTATCACCAACTAAAATCACATCGAGGCCTGGGGTCGCCAGCCCGGAAGCGTGGCGTGCAGTGATACGTTCAGATATGTGGTTTTTGATACGATGTGCTACGGCTTTGCCGTCAATTAGCTGTGCAGACATGGAAAAAATCCTAATTGGCTGATAAGCTGACAGTATAGGGATGTCTTTGGGCATTTTCAATTACAAGGAAATGAATATGCGTCGTCAATATATCATTATTGTGGTACTGGTGGTTATTTTTGGTTTGGCGGTTTATTGGTATGAAGAGCGTCAGATTGAGGTTCAAGTGCCTAAGAGTGAGCGTGCTGCGATTCCTGTTTCTGTTACTAAAGTGCAGCGTAAAGTAGTGCCAAGCCAACTAGAAGCTATTGGTACATTACAAGCAAAACGTGAAGTCGATATTGCGCCACAGATTGCAGGTAAAGTTGTAGCTGTCAGCTATACGCCAGGCACCTTTGTCAAAAGTAACAAGGTGTTGATACAACTGGATGATCGTATTTATCGTGCCCAGCTCAGCTCAGCACAATCAGCACTTAAACTGGCGGAAATGAATTACAAGCGTACGCTGCAACTGATTAAGTCGGGGGCGGCATCTAGGCAGATGTTGGATCAGCAGCGAGCTGCTTATCAACAAGCAAAAGCACAGGTCTCCCAGAATGAAACGTACCTTGCAGAAACAAGCATTACCGCACCTTTTGATGGGTATGTTGGTGCTAAGAATGTCAGTATTGGCAACTATGTGCAAAAAGGTGAGAAGCTCACGACGGTTACTGATCGCAGTGAATTACGTGTTGATTATGCCTTATCTGAGCGTTATCTATCGAAAATTAAGCTCGGGCAGAAAATTGAAGTTATCGTACCAAATCAATCTCACATTAAGGTTGAGGGTAAAGTTTCTTATATTTCGCCAACAATTAATCGTATGACACACAGCGTAGATGTTCACGCAATTATTCCTAATAAAGATAATTTATTAACGCCTGGTTTATTTGTGAGAATATATCAAGTCACGCGTATTAATCATCATGCATTAGTTGTGCCATTGGCGAGTATTGTACCAACGATTACAGGGCCTAAAGTATTTGTAGTTAAAAATAAAAAAGTAACACTCAAACGTATTAAGACTGGACCAGTATTTCAGAATATGATTGAGGTAAAGGCAGGCTTACAGGATGGACAAGTTATTGTGGTTGCAGGTCAGCAACGATTACAGGAAGGTTCACTGGTTAAAGAGGTTAAATCTTGAATTTTACTGAATTTTGTATTCGCCGTCCCGTTTTTACGATAGTTTTAAGTCTTATTATTATTGTCTTGGGTGTGATTGGTTTTTTGCGTGTGCCTGTGCGTGGTTATCCACGAGTCAATCCTCCTGTTATCACGATTTACACTTATTACAATGGTGCTAGTGCGAGTGTAATGGAATCTCAGGTGACGACCCAAATAGAAAATGATGTGGTTGGCACGCCTGGCTTACAAGAAATGCATTCATCCAGTCGTTCGAGTCGTAGTTATGTGGTATTAAAATATGAGTTGGGTGTGAATATTGATGAAGCAGTGAGTGATGTACGTAATCGATTGGCCAAAATCATGCGTCGATTACCACAAGGTGCTGAGCAACCCGTTATTCAAAAACGTGATCCTAATAGTTTACAGCTGATGATTGTTAGTGTGACAGATCCACTAATGTCGCAGATGGAATTAACTGATTATATTAATCGCCAAATTACACCAAGTCTTGAACAAGTGCTTGGTGTAGCAAATATTGAATTATACAATAGCCGTGATTATGCGATGAAAATACGCTTAAATCCAAGTAAAATGGCGGCTAACCAAGTTACAGTTAATGATATGACACGTGTGTTAGAGCAGCAGAATATGAATGTGCCAACTGGCCAGATTAAAACACAGGATCGTTATTATAGTGTTTTAAATGAGGGGCAGTTAGCTACTCAACAAGCATTTAAAAATTTAATTATTCGTGATGACAATGGTTATTTATTACGATTTAGAGATGTAGCCAAAGTGCGTGTCGAGCCTGAAAACCTCGATTCGGCGATGCGTATTAATGGCACGTCTGCGATTGGTATATCGATCTATGGATTGTCGACTGCGAATCCAATGAAGGTTGTTACATCATTGCAAAAGCGTTTAAAAGAATTGCGTGAACGCCTACCAGAAAAAATGACATTAGATGTGGTATGGAATGGTACAACTTATCTTAAAGCAACACTTGAGCAAGTGTATCATGATTTGGGTTTTGCAATTATCTTGGTTGTGATTGTGATTAGTTTATTTTTAGGGTCGATTCGCTCAGCCTTAATACCGATTGTCACGATTCCGATTTGTTTAGTTGCTGCTTGTGCCTTAATTTATATGTTGAATTATAGTATTAATATTTTCACGCTGCTCGCATTGGTCTTAGCGATTGGTTTGGTGGTCGATGATGCGATTGTGATGCTTGAAAATATTTATCGTCATTTAGAGTCAGGTATGTCAGCGTTGCAAGCCGCGATTACCGGTAGCCGTGAGATGGTGTTTGCGATTATTGCGATGACGTTAACATTGGCAGCTGTATATGCACCGATTGGCTTCAGTACCGGATTAACCGGTGTAATATTCCGGCAATTTGCTTTTACACTGGCATTAACCGTGATTGTATCGGGTTTTGTTGCCTTAACATTATCACCAATGATGTGCGCAAAACTGTTAAAACATAATAAAGAAACTTTTCTGGATCGATTATTCCATCGTTTGATGCATGCCTATCGTTGTATATTGCAGTGTATTTTTCATTATCGTGCATTAGTTTTAACTATTTTAGCCATTTTTATTGTGTTGGGTTATTTTTGTTATCAATCATTGCCAACAACACTTGAGCCAAAAGAAGATACTGGTGCCTTTATGGTAAGAATAGAACCACCATCGAATGCAAGTTTTGGTTATATTGATCGTTATGCAAAAGAAATTGAAAAAGAATTACAAGCATTGCCAGGTGTGGCACATGTAATGATGATGACTGATGATGAAGATGGATTTGCTTTTGTAGTGTTAAAACCGTGGGCTCAGCGTGTTTATACATCTGAAGAGCTGATGCATCGCTTTACACAAAGTGCATCGAGTATTGCAGGCGTGACAGTAAATGCATTTAATATGAGTCAACTTGGAGGTGGCGGTAAATATGGCGATGCAGTACGACTTTCAGTGTTAACCAATAATGATTATAAATCACTATTCAAAGTTGTTAATGATTTTACAACGGACCTTGAGCAGAATCCTGGTTTTAAGAGGGTTACTTCTGATTTATCGATGAATAATCAAGAATATGTAGTACATATTAATCGTAATCTGGCAGCGGCACTTAAAGTAAACTTAGCTGATGTAAGTAATACCTTACGCACTATGCTCGGTGGTGCAAAGGTGACAGTGTTTGAATGGAATAATAAAAATTACGATGTTATATTGCAGGTGCCACAAAGTAAGCTTGATCAATTGAAAGTTGTAAACGAATTGTATGTGCGTAGTGATCATAATAAAATGATTCCACTATCGAGTTTGGCAACGATTTCAACTGATGTGGGACCGCAATCATTACCACATGTTGATCGTATGCGTGCGGATACGATTACGATTCAGCTTGCGAAAAATTATTCGATGGGTCAAGCAATCGATTATATAAAGCATGGTGCAAAACGTTTCTTGCCAGATGGTTATAACATTCAATTTAAAGGTGTCGCCAAAAACTTGTTAAAATCACATAATACGATGCTATGGGCATTTGGTTTAGCGGTTATTTTTATTTATTTAGTGTTAAGTGCACAGTTTGAAAGTTTTAGAGATCCATTTATTATTTTACTAACCGTACCATTTTCGATGATTGGTGCACTTTTTGTGTTGTGGCTCACGGGTAATAATTTAAGTATTTATACCAATATTGGTTTTGTGACATTAATGGGATTAATTGCAAAGCATGGTATTTTAATTACTGAGTTTGCCAATCAAAAACGTGCCGAGGGAAAGTCTTTGATAGAGGCTGTTATTGATGCTGCAGCATTACGTTTAAGACCTATTCTAATGACAACAGCTGCAATGGTGATTGGTGCAATTCCATTAGTGATTGGTCACGGTGCAGGTGCGATAGGTCGTGCACATATCGGCTGGGTGATTGTTGGTGGGTTGCTATTTGGTACTTTCTTTTCGTTGGTGGTAGTGCCAGTAGCTTACTCATTTTTATCAAATAAAACTTGTAAGCAGCATGCCAATTGAAAATCACAGTTTCAGGTGCACCCTTTCAGGGAAAATCTACTTATCCAAACTGTTTGAAAATTTCTCTGATATTGGTGTAACTACCTGTTTTTCATGGTTAAAATACCATTAATTCTTTATTCAATAATTTCATTTAGTTAATATTAAGTTAATATATGCAGGTTAAGATGTTATCTATTAAAAAATAGTATAATTAATATAGGGGTGATACAGAATGAGAATAACACGTCAAGATCTTAAAAGTATGCTAGCTTTTTATAAGCCACGTAAAATGTATAGAACGACATTTACGAGTTGGAAAGATTCATTAGCAGTAGAGAATTTAAGGGTGTTATTAAATAGTCATCCTCAACAGCAAGACTATTCTTTAGTAGAGGTAATAAGTTGTTTTTATGACAGGGAGGGGCATAAAAACTTTCGTATGAAGCGTGCCGTACCTTTAGATGCACTTAGAAATTTATTGGTTGTCGGTTCTTTGGGAGTTTTAACACCTCTTGTTGCACCTCTTTCTAGAAGTACTACAACAGCTCTTCTCCTGCATAGCCTACTAAAGAAAATCAAACCAGGCATCACTAGAGAAAACATGCCGTCGATAGTTTTTGTTATTGGCAAACTACTGTCAGCTCATCGTAGGGATAATGAGACAAGGTTGAATTTAGGTAACCATATTGAATACATTCTTAATCATCTACCACCAACTAACATAGATGCAGAGACTTTTCCTGATTATGCTCGAGATGCAAATAGCCAAAACGATGAAGATTTATTTCCTATCTATCATGTTCGTCGCCCTACCGTTAATTACGATTGGCCTGCTGTGGCGCCTGCACAGCAGCAACAGCTTGCTGATGAGGAAGAGCGACCACCAGCATATGGAGAGCTTCCTCCTGCATATGGAGAGCTTCTTCCTGCATATGGTGATTTACCACCACGATATACACCCGAATTTTTTAGACGACAACCTGAAGGAGACCGGGTCAATAGATTGTGTTTACAACAGTTTCTTGACGAGCATGCTCTTCAAGAAGAGCAGGATAGGATTCAGCCTAATTAGCTATCTTGTGAGATATAGATATGCAATGCTTGCCCTTCGGCAAGCATATCGCCTTTTAAAAGATGATTCCAAGTTCTGATGTTTTTGATTGGGACGCTATAGTATTTAGAGATGCTGCTGAGTGTTTCACCATTATGTACGCGATGGGTAATCATTTGGTTGTTGAGTTTTGCAATAAAATGTTGATGTGGCTGGTGGATGATTTTAGGGATGTTTAGTGTCAAGCCGATTTGAATCAAGTCGCCGCGTAAGTGATTTAAGCGTTGGATGGTATGCGGTTTGGTATTAAAGCGACGTGCAATTGTGCTTAAGCTATCACCCATACGAACACTATAAGAATAAAATTCTGCTCTGGGGTAATGGTGTTGAATCCATAATACGAGGTTTTGATCGACTTGTAATTTATCGTGATAGCCAAGATTATTCCAGTAGCGAATTTGCTCGGGTGTCACATGATAACGTGCGCCAATGGTCCACAGACTATCGTTGGCAGCAACTTGATGCAATACACGTTTTGGCCCGGGGATGCGATCTTCTGCAATATCAATAGCATTTTTAGCTGTGGGGTGATTGGTAGCAAGATGTTTAAATGAAATGGGAATCAATAAGCTTTGTTGCGGTTGAATGGTGTGGTTATTGATATTATTTACCTTAGCGATAATCGTTGGGTGCGTTTTAAATTTCAACGCAATACTTGTGAGTGATTCACCTGGTTTAACGTGATGATGAATCCAGGTGACGAGCTTTGTATTATTTTGTGCGAAATTTTCAGTAAAGAGATTAACATTATTGCTCGGCAGTAATAGGCTATAAGATTTATTAGGTGTCGTTGCCCAACGACGAAAACCTGGATTCAGTAGGCGCACCATTTGTGGTGTTGTTTCGGCAAGTTTGGCAACGTGATTTAAGTCGATTTGTTGATGTAGTGTGACTTTTTTAAAATAAGGTTTATTCTCAACAGGCACTAGGTGATATTGGTAGGTATCAGCGTTACTAATAATGTTAGCAAGTGCTAATAGCTTGGGTACATACATTTTAGTTTCGTAAGGTAGTGGTAAAGACCAAAAATCTGTAGGGCGTCCATGTTTTTTATTATAGGCCATGGCGTTGCGCACGGTACCTTCACCGGAGTTATAGGCGGCGATTGCCAGTAACCAATTACCAAAATAATTGTGTAGATACGCAAGATAGTTTAAGGCGGCATTGGTTGAGGCAACAATATCACGGCGACCATCATACCACCAATCGATTTTAATACCGAAGCCTGATGCAGTGCCAGGCATCATTTGCCATAGGCCAGTTGCACCTGATTTAGAAATGCTAAAGGGCGTGTAGTTGCTTTCAACCATCGGCATAAGCGCCAGTTCTGCAGGCATGCCGCGCTTACGTGTTTGTTGGTAGACATAATAAATATAAGGTTCGGCGTTACTGGTCAATTGATTTAAGTAGTTACGATACAGCAAGAAATAATCAATTTCCTTTTTCACTAATTCATGGTCTGGGTTATCATTCAGCCTAAAACTCGCCGATAATGATGACCAGACATTAGAGCGAAATGAGTCTGGCAGAAAGCTATCTAAGCTGGTGTTATCAAGTCCTGCTGTAGGGTAATTATGAGTATCATTGCTCGGGCATCCTGCCAAACAAGCAGCAATCAATAAGATAGAACATATGTGCCATGCCTTTTTCATAGAAGGCGATAGTACGGTTATTTGCCGTCCATATCAAGTTATATGGACATAAAAAAGCCAGGGTTTAAATTAACTAAATAAGAACGATAGCTTAAGGTATGGCCCACTCATATCGAGGTTGCTTTGGGCTTGATCAGATGATTCAATAGCAACAACACCGGTATTGAAGGCGTCAGGTACCAGTGCTGTTGGTACCACCTGATTAATACCATTCACATAAGTTGAAAACATATAGCCTGCTTCAAATGACATCAATGATCCAGAACGAAGTGACTTCATATAGGTCATGCCTAGTTTGCCTTTAAGTTCTGGAACAATGCGTGTCTCAGTTAGATCATTGGCAAGACCAGTATATCCCGCTGTTGGGTTTGCATTGCCAAAGGAAAGGAAGTGTGTATTTGATTGCATGGGGCCTACGAATATTGAAGCTGACATGCTTGACGTAATGCCAAAGCCACGAGTAATAAAATAAGTGGCGTCAACACCTAGGCGTGGTCCCGCACCGATATATTTAGAGTCATTATAAGAGGTGATAGAGAAAGGGTTGCCGTCATATGTACCTGTATAATTAGACGTTATATTTTGTTTTAAATAAGCAGTATCAATGCCTATAAATGGTATTAATTGGAATGAGTGATTAATGTTGATGATATGATCATAGATGAGGTTTACATCATTTACTGTAAATTTTGCAGTACTATTAGCGGATGAGCCTCGCAATTCCTGAGCGCCAGGACCAAAGTAATAAGGTGGTGCAACTGACTCAGTTCCAGTGGCACTATCTGATGCTTTGTCGCTTGTTTCTGGTAGATAGAGCCAATTGAGTTTTAATTGATCCATATGGCTTAAGAATGTATACAATAGTTCTGCATTAAAGCCAGGGTGGTAGTCAGGTTTGACAGTTTCCTGAGTCCAGTTGGGGTCTGGAAGTGGCAATGGCTTTGTGTGAACAGCATATACTAAATTATTAGCGCCAGGTTTTAGATAAAGTCCGGTGATGCTGATGCCAAATCCGGGTGGGATAGTTGGTGCTTTATTTATATTTTCAGCATAAACACCTACGCATGAAATATTTAATGCTAGAAAGCTGCCGAGTAAATAATTTCTTATTATAGCCATGTTATCTAATTCCTTGATAATGTGTGCGAGAAAAAGCGTTAGCATATCAGTAAGTTTTGGGACTGTATATAAGAATGAGTAAAAGCATTGAAAAGGTTTATGTTATAGTATAATTTTAGTTTAGTTGTTGAGGTAAGCATGTTTAAAAAAGAAGGCGTTACTTATGAATATCATCATATTGGTATTGTGACAGATGAGCCTAAGCCAAATGAATTTTATTCAAAAAAGTTTGATATTTGGACTGCAGATGTTGAAGGCTCAAGGATAGATGCACAGTGGCATCGTCTTGGTGATAACCACCCCTTTCATCCTTTGATGGCTAAGTATCCTCATATTGCTTTTAAAGTTAATGACATTGAAAAAGCTTGTGAAGGTGAAGAAGTGATTATGGAGATATACGAACCGATACCAGGCTATAAAGCAGCGATGATTAATGATGCGGGTCTTCCGATTGAATTTGTTGAAACTGATTTTACCGCAGAAGAGCTTCGCCAGAAAGCTAAGTCTGGCGAATCTGTAGTGCGTGATGTGGAATAATTTTAACTTAGTGTAAATCCATCACGTGAACGGTCCATGGGCGTTTCGAATAATGGTTGTGCTTGTATTGGAACATCATGCTCCTTCTCAAAAATAATCTTTCAATTCCCTGATATGCGCAAATTGCTGACAATCTTTCACGCGTAAAAACGGATTAGTCTTAAGTTCAATGGCTATGGTTGAGGGTATAGTTGGTTGTTGCTGTTGACGCAGTTGATTGACCTCATCAATGCGTTGTTGCAGGTCAAAATTATTTGGTTCGATTGTTAGTGCAAAAGCAAGATTTGCTTGAGTATATTCATGCGCGCAAAAGACTTTTGTATTAAAGGGTAGCACTTTTAATTTAGCAAGTGATTGATGCATTTGTTTGGCGGTACCTTCGAATAGGCGTCCGCAACCACCAGCAAAAAGCGTATCGCCACAAAATAGCCAGTCATTGCCGTAGTAGGCTATGTGACCTGAGGTGTGTCCTGGTATATCGAACACTTTGAGTTTTAATTGATCAATCTTTTCGATCACAATCTGATCATTTTCGTTAAGTTTGTGATCACAATGGGGAATATTCTCGTGAGCAGGACCATATACAGGTATGTTATAATGCTTAACCAAATCGGCAATGCCGCCCGTATGGTCACTATGATGATGGGTGATTAAAATAGCACAAAGCGTGATGTCATGTTGTTGGCAATAGTCCAGCACTGGTTTGGCGTCACCAGGGTCAACGACAGCGGCTTGATGATTGTGTGAATTTTTAATCAGCCAAATATAATTATCATTAAAGGCTGGGATAGGTATAACGTGTAACATATCAAGCTCCGAAAAGCTTGATCATAACTAAGGTAAGATAGCGTTGCAATCGCAATTAAAAACGGTGGATATGTGGTTTCGAACTTTGCCTGGTTCAATAATTGTTGAGCTTGCACTAAAAGAACTTGATCATCTGCTGCCCTTTATTCCAGGAGAGATTGCAGTACAGATTGGCGGTCCGTGTAATTTGCGTTTACTTCAGCGTAGTAAGATGTCTCAAGTTTATTATTGCAGTGATAGAGATATGTCTATGGGTGATGGCACGCGTATGCGTTGCTCGTTTGATCATTTACCGATAGAGTCGAATACTGTTAATTTAGTTTTAGTGGCGTATGCATTAGAGTTTACTGATAATCCTCAACAATTGTTAAAAGAATCCTATCGAATTTTACGCCCAGGTGGACAGCTAATTGTGCTAGGCTTTAATCGTTGGAGCTTGTGGACTTTAGCGCGTTTGTTTCAAGATAAACATGATTACCCTTGGTCGGGGCAGTTTCAAACAATTTGGCGAGTAAAGCAATGGCTGAATCAAATCGGTTATGGCGTTATATCCAATAAATCATTTTGTTTTGTTGGGCCGCATAAAAAACGGCCATCTGAGAGTTGGTTGCAACTTTCTGAGATATTAGGTCAGGTGTTGATTCCCAAGCGTGCCGCGATATATCTTGTCAATGCGCAGAAAAAAGTTGCAGGGACAACTCCACTGGCTACAATATGGCGACCTAAAAAATATATTCGCCCGAAACCGATTGCAGTGAGACCGATAACATGAAGAAAATAGAGATTTATACTGATGGCGCGTGTCGCGGTAACCCAGGCCCAGGCGGTTGGGGGGCGCTGTTGCGTTTTGATGAGCATGAACAAGAATTATATGGTTTTGAAGTAGAAACAACCAATAATCGTATGGAATTAATCGCTGCGATTAAAGCGTTGCAAGCCTTAACGACGATGTGTGAAGTGGATTTGTGGACTGATTCGCAGTACGTACAAAAAGGTATGACCGAGTGGTTAGAGAATTGGAAAGCACGTAATTGGCAAACATCACAGCGCAAACCGGTTAAAAATGCAGATTTGTGGCAGCAGTTGGATCATGAGGTGAAACGTCATCGTGTTCAATGGCACTGGGTACGTGGGCATGCAGGACATGTTGAGAATGAGCGCGCCGATCAACTAGCTAACCGTGCTATCGATGAACATTATAGTGGAGCCACATAATGTTACGACAAATTGTCTTAGATACAGAAACAACGGGGCTCGAACCAGAAAAGGGTCATCGTATCATTGAAGTTGGTTGTCTTGAAATGGTGAATCGTCGTATTACTGGCAGTACGTTTCATCGTTTTATTAACCCTCAGCGTGACATTGAGCGTGATGCTGAAGATGTGCATGGTATTACCAATGCGTTCGTGCAAGATAAGCCACTGTTTCGTGAAATTGTTGATGAGCTCATTGCTTATATCGATGGCGCGGAACTGATCATCCATAATGCGCCATTTGATGTGAACTTCTTAAATCATGAGTTTGACTGGGCCGGTAAACGCTACAAAAAAATTGAAGATTATTGTGGTGTGTTTGATACGCTGGCTTACGCGCGTCGCAAACATCCCGGTCAGCGAAACAGCTTAGATGCACTGTGTTCACGTTATCATGTAGATAATTCTAATCGTGAATTACATGGTGCGTTACTCGATGCAGAATTATTAGCACAGGTATATTTGCTATTAACGGGTGGACAAGGACAGTTATTCCAAGATGAGTCAGGCACACAGACAACACAACAGACACAAAACAAAATAAAACGCATCTCTAAAGATCGCGCACCACTGAAAGTTATTGTTGCAACGAGTGAGGAGCTGGTTGCGCATCAGGCTTTTATAGATGATTATCTTTAAGGTATGATCGGTATCTAAATTCTTTGTGCCTTTCATAGGCTTGTTGAAACAATCCTAAACGTCTACATTCTTTTAGTGTCGTATGTAATCGATCTTTTGTCGGCACCTGCCAAGCTGGATCTATTTTATGTTCTGGGCTCATTAGCTTTTTGCAACAAAGGTATAAAGCAAAATCATCCCGCGACATTGTTTCTCCAGATACGCCATGTTAAGGGCGGGTATTACATCATATGTGATGTTTATTTTCTATGGGTATTTCTACGTATTTATTTGGTATGGAAAATATACCTTTATTTACCGAGTTATTTTGATTTTTAAAATGATAAGCTGTAGTTATGACCATGGTCAGTATTATCAGCATAATTAATGTTGAAGATTCGATAGGTAATGCAGAGAGTGTACTTAAGAACAGAGTCAAGCCTATTAGTGGTTTTATTTGGATATTTTTTTATTTGGATTTGTGCATGCTAATATATTGATAGGATATGTAGAGACTAATCTTATTAAACTGAGTTTATCATCATTATCGTGTAGGTATATATTTTGTGCGCAATTGAAAAAACGATCAAGTTCATTATCTGTGAGTGCAGTATAGACATGAGATTTTGCTGTATTTAATATCGGTTCGAAATGGATAAGTACTTTATTCAAGGCACGTCGTATTATTGGGTTTTTTGTTCTTATTAAGTCGAAATCAATGCATATTTTAAAAGAATTTCCTTCAGAGTTAAGATAATAAAATTGATATTCATTATTTATAACATGGCAGATGCCAAGACAGTAATAGGTGTTTGTGCTTTCATCTAAGAAGATTCTTAATTCCTGTTGTGCTTGAAGTCTAAACATGTTTTCTCCTAGTTATAAGCCATACTTATATTATTTTTTGCGTGATCAAGCACTAATGCCCAGCTGCTCTTAGCGATGGTATTAAGCCATTGGTAGCGTGGGTCGTTGGGATCTGTATTTAAGGCGAGTACTTGGTGAATCGGATTATTGGTATTGGGATGATTTATCATATCAATAGCAATTAAATAGCTTTGCTTACTGCTATTTTTTTCATTTATGATGTTATCAAGATACGCTTGCAGTTGTAGTAATGCTGTTTTAGTTTGCTGATAATTTTCATCATGTTGCAAAAATTGTTGTAGCGCTTGTGTGATTTCAGTGCCATTACTTTTGTCAAGTGTTGCATTGCCAATAATAAATTGATTGAGTGCATTGAGATTAGATTGAGGGTTAAGTACTTCATCGATTAAGTTTTTGAGTTCAGTAAAGCTTGTTGCTGGTTTTAGCTTTATATGTGGTGCTATCGTTTGCCAGGCTTTGGCGAATGCCTGAATATACTGCATTTGTAAATTTTTAATGGTGGATTCAATATCAGTGTTATGAGCAGTACCAATGACCCAGTTCTCTTGATCAAATATAGCTATGATCTGTGGAATTTCTTCGCTGTAAATACGTTTGAATTGTTGTGGGTTATAGAGTTTAGCAATCATAACTTGTGATAGATCAATGCTGGGATCTTGTTCAAGAAGTGAATTAAGTGGTAACTGTTGATCGTGATAGCGTTTTTGTAAGGATAAAAAGGCTAACCTGGCGGGTGGCAGTTGCTGGAGATTAAGTTGTGCGGCTTTAATCAGTGGTTTGTTTTGTGGCCATTGATCGATAGGCAATTTTAGTAGTGCCTTCAGGTGTGTGTGTAATGAATGTGGAAACCAATCGAGTATTGCTGCTATATCAAAATGCTGATGTGTGGTAAGCATTAAATAAATTTTAAGTGATTGGTATAGATCAAGTGGGCTGCTTTCAATGCTTGCTGTTATTTTTTCGGTGAGTAATTTTTCAATAAAAGGAAAAAATTGTGTTTGTAGTTCAGTTTGGTAGAGTAAGTTTAAATGTTGTTCGGCTTGCTTTGCTTGTGGAAGCCCAATGGTTGTTGCAAATGTGGGGTTGCTGTTGTCGATTGTATCAATCGCATCTTTTAACTGATTGAGGCGTGCAAATTGTGTGGTTGGTTGTGATGTAACCGACATGATTTTTTGGATGTTATTTGTGATCTTTTGATAGCTCAATTGAAAGGCAATCACAAAGCTCGCAACAGCAGCGATAGTAATTGGGATCGCATGTTTACGCTTTTTATCATGTTTTTGATTGTCACGCTGATGTTGTTGCGCTTGTTCAATAATATCTTGAAATATGTTTTTAACAAAATAATCTTTTTCAGTCATAGATGGTGGTAGACATGATTGATAGTCATTAAGCAAATTAATTGCTGTTTGATTTTGCTCGAAGCTGCAAAAATATGTTTTTTTAACGCAACACTGTGCCATTGTATCTATTTTTTGACGTAATTGCTGTGTCAGTTCGATAGTTTTTTCCATTTGTGCTGGAAAAAATTCGATAAGTTTACGTTTTTCAGCAACGGGCTCATGGTGTAGACGTGTCAGTAGTTGGCTATTGATAGTATCTAATAATGGTTTATTATCATGAGTGATAGCAAGGAGTTGTTGACGTTCGGATGTTGTATATGTCATAAAAAATGGTTCAAAACCAAGGATACGTTCACAGCCTGTAATGACGATATAGAGGTTTAATGTGGATTTTTTGGTTATAGTATACGGCTCAAGTTTTTTTAAAAGTGCATTTGGTTGCATCAATGTGGCAAAATTAATTAATAATAAGCAATCATCTGCAGTTTTACATGCTGCTTCTGTGGTAAATAATGATGTGTGATCACAATATTGAAATAGCGCGTCATAGTCAGATCGATTTTGGTAAAGCGTTAAGACTTGCTTCATGGTTGTGCCATAGGGTTATTTATATGTTGAATTAATGATGTAATTTTATGGTTAAGCTTTTGTGAATAAGGTATATGAATAGCCGCAGCAAGTATGCAACCACCGATAGCAGTGAGCCACCAAGGTGGTAGTCGCCATGAACGTTGTGGTTGATTGTGGTTTTGACTTAATAGAGGTTGTGGTTCGCCACGTTGTTGCGAAATAACGCGATATAATTGATCGCAGAAAATATCTAATTCATTTTGTTGTTGAAGTTGTTGGTATTTACCATGAAACCCAAGGCTTAAACATAGATAACCAAGCTCAAGTAAATCGAGTGCTTGTGAGGGCTGACGTAAGTGGCGCTCGAGGATGATAAAGAAATGTGTATCAGCTTCTGGTTTATTAATAATATTGAGCTGTGTAAATTGTTCACTGAGATAAGCACATAGGAGATAACGTGCATCTGCAATGAGTTCGGTAGGGTAGTCTTTAAGTTGTGCTTGGCTTTCAAAGGCACGTAGTTCATGTTGTAATGTGGATAGGTAAGTTGTTGTGATGCTCAATAAAGGCTGCGCTGCTGCAACGAGTGGGTTCATAGCAGTATACGTCGAAAATATATTCGACTTTATATTTCCAATCGGTCCGTTGATTGATGCTTGACCTGAGTCCTGTAGGTCTATGCAGATGTGATTCGTTTCATGCATAGAATGCCAATGTCCGTGCGATAACAGCAGTTGTTCCATGTTATCTTCTCGACGGCATTATATGCTTTATTATAAGCAAGTTGAAGTGTTTCAGCGAAACCAGTGACAGAAAGTACGCGACCTCCATTCGTAACGAGCTTGTTCCCTTTCATTTTGGTGCCAGCATGGAATACTTTAATACCAGCGCCTAAATTTTTATTAAGACCTTTGATTTCATCACCCACATGATATTTAGTGGGGTAACCACCCGATGCCATCACAACAGTAATTGTTTTTTGAGGGTGCCAATCTGTTTTAATGGTGTTGAGTTTATGTTGGGTTGCAGCAAGACATATCTCAACTAAGTCTGATTTGAGTCTTGGAATAATCACTTGTGTTTCTGGGTCGCCTAAGCGGCAATTAAATTCAAGGACTTTGGGTTGATTGTGATTATCGATCATTAAGCCGGCATATAAAAAGCCAGTAAATGGTGTGCCTTTGGCGCGCATGCCTTCGATAGTAGGATGAATGATGGTGTCCAGAATTATTTTTTCTAACTCAGGCGTCAGCAATGGGCTGGGAGAAACTGCACCCATGCCACCAGTGTTAGGTCCGGTATCACCATTGCTTAAACGTTTATGATCTTTTGAGCTGGCAAGTGGCAGAATATGTTCGCCATCGGCTATGACAATATAACTCATCTCGGTACCATGTAAGAATTCCTCGATCACAACACGGTGTCCAGCTTCGCCAAAACAATTACCACTTAACATATCAGTGACGGCTTTGGTTGCTTCTTCTAAAGTTTCAGCAATGACGACACCTTTGCCAGCCGCCAAACCGTCGGCTTTGACAACAATTGGGAATGATTGCTGTTGTAGATGCGTAATTGCTTGATCAAGATCTGAGAAGCTGACATAAGTTGCTGTGGGAATTTCATGTTCGACCATAAATGCTTTCGAAAAATCTTTTGAAGATTCTAGTTGCGCGGCTGCTTGTGAGGGCGCGAAAATGGCAAGTCCTGCTTGTTGAAATTTATCAGCAATTCCCGCTGCAATTGAGGCTTCGGGTCCAACGATGGTGAGATCAATTTTTTGTTGTTTGGCAAATATAATCAGTTTATCGATATCTGCGATAGTGATATTAATGTTTTGTGTTTTAGGTTCCATCGCTGTGCCGGCATTACCGGGTGCGACCCAAACTTGTGATACCTGTTCAGATTGGGCTACTTTCCACGTGATACAGTGTTCGCGTCCACCATTGCCAATGACTAATACCTTCATAGGAACCTCTTAATGTAAAAAGTGACGATTACCTGTCATCACCATAGCTAGGCCAAGTGCGTCAGCGGTTGCGATGACTTCAGGATCACGCTTTGAACCACCCGGTTGGATGACGGATTTTATACCAGCTGCTGCTGCCACTTCAACACCATCAGCAAATGGAAAAAATGCATCTGATGCCATGCTTGCGCCTTTAAGTGATAGGTTAGCGGCTTGTGCTTTTAAGATAGCAATTTCAGCACTAAACACGCGGCTGGTCTGCCCACTGCCAATGCCGAGCGTCATTTCGTTATTGGTGTAGACAATAGCATTTGATTTAACAAACTGCACCACACGCCAAGCAAATAATAATTCTTGCATCTCGGTCGCTGTCGGTTGGCGTTTGGTAACGACTTGATAGTTGTTGATGTCATCGATTAATAGGTCACGATCTTGAATCAGTAAACCACCCGAAACTGAGCGTAGGCAATGATGTTCTTGTGTGGTGAGTAGACCACACTCGAGTACGCGACAGTTTTTTTTGCGACTGAGTATATTTGCAGCAGCCACCTCTACTTGTGGGGCGATAATTACTTCAACAAATTGCTGGGTAATAATATCTGCGGCAGTTTTAGCATCAATCGTTTGGTTAAACGCAATAATGCCACCGAAAGCTGATGTTGGATCTGTCGATAATGCTTTCTGATAGGCTTCTATTAATGAATTTGCTTGGGCTACACCACAAGGTGTCGCATGTTTGACGATGACACAACCGGGTTTTGTTGCGTCAAGACCTTGGGCGCAGGCGAGTGCTGCATCAGCATCAATCATATTGTTGTAAGATAGTGGTTTGCCTTGTAACAGTTTGGCATTACCAATAGTGCCATCGGCTTGTGCGTTGATATTTTCACGATAAAAAGCAGCAGATTGATGTGGATTTTCACCATAGCGCAGGCTTAATGATTTTTGGAATTGGGTTTGGTAATATTCTGGTAGTGTTTCATTTCCATTTTGTTTTTCGAAATAGTGTGCAATAGCAGCATCATAACCTGCGGTATGTGTAAATGTTTTCTGAGCTAAATAGCATCTGGTTGCAAGCTGGGTATTTTTATGTTCACGTATTTCTTCGATAATAGTGTTGTAATCATGAGGGTCAACCACTACGGTCACATGCGCATAATTTTTAGCAGCAGCACGTAATAAGGTTGGTCCACCAATATCTATTTTTTCGATCGCTTGTGTAAGTGTACAGTTATCTTTCGCTACCGTTGCTTGAAAAGGGTAGAGGTTTACCACAACTAAATCGATCATGCCAAATTGATGTTGTTCGAGCACCGCATCGTCGATACCGCGGCGCGCTAATATGCCAGCATGGATTTTGGGATGTAGCGTTTTAACCCGTCCATCCATGATCTCTGGAAAGTCTGTATAATCAGACACGTCAGTAATAGGAATTTGGTGTTCGGTTAGCGTTTTGGCGGTGCCGCCAGTGGCTAGGATTTCAATGTTGAGTTGTACTAGTTGTTTGGCAAAATCTACAAGGGCGGATTTATCAGAAACGCTGATAAGCGCACGTTTAATCGTCATCGCTATTCCTTATATAATATAGAAAAGAAAAACCCCAACACATGGTGTATTCAGGACACCTTAGCTTGGGGTTTTACATAGAATCAATCTAGCAATTATAGTAGGCCGTAAATTGCCATTTTCTTGCGAAGTGTACCACGACTAATACCAAGAATAATCGCTGCTTTACTTTGGTTGCCGTTAGTTAACTGCAATACCATTTCAAGTAAAGGTTTTTCAACTTCGGCAAGTACTAAACCGTACAAATTGGCTGGCGTTTGGCCGTCTAATTGAGAAAAATACTGTCTCAATGAATGGCGTACGCTTTCACCAAGTGATTGGCTACTAGATACTTCTTTAGTTATTTCTGGTGCTGTATTTATCATCATCTCATTTTCTGCTATTTGTGCAATTCCTTTCAAGGTTCTCACTCCTTCAATTGTGGTTAAACACGATTGCAAGGGGCTGTGGCCCTGTGCATACCTTACCTTCAGGGTCGTCCATTATAACACCAGATTTTTCGATAACAAGAGGAAAATGCTCACAAAATGACATTTTTTCTGTACAAAGTAAAATCAACCTAGAAACTTACCGCATAACACGCGATAATGAGAATTATGTACGGTTTACGGCAAATTTGTTGTCAGTTTGAACCTGATCAAGGATGTCATTATGCCCTTAAATTGGCACTCACGCCTTAATGAGAAACGCTTTTATTACGTGGTTGGCTTGGCTGGTATTACAGCACCTGAGCGACTTACGGCGCAACGTGTGGGTAAGGTATTTTCAGGCTTAATGGTACTGGTTGCGATGGTGCTATTGTTGCAATGGCAGTGGTACTTGTTGCGTGAAATCTCAGATTTCACTAACTTTGTCATGAGTACGTCGATCTTTTTATTTTTCGTTATAGCCTACATTGTCCAACTGCTTCTAGTAGAGGACCGATTACGTTTTATTGGCCAGAATTGGTCAGTACCATTGATTATTTTGGGCGGTGTGCCCTTTATTATTGAGTATAAAATGCTTGCTCAGCCGTTAGCAGCCTTGCGGCCTATTTTGGCTATTTATATTTTATTTCCATCGATTAGGACTTTAATCGGCTTTTTTATGGACGGACATCTACGTACCACGCTATTGGGGGCGACAGTGGTGGTGATTATTTTTGGTGTGTTAGTTGCAGGCATTGATCCTGGGGTGAAAACTGTTTGGGATGGTATGTGGTGGGCGGTGGCAACGGTATCTACTATTGGTTATGGTGATGTCGTGCCTACCAGCGCCCTGGGACGCGTACTTGGTGTACTGCTAGTCATACTTGGTTTGGCGATTTTTGTAATTATTACTGCAAATATTTTGGCACTTACCCTTAAAAAAGAAACGCGTAAATTCAGGCGTGAAGAACGCGAGGTTGAAAAGCTTGTTGATGAAGTGCGTGAGCTTAAAGAGTTGCAGGCTAAGCAAACCAAACTACTTGAAAGGCTGCTTAAAAAACACAAAAAATAAGTTCAAGTCCAATTTTTGCTATAAATTTCCATTAATAAGTTCATATATAAGCCCTAGATGTTGATAATAGATAAATAGTTATAATTGATTATCGATATAGGCACTCGATTGCATCTCTGTCAGTCGAGATAGTGTGCGCTGATATTCGAAGGTATAGGGGCCTTTGGTATAGAGTTTATCGGCCGTAGTTTCTGCAGAAATAATCACTCTGACATGTTTATCATAAAAGATGTCAATCATATGAATAAAACGTAAGATAGTTTTACGATCTTTGGCTGTTATGGGTGTAACGCCTTCGACAAAAATAGTGTGAAACTGGCTTGCTAATTGCAAATAGTCATTATGTGAGCGGTCTTCCATGCAGAGGTCTTTGAAATGGCACCAAATCACGCCTTGATATTTACGGACTACTTTAAGGATATGTGCATTAATCACGATCTCAGTCGTATCATAAAGTGTACCATGGCTATAAAATTGGAAGGCATTGTGCATTGCACTAGTGGCATTTTTATCAAGTGGGTAAAAGTAGCTATGTACAGGTTTATGACAGTGTTGACGATAATCATTTTCATGAGTTAGATGTAAGATATGCATATGCGTTTTAATTGCTGCTATTGCAGGTAAAAAGTGTTCTCGCTGGATACCTTCTTTGTACAAGTCATCGGGGTCGACATTAGAGGTTGTGATGATTACAACACCATGTTTGAAAAGATATTTGAATAGTTCACCAAGTAACATTGCATCAGCAATATCTTTAACAAACATTTCATCGAAGCAAAGTACCTTTGTTTTATTGGCAATTTCTTTAGCAATGATTAACAGTGGATTCGATTGACCTTGTAAATATTTGAGTTGTTGGTGTATATGCTGCAAGAAATTAAAAAAATGCATACGTTGTTTAGGAAAGTTGGCACATTCAAAAAATAAATCCATTAAAAAGGTTTTTCCAATTCCTACACTGCCCCATATATAAAGCCCTTTGGTAGTGGGACGGCGTATCAGTTTATCTAAAAAAGATTGATTGGTTAATGCAAAGTAGATATCGTTTAATTGTTCAATTACATTTGCTTGTTGTGTATCAGGTTTGATGTCTTGGTTAGCAAGTAACTGTTGGTATTTTTCTAAGGGGGTCATTTGAGTGCAATTTTTCCAAGACGTTTGCCTAGTGCACGGCATAATGTTTTTTCGTCATCGCTAATGGGTGCGTCACTGTTAGGGCCTGCATAGTGCGTGGGACCATAAGGTGTGCCGCCTGTTTGTGTTGTGGTGAGTACTGCTTCGCTATAAGGTACACCGACTAAGATCATACCGTGATGGAATAGTGGTAGCATCATGGTTAATAGAGTTGCTTCTTGGCCGCCATGTAAACTTGCCGTTGAACTAAATACACTGGCGGGTTTGCCAATTAGATTACCTGCCATCCAAAGCCCACTGGTACCATCGATAAAATACTTAAGGGGTGCTGCCATGTTACCAAAACGTGTTGGGCTACCAAGTGCTAATCCGCTACAGTCTTTTAAATCATCGAGCGTTACATAAGGCGCACCTGACTCAGGCACAGCAGGTTCGGTTGATTCTGTGGTGGTGGATACAGCAGGCACAGTACGTATGCGTGCTTCGATACCATTAATGCTGTCAATACCCGCAGCAATTTCTTCAGCCATCTTAGCGGTTGCGCCAAATCGACTGTAATATAAGACTAAAACGTAGCGACTCATTAAATTAGCTCCAGTACATTTTCAGGAGGGCGGCCTATTATAGCACGCTGGCCTTTAACCACGATAGGGCGCTCGATTAATACTGGATGTGTGCTCATTGCTTTAATTAAACATCTTTCATCAGCACTTTCTAAATTGAGTTCTTTAAATGTGGCTTCTTTTTTGCGGACCAAGCTGCTTGCTGGGCAGTCTAGCCATATGAGCAGTTGCTTGATATCACTTTCTGTAAGTGGTGTTTTTAGGTATTCGATAATCTCTGGCTCAAAATTATGTTGCCGAAGTAGCGCTAAAGTTTGCCTTGATTTTGAGCATCTTGGATTGTGGTAAATACGTAGCTGTGGCATCATAATTATTCCGGTTTGATGAAAATGATAAGATGATATCAATTCAAATAGCAGACTGCAAAAATGATGGAATAAAATTATGTTGAGAAGGCTCTCAAGACTTTGGGACATTATTGTTTACATGGTCAATCAGTACATGGATGATGAATGCTCGAGAACAGCAGCGGCACTGGCTTATTCAACGCTACTGGCAATCGTGCCCTTAATGCTAGTGACGATATCTATTGCGGCGAAAATTCCTTCTTTCAGTCAGGTCACTACTAATGTACAGCATTTTATTTTAGATAATTTTGTTGCGGGGGCTGCGAATTCAATTAGCAGTTATCTCGATGAATTTTTAAAACAAGTTAATAAACTATCATCCACAAGTATTGCTGCATTTACAGTGACAGCATTGTTATTACTCTACAATATGGTGCAAGCATTTAATCGTGTATGGGGTGTTAAAATGGTTTGGCATCGTAAGTTTACCTTACGCTTTTTGTTTTATTTTACTATTTTGTTGATAACGCCCATTTTGTTAGCAATTGTTATCTTACTAGTATCATATGTGATGTCATTATCGTTTTTTGCTGGTGAACGTTTCCGTCATTTTGTTAGTCATCCATTTGTGTTGCTGTTACCTTATCTTGCATCCTTTATTACATTTTCTTTTTTCAATTGGGTATTGCCAACCTGTAAAGTTAAGTTGCGTTTTGCCTTTGTATCAGGTTTAGTCACAATGTGTTTTTTTGAGGTACTTAAATATTTTTTTACACTCTATGTGAAACTGTTTCCAACCTATCGTCTCATTTATGGTGCATTGGCAACAATTCCGATTTTCTTTTTATGGGTTTATTTAACTTGGACTGTTATTTTAATTGGTGCAATTTTGTGTAAAGGGTTACAAGATCATTTTTATGCGCATACGCATCGTGTTTTTGGATCGTAAGTAAGTAAAATTACATTAAAAGTCGTAATTTCATTTTATTTTTTTACCAAATACTGGTATATTGCTCCATAATTTACCGAGCATTGGGGGGTATTTATGAAGAAGCAGTCATCCAGTGAAGATGGTCGCGATAGTCGCGATAGTCGCGATAGTCGCGCTGCAATAACAACACCAACTATAAGGTTAGAGATATGTCATGGTGAAGCTATTTTTCAAAGTGGCTTATTTGGATATGGCATAGATGATGGAGCTGGTGTGATTGCGCAGCCCTATTTTGCATTGCAATTTGCTGATGGCCTATCGAAATACAATCAAAATGATGAGAAACAATATCACATTGATCTGCAAACTGCGCTTAGGGCATTTGAAATTTTAATGGATCATTTTATTGGCGATTCTCAAAAGCCTCAACCAACACGTTTGGCAGGAGCTTTAAATCGGTTACCCTGTAGTGAGCCATCTAAGATAACAAGACTCTGTTCTCCTCGTATAAATAGTATTGTGCACTATGTTGATTTATTCCTTGAATTGTTTTTTTCACCAGTATTTGTTTTGTGGGATATTTTAGGTTTAACTGCGAGTAGTATTGCTCATTCTTTCTTTAAGATGCTTTCTTATTTATGTTGCTGCGAGATTTCTTGTGGTATTCGCTACCCAAGCCTTTCAAAAAGAATGCTGCTTCAAGCAGCTTTTATGTTGGGTATTGTATCTAATATTTCAGGGCTACCTTGGGCCTGGGATGCTGGTACACGGGTGCCTTTTTTTCCAGATGCGCTTGATCCTATTATGGGTACGATTTCTGTTACGGTTTGGTTGGTGGTAAATCAATTTATTCAGGTTAACACGATGTCTTTAGTGGTGGACTTTTTTACTGATTTGCCAAAGCAAATGAGTCGATTGGATAGATTTTGGAAATTTATGTATATTGCTAAGGCTGTGGGAGCATTAGGATTTGCCCTGATTGCATCTATTCCAACAATTCCTCAAGTGTTAGATGCACCACATCTCTCTTACGCATTAAAAGTTATGTCTCTTAACGCATCATATTTCAGTAATGTGATTTTAGGCTTTCGCTCAATGGTAAATATTATAGATTTTGGCCGTGATCAACTGTTTTCATTAACAACACGCAGTGAAAATTTATCACTTGCAACGCATGTGTTGGGAAAGCTTGAGCAGATTATATCTGATGATAGCTTGAAATTTTCTTTTCGAACTCGTGTCGCACATGCACAAGGCGATGACCATTTTTGGATTTCCTTTTTTAATCTATTTTTTATTGGGTTTTTAGTGTGGTGGACGCTTGGTTATACACGTATAGCTTATTTTCTGCCTGCTTTAGAATTGGGTGGCCCTATTAAAGTTTTTGCGATTATGTCTTGGTTATTGAATACAGGATTATTTTCTAAAACATGGTCACTTGGTTTTGTTAATCGTTTGCTTGGAAATTTCATTGCATGGTTTCAAGGCAAAGAAACAATCGCAACGGAGCCTTTTTGCTGGAGTGATATTGTTGTGCTGGTTACAACGGCTATTTCTTTGCTCAATGGTGAAGCTAGAGTGGCGCATTATTCAGGGTTGAGTTATGGTGAATCTTACTTGATTGCTTTTAGAGGTGCAGGTGGTATTAATAGCAATGCACAAGCTGTTGGCTGGGGTAATTTTAGAGAAGCTCAATGGGATGTTTATGGAAAGAATTATAAAGAATTTGTGCGTCGTATGATGCGTAATGTGACTAGAAGTAATAGTCTTGCACGCGCACTTTATATCGAACATAAAGAGGGTAAAAATAATTTTAATTTACACAGGGGGGTAGTCAATCATGATGATATAGCTTGCCCATCTGAGAATCTATCCGGTGGTAATGAATCAATTCCCTTACTTAGTAAAGAAGATTCTTCTATGCCTTCCGATGGTATTAGTGAAAACATTCTGATGATTCGTCCGCAAGCATTTTTAGCGCAAATTATTAGTTGGCTTAAAAAAGAAAAACCTTCAACCAAGGCATATAATATTTTAAAGCCAGAAGTATTAAATGCATTAATGATTTTAACACTTTTACAAAACCATGATGTAGATTGTGAAGCGCTTTATCAAGAAGCAAGGTCTAAAAAGGTTAATCCCAATCTTTATGTTCAAAAATTATTTTTCTTACCGAGACGTTCTACTGATACTTTTGAGCGTATAAATGAAGGTGACACAGAGATGACTTGTATTGATGATGTGGCGAGAGATTTTTCACATTAAGTTGGTTGTGTGATTAAGCCCACATTATCAGCGCCTGCTTTTTGTAACATAACCATTGCTTTGACAACACTGCCATAATTGACATCACGATCGCCTTTGACATAAACGGGGCGCTGTTGGTGTTGTTGTTTGGCGATGAGCAAATATGCAGATACTTGTGACATAATCTTTTGAGAGTTAAGTGGCTGTGTGGGGTGTGGAGATAGATTTAAGAAGTATTCGCCACGATTATTGACGCTAACAACAATCGGTGTTTTTTGTTGTGATGAGAGTGATTTGGCTTTTGCTTGTGGTAGATTTACATTAACACCTTGAGTGAGTAGTGGTGCTGTGATCATAAAGATAACGAGTAGTACCAGCATCACATCGATGTAAGGAACGACATTAATTTCCGCCATTGGGCGTTTGTGTTGTTGGGTTCTTTTTCTTCTACGCATTAGCTGTATGCCTCACGTTGTAAGATGTTAGTGAATTCCTCTTCAAACGTTTCATATTTTTCTTGAATTCTTGTTAATTGTGATGAAAAGCGGTTATAGGCAATAACAGCAGGGATCGCAGCAAACAAACCAACTGCGGTAGCAATTAATGCTTCTGAGATACCAGGTGCGACCATTGCAATCGTTGCTTGTTGTACGTGCCCTAATGCTTGGAAGGACGTCATAATACCCCACACCGTACCAAATAAACCGACATAAGGGCTGGTTGAGCCGACAGTTGCTAGAAAAGAAAGATTGCTTTCGAGGCGTTCGAGTTCGCGTGTTTCAGCGATTCGCATGGCACGCATGGTGCCATCCATGATGGCTTCTGGTGTCATGTGTTCGCGTTTTCTAAGGCGTTTATATTCTTTAAGGCCAGCGATAAAAATAGCTGACACGCCATGAGCACGTGAGGATTCGCTAAATTCTTTAAGTAATTCTTCAATTGAAGTGCCAGACCAAAATTCCGTTTCGAATTGGTTTAAGGCTTTATGGGTTCTTTTGAATAAGGTGATGCGCTGAAAGATAATCATCCAGGAAAAGACAGAGGCTAAGATTAATAACAACAAGACGAGTTTAACTACAATGCCTGCATCGAGGATAAAGCTTAATATAGAGGGGTCTGCATTCATGTCATTTTCTCCAATACAGTTTTTGGTAGTGGTTGGGCGCGTCCAGCTCGGTTCATACAGACGATGCGTACTTGCCCACTGCAATAAATAATATCATTATTATCCGCATTTAAGATGCTTTGGTCAAAAGTCATTGAGGATTTACGGTACGAATGCACGCTAGCAGTACACAACAGTCTGTCTCCAAGCTTTGCTGGGCTTTTGTAATCGATGCTAATATGATGTACAGCAAAGCCAAGTCCAGCCTCATTATTGAGTCGATTAAAGCAAATGCCGAGTGACCACAGCCACTCTGAGCGTGTACGCTCCATGTATCTTAAATAGTTGGCATGGTAGACAATGCCACCAGCATCAGTATCTTCGTAGTAAACACGTTGTTCGAGGGTAAATAAACTCATATGCCTTCTAAATCTGCTTGAGCGCTTTTGGGTTGTTGTAGGTTTAAATGTTCGTAGGCAGTTGCAGTTGCTACGCGACCACGCGGGGTGCGCATCAAGTAGCCTTCTTGGATTAGGTAGGGTTCGATTACATCTTCGATGGTGCCACGCTCTTCATTGAGTGCTGCAGCTAATGTATCGATACCACAAGGGCCGCCATCGAATTTTTTGATCAGTGATTCTAATAGGCGGCGATCCATAACATCGAAGCCTTTTTTATCGACGTCTAACATATTCAGTGCATCTTGGGCGATTTCTGTTGTGATCACACCATCACCTTTGACTTGGGCATAATCACGTACACGACGTAGCAAGCGGTTAGCAATACGTGGTGTACCGCGAGCGCGATGGGCGATTTCACTGGCACCACTATTATCTGTTTTAATTTGTAAAATCTGAGCTGAGCGCGCAACGATTTGGGTGAGGTCAGTATTGTTGTAAAATTCAAGACGTTGAATAATCCCAAAGCGATCACGTAATGGAGAGGTTAATAAGCCTGCACGTGTTGTCGCACCAACCAAAGTAAAATGTGGTAAATCAAGTTTAATTGAGCGTGCTGCTGGGCCTTCACCTATCATGATATCTAGTTGAAAATCTTCCATCGCTGAGTATAAGATTTCCTCTACGACTGGACTCAGACGATGAATTTCATCAATAAACAAGACATCGTTTATCTCTAGGTTGGTTAAGATAGCAGCCAAATCACCCGCTTTTTCGAGGATTGGTCCGGTGGTTTGTCTGAGGTTTGATTTCATTTCATGAGCGATAATATGTGCCAAGGTTGTTTTGCCAAGACCGGGTGGGCCAAAAATTAAGGTATGATCGAGAGTATCATCACGCTTTAATGCTGCTTGGATAAAGATTTCCATCTGCTCACGCACCGCTGTTTGGCCTGTATAATCGGCAAAACGTTTTGGGCGAATCGAACGTTCGATTAGGTTGTCTTCATGCGTGGGATTGGCATCAATGATGCGTTCAGATAAATTCGTCATAGGTAACCACTTAGTCCTCGTAATATTCTATTATCCTTACCTTATGCTGTCGTCATCATTGCTTTTAAGGCTTCACGAATCAGCGCTTCACTAGATAAATTACTATCATACACGGCTTTGACACTGCGTTCAGCTTCTTTTAGTTTATAGCCAAGTGCAACTAATGCGCTGACTGCATCATCGCTGGTTTGGGTGAAAGCTTTAGTGGTGTCGTTAGTCAGTTGTGGCGTCCAGTCTCTTAAGCGATCACGACATTCGATAATTAAGCGTTCTGCTGTTTTCTTGCCAATACCTGGAATGCGCGTCAATGTACCAGCATCATCACTCATAATGCACTGTACGAATGTATTACTATTGATTCCAGAAAGTATAGTCAAAGCGAGTTTTGGGCCAACGCCATTTACTTTAATTAGTGCGCGAAATAACGCACGTTCTTGTTGATCATGAAAACCATACAGTGTATGCGCATCTTCGCGCACGATCAGCTGTGTTAACAAGCTTGTCTTTTCGCCAATTTCAGGCAGGTGATAGAATGTATTCATCGACGCGTAGACTTCATAACCCACACCATTCACATCAATAATTAAAATGGGCGGTTGCTTATCAGCAATAATGCCAGTGAGTTTTGTAATCATATTTTATACCTTGGTGCTATTTGGCTTGCGCTAGTTTATGCCGCAATGCTTGGCTGTTGCAATGGCAAATTGCAATCGCGAGCGCATCGGCGGCATCAGGTGGAGGCGTTTTAGTCAGTCTTAAGATCGATCTGATCATATGTTGTACTTGATTTTTGTCTGCACCACCATAGCCGACGACGGCTTGTTTGACTTGCTTAGCACTATATTCGCTTACGGCCAGCCCCGCTTGGGCGAGTGCTGTCAGTGCAGCACCACGTGCTTGGCCGAGTTTGAGTGCCGATTGATGATTATAAAAGGTAAATACCTGCTCGATTGCTGCCTGCACAGGTTGGTGCTGATGAATCACTATATTAATCGCTTTGAAGATTTCATAAAGCTTATCAGACAGCTCATCACTACGCGTCTTAATCGTGCCATGTGCAATATGTTCAAGAGTGCTACCTTGATAACGAATAATGCCGTAGCCTGTGATTCGTGAGCCAGGATCGATACCGATAGTGATGGACATAAGTTTGCTTTCCATATCTGTGTTATGTGATCATATCGGATCACTTATTATAAGAGAATATAGCATATGTCATTAGCACAGATAAAACCAAATATAAAAAAAGCATTATTTTTAGCAAAGCGACAGCTACCAGAGTTAGTTTGTGACGCAGTCAATCTTGAGGGTATTAACTATACGCTTTCTGAAGTAATGACATTACTCGATGGTGTTACCGTTGGCGGCCATAATCTCCAAGACGAGCAAGTGACACTGAATCAAGCACGTGCATGGGAGTATTTATTTGAGCTTATTAAAAAAAATGAATTTTTTGTAACTAAGGAAATTGCCTGTGAGTTACATGCGCTTGCTGCAAAAGAAGAATTATTAAAGTGGGGGTGTTTTCGAACAGGTGGCGTGACCATCGCGGGTAGTGATTATATGCCGCCGGAGGCGGGTCATCCCGCGATTAATTTACCAGTGAAGCGGCAGCAAGAGTTCAATACGCTTATGCTGGCTTTTTACGATTCAAATAATATGCAAGCAATGACTGAGTTTATGAAAAGCTGTATATCTGAGCGTACAATTAAAATTATGTCAGAATGATAGTTTTATATAGCACATTACCTATTTTTCTGATTATTGCTTTTGGCTATGTGTTAACGCGTCTGCATTTTTTCATATCTGATGTATCTTCAGTATTAACACGTTTAATTTTTTATATTGTGATGCCGATCACACTCTTTGTCGATTTAGCAGATTTGCCAATTCATCAAATATTAAATTGGCATTATATGAGCGCTTATTTTTTGGCTTCAGTCTGTTTGATGAGTATCACCATTTGGCTGTCACGTTATGTATACCATGAGTCATTAGCGCAAACAATCATTAATGCCATGGCTGCAACACATGCCAATACGGCTTATCTTGCATTACCGCTATTTATGTTATTACTTCACACAGTAGTGCCAGTAGCAGGGGTAATTGTGGTGCAGGCAGTATTTAATTTTTTGATTATCTTAGGCCTTGAGCTTACAACACATAAGCATCAACAAAAATCACATCTGAAAATTGCATTAAGTGTTTTTTGGAAGGCACCATTATTAATGGGTATTATATTAGGATTATTTGTCAGCGCTATGCAATGGTCTTTGCCGAGTGTTTTAAATGCCATATTTGATATCATAAAACAATCGGTAGCATTTCTGGCTTTATTAGCTTTGGGATTATCGATTGGTGATAGTAAGGTGACATTCGACACTAAAGAAAAAGTAGAGACCTTGATGTTAATCGGCTTTAAATCTTTGTTACACCCATATCTCGCTTTTATGCTTGGACACTTTGTATTTCATCTAGATGCTTATTGGCTTATGTGCTTAACCTTAATGGCAGCTATGCCTGCAGCAAAAAACCTATTTGTATTTAGTCAGCGCTATGGGCTTGCAGTGGCGCGTGCAAATGTGATTGTGCTGTCGACAACGTTGGTTTCAGTAATCACTATTAATCTCATAACTTCCTGTTTTTCTAATATTTTTCAATAAGAGAATTCTTAAGAGATTTAAGGTAGCTTAAGTCAGGATTAATATACGATTTATAGGTAAAAACAATGGATATCACTGCATCAATTTGATATATTGACCTCAGAATAAACAAAAGTAAGGGGTTAGTATATGAGTGCATTGAGTCAGTTATTTAAAAATATTCCAAAGACCAAATCTACGCTGAAATTGATTGCTGGTGCTGAAGCGAAAGAAGCATACAAACGTGTTTATAAGGGGGCATTTGAGCAAACTTTGTCGCTTTATCGTAATGTTCATAGCGCAAGCCCACAAGAAATTATTGCAGACGCTCATAAGGTAGCTAAAGAAATAGCAGACAAGGGCCCTAAATAATTAGGGATTAGCTGACATAGCTATTCGCTCTAGTTTTTGAAAGTTAAAGTTGATCGACAAGCGTATCTGCAATATCTACATTGCTATAAACATCTTGTACATCATCAAGGTCTTCAAGCATGTCGGTCAGCTTCATTACTTTTTGTGCTGTTTCTAGATCATCGATTTCTGCTTGGGTCGATGCCACCATTGTAATATCTGATGCGTCAGGCGTTAGGCCTGCAGCAATTAACGCTTCTTTGATATCTACCATTTTGTCTGCATTTGTGATGACTTCAACAGAGCCATCATCATTTATTTCAACATCATCAGCACCTGCTTCAATCGCCGCTTCCATTACTTTTTCTTCATCACAGCCAGGGGCAAACGTAATAATACCTGTTTTCTCAAATAAATATGCAACCGAACCATCCGTACCAAGATTGCCACCACATTTGGTAAAGGCATGGCGCACATCAGCAACCGTGCGATTTTTATTATCGGTTAAGCAGTCTACCATCACTGCAACACCAGCAGGGCCATAACCCTCATAACGGATCTCCATCATTTCATTGCCATCATCACCACCCACACCACGTGCGATCGCACGCTTAATTGTGTCTTTTGTCATGTTGGCACCAAATGCCTTATCCAATGCATCTCTTAACCGCGGATTCGTCTTCGGATCCCCACCACCGATCTTCGCCGCAACTGTAATTGCACGGATTAGTTTTGTGAATATTTTACCGCGTTTTTTGTCCTGCGCGTTCTTCCTATGTTGAATGTTGTGCCATTTACTATGACCCGCCATGTGTAGTCTCCAGTTCTTTTAAAAAATTTCCATCAGTTAAAAATACCGTCATTGCCACGTCGTGCTACGCACTCCTCGCAATGACGGTATTTATTAAGAAGGTTTTTTGTGTGCAACCTTAATGCCTAATTCTTTAAGCTGTTCTGTATCTGCGGCACTGGGTGCATTCGTCAATGGACATGCTGCCGTTTGTGTTTTAGGGAAGGCAATCACATCGCGGATCGATGGGCTGTCAGTTAATAGCATTGCGAGGCGATCTAAACCAAATGCTATGCCACCATGTGGTGGGCAGCCATATTGTAATGCTTGGAGTAAATGCTCGAATTTTTCATGGGCTTCTTCATGCGGCATGCCTAAAATATCAAACACCGCTTCTTGTAATTTTTGATCGTGAATACGTATCGAACCACCGCCTACCTCATAACCATTGATTACCATATCATAAGCACGTGAGGTTGCAGCTCCTGGGTCTTGTTTTAATTGTTCAGGGTCTTCAACTTGTGGACTCGTAAACGGATGATGCAGTGCTTGCCAACGACCCGTATCATCTTGCTCAAACATCGGGAAGTCAGTAACCCATACGGGTGCCCACGGTTGGCTGTAAAGGTTAAATTCTTGTGCAATCTTGCAGCGTAACGCACCTAGTGATTCATTGACGATTTTTTGTGTATCTGCACCAAAGAAAATAATATCGCCCGTGTTAGCGTCGAGCTTGTTGAGTATTGCCTCAACCATGTCTTCAGTTAGGAATTTGAGAATGGGCGATTGCAAGCCTTCCACGCCTTGGTTACGATTATTTACTTTAATGTAAGCAAGGCCTTTAGCACCATAAATCTTAACAAAATCTGTATAGTCGTCGATCTGCTTGCGTGTCAGCTTAGTCGCACCTTCAGGAAACTTTAGCGCTGAAACTTTACAATTTTTGTCGTTAGCAGGTTCTCGAAATACTTTAAATTCTGCGTTTTTAACTTCAGCACAAATCGTTACTAACTTCAGTGGGATGCGTAGATCAGGGCGATCTACACCATACTGACTCATCGAATCAGCATAAGTCATATGTGGAAATGGCTTTGGAAGATCGACGTTAATCAACTTTTTGAATAGTTGACGAATCAGCTCTTCGATAATTGTTTGAATGTCTGTTTCATTAATGAAGGCCATCTCAACATCGAGCTGAGTAAATTCAGGTTGGCGATCTGCACGTAAATCTTCATCTCTAAAGCATTTTACAATCTGGAAATAGCGATCTATACCTGCAACCATCAGTAATTGTTTAAAGATTTGTGGTGACTGCGGTAGTGCGAAAAACATACCTTTATGAGTGCGAGAGGGTACAAGGTAGTCGCGCGCACCTTCGGGTGTGGCTTTTGTGAGAACGGGTGTTTCAATATTGATGAACCCATTGTCGTACATATACGTTTGAATTAAATGATTCATCTCTGCACGTAAGCGTAATCGCTTTGCCACTTCAGGGCGGCGGATGTCAAGGTAACGATGGCGTAAACGTACTTCTTCGCCTACTTCTTGGTATTCATCAATCATAAAGGGTAATGGTTTTGAGGGATTGAGAATTTCAAGCTTATGTGCCACCAACTCAACTTCACCAGAGCTGATGTTTGCGTTAGTCATACCATCTGGACGTTTACGAATTATACCAGTGACTTTGAGCACATACTCATTACGTACGTTATCAGCGTTATTGTAAGATTCCTTAAATTTAGGATCGCTCACGACTTGAACCAAGCCCTGGTGGTCACGTAAATCAATAAAAATAAGTCCACCATGATCACGGCGACGATGTGCCCAACCACAAAGCGTCACTGTTTGGTCGACTAACTGTGCATTAATATCATTTGATGTATGTGTTCGCATAGGGTGCAATCTTAGCCGGATCATTCTATATATGCAACTACATTCTGGGATGTTTGCCTCCGTCATGGTGGTGTGGTTGATCTGACTTGCGCTTTTGTTGTTGTCCTGGTGAGGGTTCTTCTTGGTCATCGTCAGGCTTAGTGATGACATGAGCTATTTTGCGTTTACCAAATAATGTTGGACTTGATGAGCGACTTGGTGCAGGACGCAGTTGGTCTGATTTATTTTTTGCAATTAAGGTTTTTAATTGGGTATCGAGATGCTCGATGCTAGCCTTAAGTGTACAGTCTCCTAGTGTATGGAAGTGATTTTTATAGACACTTAAATGGTAGTAGCATTGATGCAGTAACTTGATATCTATTTTTTCGAATGTTTCAAAAAACAGTGTTAATGTGTCAAATGCTTTAGCGTTTAAACAAGCTTTAACTAGCGATATCATATTTAATTTTGGAGGCAGCTCAGATTTTTTTCTTTTAGATATAAATGAAGATAGTGCGACTTTAAATTGAGCTTTATTGTTATGAAGTGCGCAAAGTGTGATTAAATTTATAGAGAGTATTTCACACTTAGTTCGAGATGAAAAGTGATCAAATTGACTGATGGTAATGTCAGGTGTTAACCAATATGCAGCTGGGCGCATCTCTTTCATGGTTTCGTCATTAGTCATAATGGCATGTGTATCAGCGTACTTTAATGATGGGGGTAATGATTCAATATGGAAAAGTAAGTCTGATTCAAAAATTTGTATAATATAATGTTGGTTATATTTGATAGAATCTAAGGCTTGCGGGATCGCTGAGGATAGACGATTATTACCAAAAATGTCTCGCAATTCAGATTTTTTGAAAAACTCAAATAGTTGTGGATGCTGATCTTGAATATGAAACCAAAGTTCTTGTTGGTCACTATATTTAGAAAGGATGTTTATTAGCAAGCTTGCTGGTGTATGATCGCCAGCTTTTTTAAGAATGACTTTTTGTTGCCATGCAATTTGTTGATGATAACTCTGATAAAAATCAAGCAGTCTATGTGTGTTTTCTATTTTTTTTGATTTAGAAAGGTGTTCAAAGCATAACAGTAGAATGTTAAAAATATTTATGTAGGATTTATTTCCTTCATTCATCGTTAATTTATGTGCCTCAAGCCACTGCCATAATGTGGGGTTATTAATATAGTGGTTAGTGAAGAAATGGATAGCTTTAGTTAAGCTTTCAGTAATAGCCCAAAATTGCGTTAGCATATCATTTAGTGGAATTTGTGCAATGGATTCCCAGCAAGCATCTAATAAAGATAATGATTGCAGTTGATCAGGAGGTGTCAAAAATGCAGCAATTAATGCGAATAGAAGAGCTGAGGTTTTTGACACATGAGCTTTTTCAATGATAGCAATCAGATGATGGTGTTGTTGTGCATGTTGTGATGCATCGGGCATTGATTTTTTATGATTAGCAATACAGAATTCTAGTAATGTTAGTGGCGATACTTTAAGTTCAAGCGCTTCAAGTTGATCAGTAAAGACTTCAACTGAATTAATGTAATGAAACTGATGAATGTCTATTTGACGGCCATGTCTCACCATAAATTTAATCATAGTATTCAATTTGGAGTCAGTGTCGCTCGTAAATTCAGATGTAGGTAATAAGGGTGGTACCTGACAATCTATGGCTTTAACATAAGTACTAAGCCAACTGCTGTTTTTAGTCCAATCTAAATTAGAATTACTATCAAATGTGTGGTTTCGGTTGTAGTCGTGTGTACCATAAAATGGTGTCGCTGCCAAATTAAAGGCAAATGGATTGAGTAAGTTGGTGGGGATCTGCTGTATAAGAAAATTGAATTCTTCAGAGATAAATTTCTTAAAGTCAGTTGGAGAAATTTTTGGATTAAATAATAGTTGACGTATGCAGGTAGCATATAAAAATTCATTTTGATCATTTAAGTGTTTTTTGACTTTTATTCTAGAAGTTAATTTTTTAATGAATTTAGATGACCAAGTTGATTTGGATTTTGCATTTGAGAATGTATTTTTAAACGCAACTAGTATTGCATTCAGAATAATGATTGGCTGTTCAGAGCTATTAAGAAGGATAGCAAATAGATTGATCGTTTTAGTTATTTTGCTGTTTTTAAATAATTCGTAGTGTTGTTGTTGATTTAACACAGGAATAGTTGTACACATAAGCTCTAAAAGATCATCGAAGTTGAGAGTGATAGATGTTAGTATATCAGTAAGTTTATTATCGATATTATCTGTATCGAGTAAGCAAGTGCTTATAATATGTAATGCCATAAGTCGCAATAATTTTTCTTTTTTATGAATATTTTCATTGGACTTGCTTTCAAGCGATTTAAACGTTTGGCAGAGTATTGTCATAGGAATAGCTGCGATTTGAGTTAGGCAATCGATACTTAGATGAGGATAGTTTTTCAATGTTTCAAGCGGTATATAATTAAGAATAAACTCGATGTCTACTGATTGAGTGGTGATATGTTTGATAAAAATTTGGAAATTTAACATCGAATGATTAAACTCATATCTAAGTTTATGAGAGTCATTATTAGGTTGTTGCCAATCTTTTTCACAGGCTGTAATCAAAGTTTTATTGTTAGGATGTAAGTAATAAGCAAGTAGTAGTGGGGAAAGAGTCTCATATGAAGTAAGTAGTTTTGAATACTGTTTAAGGATATTAAGACAGTCTATTTGAGCTGCAGTAATTGCAGCATGGGGAAGTAGGCAGAGTAGTGTATTTGGCTTACACACATTGCTATCCTCAAATAACTTTTGTAATGCCTGATTTAATGCCTCAGTCTGATTATTTTGAATGTAGCCTATCAATGTCATAAAGACTTGGTGGCAATTTATGATACCGCCGCCATAATATTGATCTTGTGTTGCAGAGTCAAAAATAGGTAATCTAGCGGCAATAGCATCAGCGTGCCGTGGTTTATTAAGCGCAATCATTAAGTAGTATGGGAGGCTACTTAGATTTACATTTAAGAGCTCACATGCACGTAGTGAGATGTCCTCAGTAGAATTCAATAAAATTTCAAGAAAGAGAGGCAATGTTAGTTGTGGTATGGTATCGCAAAAGAGTGAATTGGACTGAGATGTGATAAGTAGGCTTAAAAAATCGAGTAATTGCCGTTGAGTGTGTGCTTGGTCGCATCCTGCAAAACCAATAAAATGAACCGTGTTGAGATAAAGTAAGTTGAACATATGATAGATTATATGATAAGGATTGAATATATAATCTTGCCGGTTTTGCATAATATATTTGAAAAGCTCAGTATCTCTATTGAGTAATATATGTTGTACTAATATATCTACATTGAGTTGCCAAGTTTTGGTGCCCGGTGCAATGTTTGTGAGGTGTTTATATCGATTAACCTCATGTTGTAGTTTGGTAATGGTTTCTAGAGTTGAAGACTGTAGGTTTGGTATAAATGTAGGTGTTTTTTGTAATGCATAATGTGGTACATACTCGCTGGGATTGATGCTTATATATGGCTTACTTATGTCCATATTAATATTGCCACTGAGTTTAAATTCATGTAGGTGTACATCTAAAAAGAACGTGCAAAACTGTTGCCAAAATTTATACCCTTGTTGCGCTGCTAATTGTTGAATCATCGTCTGTGTTTCTGGATCTAACTGTCTTAAAAACAAGAGTGTCAATAATGCAATAACGTCATGGTGGGCGCGTTCAAAAATATGACCTTCATAGCTAAAAGATAGGTATTTATTTTGGTTATAGGGCTTACTATAAAAATGTACGATGGCAATAAGATTTTTGACCTGTGGATTAGATATAGGTCGCATATAATGATAGGTTATTTGTGTTTTGCCAATTATTTTCGAAAAGGAGACTTGTTTTTCACAGCTGGCTCGGTGAAGACTGGTCCAAAGGCTCGTTTGCTGTGCTGCTTTGATGGTATGAGCAAGATCAAGCTCTATTGTTAAATCTTTTATGCCTTGTCGAAATTTACTGGCTTGTCCTAATCCTAAGAAAATATTTTGTGTGTCACCTTGAGGTGTAGTTGTAAAGCGTTTACTGTCTAGTTGTGCGATAGCTGTTGTAACTAAGGTTAAGCTTTTATTAGCACATAGCGCTTTAAGTGTGTCTTCAGGAGTG
This sequence comes from Gammaproteobacteria bacterium, assembly GCA_030429175.1. GTDB lineage: Bacteria > Pseudomonadota > Gammaproteobacteria > Coxiellales > Coxiellaceae. Next base: position 76,487 of record JAUIDD010000008.1, read on the forward strand.
CCGTGGTGTAAGTTATATTGCAGCATATTCTCAAATTGATTTTCTTCAATATATTGAACGTAGTCATCATAATAGTTTATTTCTGATGATTTATTGAGACAAAATTTTTGTAAAGCTTGACTGCGTTTTTCTCCTAATAATTGTTGCAATATATTTGATTCAATGGTGTCAACTGCGCCTATTTGCATTATAAGTGAGGTAAAGTTATCACGTGAGTGTTTTGTAATAAGTTCAGGTGGATAAGCTGCAGCTTGATTTTTGTGAAAAAGTACGGGTGCTAGTGTATGGCTGTGACGTGTTTGACACAATGTTTGTTTTTTCGTTATAGCATCAGCAATATGCGTGTCTGTGATGAAACTTGTTTTAGGAGAAAGTGATTTTAAATAGATTAAGATATCATCTCTACCGTGCATAATGCAAAAACCTGCTATAGTATGATTTTTTATTTCAAAAAATTCTTCGTCTAATTTTTCTATTTGCTCTGAACTTATTAATTCTTTAGTTAACGCTAAGCTATACTCGATATCTTTTTCAGTAATCAAACGTGCTAATAATCCTGGAATGCTATACTCAGGGTCAAACATGTTGATGGACCAAAATTCTAACTTTTTTAGATAAGGCCATAGCTGATGAAGCATTTGGGGACGTTGAATAGCGTTATAAGTTTTTACAAAGCAGAGTAGTGCTTGTAGTGCATCGGATGTTTTTCGATAAATTTGGTATGGCTGAAACAGATGTTTAACCTGTAGTTGGTAGTTACGCTCTTTTTTTTGTAACGCTGTCAGCTTGTCCAGACATGTGACTACCTCCGTCAGTGTTGGTTTGTAACTACTAGTTTGCAGAAGTATGTCTGATGTATGTCTATAGGAGGTGATGAGGTAGGTGAGCTCAGTATATATTTTTTTCTTGCATTGTGATTTTACATCTACATCAAGATGCTCATTATCAGATATTAATTGGCAGTATCTTCGTGTGGTGCGAATTGTAACTAGATTTGTTGAAGTTTTATTTATGCCATATTCGATCTGTTGAAAGGAAACTTTGGTTTTTTTGGGGTCACGGATATAGTAAATACCGTTTGTTGATATGCAATCTAAATCGGTGACAAATTCATGTAAAGTGTTAATCGCTTGGTTGTTGTTGTATGCATACAAAACTGGTGTAAAGTTTAGCGTATCATACTTTGTTGATAGTTGTTTGCATATATTTTCAGGAATAGAACTAAGCTGCTGCCTTAAGGTAGCACTATCTGGGTAGTGTCGCATAATGAAGTGTAGGATGTTACTGTCAAATCGATCGTTAAGACAAGAAATGTATTCTTCATGCGATTTTTTGAGAATTTGTGTTAAAACATTTAGTTTTTGATCCCTAATCAGATCATATAATATATTTTGCCCATTGGTCGGATTAAAAACACATGTTGCTTTTTTCTCATCATGGAGTTTCATAAGTACTAGAGGGTTTTTCTTATATTGTTGTTGATAATAATCAGTGAGTCGTGTAAAGCAAGCAGGCGTGCCAGCCCATTTGGCAATAAATGTAAGTCGATTGATGGTGATATATGTTTGTTGTTCTGCGGTGATTTTTTGCCTGAGACTATGTAGTAAACCAAAGGCTACCTCAGAACAAGGAAACAATACTTCATAGAGTTGTCGCATAAAACTTGGGTTTTGCTCTAATCGTTCTAAAGACACATGTTGTTCTAGGAGGGTTATTTCTGCTTCATTGAGCATGCTAAGCAGCTCGACATCAAAGATTCCAGAGATTGATTTAAAAGCAGTTAATGTTCTTTCGGGCTGTAAAATAGTTTCGAGTAATTGTTTTGTGCTAGCAGGATTAATACGTCCACTCGTTTGTGTCTGGTTGCTATATATTTTATTAATGTTTTCCGTTAACCACTTTGAGTCAAAATAGGATTCTTTTTGCTGTTGTTTTGACAAAAATAGTTGATTTAATAGTCGTATAGCTTGTGGGTTGTATCTTCCAGATTGTGTTATAGTTTGACGATGATGTTCTAACGGTGTGCTTTGGGGTCGAAAAGATAGTGAGAGATATTTAAAACAATCATTATTAGACATTTTTGCCACATTTTCCGGTAGCAAAATATCAAACAAAGCGAGTATTACGTCTTTATGGACTTGTTTGGAAAAAATATCTTTAAGCTGTGCTTTAATATTGATGTAGAGCTCGAGCACCATTTGACTTTTCAGTGTGTTAAGAATGTGATGTAGTTGCGCTTGTGCTGCAGGATCAGCTTCTGTTGCGTTGGGTAACGCTTGTATTAGTTGGATAAACTGTTTTTTTGATAGGTGAGTTACAGTTTCAGGTAATTGTGCTAAAAATTCTTTTATCTCTTGTCGCATTTAAAGGTCCCTCGTAGTTACATGCGAGGGATTTGATCATAGGCTAAGGGCTTATGTCAAATGGATTTATGTGTTTTTTATTTTGAGCTTAATAGGTATTTGCCGCTTTAAAACTAGATTTTTTAGGATTAACCACACCGATAGAGATGATTGTTTTAAGCCCTTCTTCGACCGTCATATCAAGTTCAATAATTTCTGTTTCAGGTACAATCATTAAAAATCCTGAGGTGGGGTTGGGTGTAGTGGGCACAAAGATAGTAATGTGGTTTTCATCTCCAGGCGCATGAATAAAGGTATCTGAGGTTTGAAAGTCGATGCTCCAAACACCTTTGCGTGGAAATTCGATCATAATCACTTTGCGAAATGAGCTGCCGGTTGGTTTGAGCAAGGCTTCAGTGACTTGTTTGACGGCAGTGTAGATGTTACGGATGAGTGTTCATAAAATGGGTAGGGAGGATCTATAATCTTCCCCTAAATTAACGGACACCGATTTGTTAGAATCTATGAACAACAAAAAGGTGACCAAATGACAACCAGAACTAGAAAATACACACCAGAA